>JADZEF010000350.1 GCA_020850695.1 Planctomycetaceae bacterium | reverse complement strand
CTTGCCGTTCCGATCCTCGATGAATCGGCCCAACTGGTCGCCGTCCTGTACGGCGAGCGGATGTACTCGATGGCGCGGGCGACGCCGTCCGTCACCAACCGTGACGCGCTCGTCGCGAACCTGATTGCCGGGGCGGTGGCCTCGGGACTGTCGCGCATGCGGCTCGAGCAGGATGCCTCGCGGCTGCGTCACCAGTTCGGACAGTTTTTCAGCCCGCAGCTCGTCCGCCGGCTGGAAACGCATCCCGACATGCTGAAGGCCCGCGAGGTCGACGCTTCGATGCTCTTCTGTGACATCCGCGGCTTCAGCCGCATCAGCGAGAAGCTGGGCGCGGCCCGGCTCTTCGACTGGATCAAAGATGTCCTGGGTGAACTCTCCGAATGCGTGACGAGCCGTGACGGAGTTCTCGTCGACTACATCGGCGACGAACTGATGGCGATGTGGGGCCCGCCCGACGACCAGAAAGATCACGCCGTCCGCGCGGCGAGCGCTGCTCTCGACATGTTGAGCCGCGTCCCGACGCTCAACGCTCGCTGGAAGGCCGAAGTCGGCATCCCGCTCGAGATCAGCATCGGCATCAATTCGGGGTTGGTCCAGGTCGGAAACTCGGGAACAGTCCAGAAATTCAAGTATGGACCGCTGGGCGAAAACGTAAACCTGGCCAGCCGCGTCCGCGGCGCGACGAAGTATCTGAAGGTGCATGTCCTGATCACGGCGTCGACGGCCCAGTATCTCGATGAAAATTTCTGCTGCCGGCGGCTGTGCGATGCGCGGGTCGTCAACATGAGTCGCGAGATCCGGCTCTACGAACTTTCGCCCTATCCCGAGTCGCAGGTCGCGACGCTCCACGCGAACTACGATGAAGCCCGCCACGCCTTCGAGCAGCGCGAATTCCACAAGGCGGTCCGGCTGCTCGGCAATCTGCTCGACAAGCATCGCGACGATGGGCCGTCACAGGTGCTGCTGTCGCGAGCCGTGGCCGCCCTCTTCGGCGAGAGCGAGGTCGCCGTGGTGTGGGATCTTCCCGGTAAATAATCGCTGAGCACGGGGGATGACCGCGACAGGGGCTGGTTCCGTTCTCGGGCGATGGATACAGTGAGGCTTCCGGCGGGGAATGCCGGCAAACTCAGGGAATCGACGAGGCGGGCTGTGCGACGCGGCGCATCGGCTGCCGGGAGACCGTACCGATGATGTGCCCATTCTGCCGACACGGCGAGACGAAAGTGATCGACTCGCGCGGGGCCGAGCAATTCGTCATCCGCCGTCGCCGCGAATGTCTGAACGCCGATTGCCAGCGCCGCTTCACGACCTACGAGAAGATCGAAGAGTCTCCGCTCCGCGTCATCAAGAAGGACGGAACGCGGGTGCCATTCGATCGCGAGAAGATCCGGGCGGGGCTGACGAAAGCGTGCTGGAAGCGGCCGGTCAGCGAGCATCAGATCGAGCAGATTGTGTGCGACGTCGAAGCGGACGTCTACGAGAACTTCGAAGTCGAAGTCCCGTCTCGCTACATCGGCGAGAAAGTGTTCAACGCGCTGCGGCATGTCGACCAGGTGGCCTTTGTGCGGTTCGCGTCGGTCTACCGCGAATTCCAGGACGTCAAGGACTTCGTCGAAGAACTCGAGCCAATGTTGCGGCCGGGGAAGTAGATCGGCGGCCCCACCGGACAAGCCCGTTGTCGACAAGCTCGTGCAGGGCCCCATCTGCTATCATCCCTGAACATCGCGGCGTCCTCCCGACCAACTCCGTTCTGGTAGAAGAGTCAGTTCGAGAGGATGCCGCAATTGCCGGTCCCTGCCGAGTGCCATGGGGCTCGTCCCGTGGTTTCCTGCCTGCCGGCGACGTCCGCCGCGTCCCCTCCCATTCAGCCGCCCGTTATTTCACCGCCGGACCAAACCCCATGGGGTTCGTCGATCCGGTGGAATGATCCCTGAGAGAGACATGAGCGTCGAAACTTCCAGCGTCTTGCCCGCCGCACAGACCACGGCGACCGCCCCTCGCCTGACACGGGACACCGGTTTCCTGGCAATGCTGACGACGCAGTTTCTGGGAGCCTTCAACGACAACCTCTTCAAGCAGATGGTTCTGCTCCTCTGCGCCGACCTGCTCGCGGCCGGCGGACCGAAGCGGGAATCGTGGGCGCAGGCCCTCTTCGCCATTCCGTTCGTTCTCTTTTCCGGTTTCGCGGGATGGCTTTCCGACCGCACTCCCAAGCGGACGATCATCGTCTCGATGAAGGCGGCCGAAGCCCTCATCATGCTGGCGGGAATGTCCGCCTTTCTGATCGGCGGAAACGACCTGGGTCGGCAACTGGCGCTGCTGCTGGGCGTTCTCTTTCTGATGGGAACCCACAGCGCCTTTTTCGGTCCGGCGAAGTTCGGGATTCTTCCCGAAATGTTGCAGAGGCCGGACCTGCCAAACGCCAACGGGCTCGTCCTGATGACGACGTTCGTGGCCATCATCTTCGGCCAGGCGCTGGCAGGGTATGCCAAGGACTGGTTCGAAGGTCGGCTCTGGGTGATCAGCGCGATGTGCATCGGCATCGCGTTTCTCGGCTTCCTGACGTCGCTCTTCGTCCGCCGCACCCCGATCGCACATCCTGGACTGGAACTGCGGAAGTCGTCTCTTCTGATCGACACCGACACCTGGCAGATGCTCCGCAGCGACCGCCCCCTGATGAGGGTTCTCCTGGTGTCGTCGCTGTTCTGGTTTCTGGGAGGCGTCGTCAATATCGTCGCGAATCCGCTCGGCCGATTCGTCATGGGTTATAGCGACAGCCGCACCAGCATGGCGAATGCCTGCATGGGAGTCGGCATCGCCATCGGGTGCATGGTGGCCGCGAAGCTCTCGCACCGCACCGTGAACTTCGGACTGGTGCGGCTTGGAGGATGGGGACTGGTCGGCTCGCTCGGCGCCGTCGCGGTGCTCGGCTGGCGGGCGTCCCTCGTTCCGCTGGGCGAACGGGGTGGCGCGGAATCCTTTTTGGCGCTGCTCGTTCCACGTCAGCCATTTGAGGTCCAGTTGCGATTGGTGATGGCGCTGGTCGGAGTTTTCGCCGGTCTCTTCGTCGTTCCGCTTCAGGTTTTCCTGCAAGCACGGCCGCCGGAGGACAAGAAGGGACGCATGATCGGGGTGATGAATCTGATCAACTGGATTGGGATTGTTCTTTCCGCCGGTTTCCATGGGGCCCTGAGCGCCGGAATGTCCGCGGCAGGAATCGGGATCGAAGGGGTGGAGCGCAATGCGCATTGGGAGTTCGCGGTCCTCGCCCTCCTGATGCTGCCGATCGCGGCCTTCTATCGTCCGCCCAGCCTCGATCTCAAAGCGTGACTGGCGGTCACTTCGCCAGCACCACCTGAGCGGGGTTGATGGCGGCGAACTTTCCTTTATTGGCGGTGATCTCGAAGGCCTTCGGAACCGACTCGATGCCGTCGAGCTTGTGCGTGATCGTCGGCTGCAGCCGCACCCGGCCCGAGGCCACAAGCCGCACCGTGTGCTCGAGGTGCCCCTGCGTGCTGATGTCGGGGAAGAGGTAGCGGAGGCTCCGCTCGCGAAGGAGGTCGATGTTCATTTCGAGCGGAGCGCCGAACCATGACACGCCGATGATCTTGCCTCCCGACCGCACCGCATCGATCGCCTGCATCACGGTCGCGTTGCCGGCCAGTCCCTGCTTAGGACTTCCCCCCGCGCACTCGAAGACGACGTCGGCCCCGTTGCCCCCCGTCAGGTCACGAATCGCTTCGACGACGTTGCCGGTGCGGGCGTTAAGAGCGTGGTCGGCCCCCAGTTCCTTCGAGATGCGGCACGATTCGTCGCGGACGTCGACGGTGATGAGCAGGCCGGCTCCGCTCAGTCTGGCGACCTGCAGGCACTCGAGCCCCATGCTTCCCTGACCGAGGATCACCACCGTATCGCCGATCTGGAGACCGGCCGTTTCCACCGCGGCCACGCTATCGCTGAGAGACTGGAGGCAGGCGGCCTCGCTGTCGGAAATGGCATCATCCACCTTCACCAGGGCATTCTCGGGAAGCAGCGCGAGCTCGCTGAAGCAACCCGGGAGGTCGAAGCCGATGACGGGTCCTTTGCGGCAGAGAGCGGTCCGCTCGGTGCGGCACAGCGTGCACTCCCCGCACGGCAGCTTGGCGCGGGCCGCGACGCGGTCGCCGACCTTGTATCTAGTTACATCGGGGGCGGTTTCAACGATTCGGACGCAGAACTCGTGGCCGAAGAGCTGAAGCGGGGCGTCGGATTCGAGGCGACGCTTGACGCGATCGTAGGCGAGCGTCGGGATACCGAAAGCGAGTTGCGCTTCGGTAACGCTGGGCTGCACGCACAGGGGCTGGACCAGAACATGGCCGGGCTTCAGAGCGGGAGCGGGGACGTCGTCCAGCCGCATGTCGCCAAATGCGTGGAACCGCCAAGCCTTCATCGGTGCGCTCGATGTCGATGGGGGTGGAGCAGAAAGCGCGGGCGTGAACGATGACGATACCATGCCTGTCCGGCGTTCGCGAGCCGCCTCAGGGAATGCGACGGCCTTGCCCGCAATGCGTCTCAAGGCGGATGAGCGGAATTGCGATATAATCGGTTGAGATGCGATGACATTTCCGCCCCCTGCGCGGCGGCGTCGGGCGACTCACCCTGGGCCAGGAGGGCTCGTCAGGAGCCTCCGTTTGGCGATCCCGATAGCCTTCTGCATCACTGAACTCGATCCCGGCGGGGCCGAGCGGGCTTTCGTCCGGCTGGTGAAGGGGATTGATCGCCAGGAGTGGGCTCCGCACGTGATCACGCTGCGAGACGGAGGATCGCTCGCCGACGAACTGCGTGCGGCGGGCCTTCCCGTGCATTCCGTGGCGCTCAATCGATCCACACAGGCGTGGGCAGGATTGAGGCGGCTGACGCAGGCTCTCCGCGACATCCGCCCGCAGATCCTTCAAACGTGGCTCTACCACGCGAATCTGCTGGGGCGTGTCGCCGCCTGGCGGGCCGGCGTACCGCACGTCGTGGCCGGGATTCGCGTGGCGGAGCAGCGAAGCCGCTGGCGGCTGCGGTTCGATCGCTGGACTTCAAGCCTGGTGGAACGGCACGTCTGCGTCAGCGAGGGGGTCGCGGAGTTCATGCATCGGTCGGCAGGCATTCCCCGCGACCGGGTGATCGTCGTCCCCAATGGCGTTGACTTCGAAAGATACGCACAAGCTTCACCCGCGGATCTGACGCTGCTGGGAATTCCCCCACTTTTCCCCACGATCACTTTTGCCGGGCGGCTCGATCCACAGAAAGACCCCTTCCTGTTTCTCGAGGCGGCAGGACTCGCAGCGCAAGTCGAAACAGGCCTTCACTTTCTTCTGGTGGGGGAAGGACCGTTGCGAGGAGCGATCGAGGACTGGATTCGAGACCATCGCCTGGAGCAGCGAGTCCATCTGGCGGGCTGGAGCGATACCCTGGAAGGGATCCTGAAGCGATCGGCCGCCTTTGTCCTGTCGTCCCGGTGGGAGGGAATGGCGAACGTCCTTCTGGAGGCCATGGCTGCGGGAACGCCCGTGATTGCGACCGATGTTGAGGGAGTTCGCGAAGTTCTGTCCGACGGACTCTCCGGTCAGGTCGTCCCGTCACGAGATCCCAAAGCACTTTGTGCGGCAATTCTCGATGTGTTTCGAGATCCCGCCGGCGCCGCAGACCGCGCGCAATCCGCGCAACGTCTTGTGAGAGAAAGGCATACATGGAGCGAGTTCGTCCGCTCACATGAGCATCTCTACAAGAAACTGCTGCGACCCACATAGCCCAGTCGCCCCGCCTTGACACCCGACTGAGGGGCGTTTGGGTCCCCGAAAAAATTGCAGGAAATTCCCCAATCCCAATGGCGATGCGGACCTGCGCACTGGGAGTCCGGTGTTTCCGCGCATGGTCCGAAATCACCTGCTTGACCCTCGAACGCGCATTGATAAATTGGGGTCTCAGTGGTGAGTTTTGGGGAAAAGTGGTGACGAGGAATGCCGCTTACCGGCACCTACGAACGCAACCTGGATGACAAGCAGCGGCTTGCCGTTCCCAAGCGACTCAAGGAACAGTTCGGCGAAGGAGAGCTGACCAGCCTGTTTGTCGCCCCGGGGACCGAGAAGTCGCTGTTTCTCTATTCCCCTCAGGCGTTTAACACGTTGGCGGCGAAGTTGTCGGAGAAGGCGACCAACCGCGTTGAAATCCGGAATTACCTCCGGTTGTTTTATGCCCAGGCCGAAGAGGTTCCCCTCGACTCGCAAGGTCGAATCCGGGTTCCCGAGCGGCTGGTGGCGTTTGCCGAATTGAAGAAAGACCTCGTCCTGTTGGGGGTTCATGACCATGCGGAAATCTGGGACAAGGACGTCTGGTCCCAGTTTCTGGCCACGAGCGGCGCTCAGTTCGATCAACTGGCGACGCAGGCCTTTCAATAGATTGAGTCAGTGCCTTTCTGCAGCGACTTCGGTCGGAATCGAAGTCTCCCTGCCTGTCCGGTCGACGACGATCTCTGCTTGAATTGACGGTTACTGGATGCCGGCCTTGCGCTGGACGCCATCAGGAGCCACGGATCGGCTCCCACTTGTCGGGGCGAGCCGTCTTTCAAGCCTGTTGTTCGAGGAAGCCCGAGCTCCCGGGCAGATGATCGACGTTCTCACTTGAAATCACGCAGCAGTTCTCAGGCACGATCCGCTGGCTTACCGGGCTTTGCGGACTGGCTGGCCCAGGGAGGGTCCAGGACTGGGGTTGGGTGGCGATGCCTGGCCGCGACCGGCTTCACCACGGACCAATCGCCTCGTGATGGAGGGCACGGAAGCCCTTCGAGGCGATTGGTCTGACCCAGTCCCCCGGGAGAGAAATCCGAAGGTCGAAATTCAAATGTCGAAAGGAAATGCCAAATTCAAAAGCGAGTCGAACGACACTTTTGAGTTTTGACCTTTTGACATTTCCTTCGACATTTGAATTTCGGATTTCCCATTTCGCGACGCGCGACTGTGCGTTATTGAATTAATCGCAGTCCCCCCGTACGGTGTCGGCCATGAGCACCGACACCCCGCCGCTTCCGGTCGATGACCTCGAACTCCTCCAGCAGGCGAACGCCGGGTTCGAACGTCTCAAAGCCGAGATCGGGAAGGTCATCATCGGCCAGCACGAGAGCGTGCGGCGAATTGTCGCGGCCCTTTTCTCGCAGGGTCATACGCTTGTCATCGGCGTCCCGGGGCTCGCGAAGACGCTCCTGGTGAAGACGCTGGCTCAGACGCTCGACTGGAGCTTCAAGCGGATCCAGTTCACACCGGACATGATGCCGGCCGACGTCACCGGGATGGAGCTTCTCCAGGAAGACACGTCCGGCTCGCGGCGGATGCAGTTCGTTCCGGGACCGTTGTTCGCCAACGTCATCCTGGCGGACGAAATCAACCGCACTCCACCCAAGACGCAGTCGGCTCTGCTTGAGGCGATGCAGGAATACACCGTGACGAGCCTTGGCAAGCCGTACGTCCTGCCGCGGCCCTTCATCGTGTTCGCCACGCAGAACCCGATCGAGCAGGAAGGGACCTACCCGCTCCCCGAGGCGCAGCTCGATCGATTCATGTTCAGCCTCTGGATGGATTATCCCTCCGCCGAGGAAGAAGAAGAGATCGTCATCGCCACGACCGAGGACCGCACTCCGATGGTCAATTCGGTCTGCACCCTCGACCAGGTGACGGCATGGCAGCACCTGGTACGGCGGATTCCCGTGTCGCGGCACGTCGTGAAGTATGCGGTCTCGTTGGCCCGCAACACGCGGCCAGACCAGCCTGACGCCATCCAGTACGTTCGCGACTTCGTCGCGTGGGGTGCGGGACCGCGAGCCAGCCAGCACATGATTCTCGCGGCGAAGGCGCTGGCCGTTCTCGACGGACAGCCCACCGTCACGGCAGAGCATATCCGCGAAGTGGCCCCGCTCGTGCTTCGGCACCGGGTCCTGCCGAATTACAACGCGAGCGGCGAAGGGATCACGTCGGCGGCGATCGTCAAGCGGATTCTCGACGAGCCGCTCGAGCCGATCTACGAGTCGTGATGATTCGTTCGGCGCCCCAACGAAGGTAGCCCTCTCGCTCAGCGAGAGGAAAGCCGTGCGCGCAGCAAGTTGGTTGAGACACTCCGCATCGATCGCGCGATTGGCTTACTTCTCGCGGAGCGAAAAGGCGACATTCTTTGAGTCCGCCGATTGAGCGCTCAGAACTGACTCAGTTGCTGGCCCAGCGCCGCAGCCGGTCGTACCAGTCGCGGCTCGTGCCGATGACGGCCTCGCCCTGGGCATCGGCCTGACGGAGCGCCAGCAGGTGTCGGCACGGGCCCATCCGCAACCCTCCCTTGCGATGGTGCCCGCACACGCACTTCGCGCGTCGCATCCGCGCATCGGCGTCGATCAGCAGTTCGCACGGCTTTCCTTCGACGTGCCCGGATAGCAACACGCTTCCATCGGACAGCGCCTCGCGCGACTCCAGCCGCACGGCGCGTCCACGCACCAGCGATCGGGATACCGCCAACTCTTCGTTCTCTGGACCGATCTCGGCCTCGCCCAGCGCTTGCGGGAGAATCTGCCGCCAGCGGTAACGCCGCGCCTCGAGGTCGTAGATGATCTGCCCTGCATGCGCGAGTTGGTTGAGTCCGGCGGCCGCTTCAGCCGGTTCCGCATGGGCGTCGCTTACGAGCTTCAGAAAATCAGCCGAGCGACTCTCACGAAGTGTCCGCCGCAATGTGTCGACCAGAGCCGCGCTCGGTGTTGCAGGAGGAGCGAGCAGATCGATGGCCGAGACCCGAGTCCAGTCGTTCTTCGTCCAGCCCGAAAGGCCGAGCGTGAACCGCATCTCGCCCATTCGGACGACCCAGAAGCTCGGTAGCCCCGTACCGAGGAGGTAGACGTCGACGCGATCGATCAGCGGCAGGAGCCGCGCCATCGTCAACAGTCGATTGCGTCCCCAGATACGGACCGGTTCGCCCGTCGGCCCGTCATAACGGGTTCCATACGAAACGATCCGGCGCTCCCAGGGTTCGAGGACGATCGACGGCGATTGCCCGGGGAGAAGCTCGAAGCGGATGGCCCGCGGACTCGCCTTCGCCTTGTTCCGCCGCAGGAACGCGAGAATCGAATACATCGCCTCGCGCGAAAGGGACACCGTCCGCAGCGGCAGGCACATTCCCGCCTGGATCTGCACGAAGCCGCGGAGCCAGCTGGTCGGCAGATCGATCTTCTCTTCGCGGTAGTCGGCTTTCCCCTGCGTGGCGACTTCAAAGCCTTGCGGGTCGATTCGAAACCGGGTCTCGCGATACGTTCGCAATGACTGGAAGTGGCGGTACAGGTCCCACGAGTAATCGACGTTCGTCGTGCCGAACTTCACCGCGTCGCACGGACCGAATCCTTCGCCGCGCTCGACCGTCAGGCAACCGTAGCTTGATTCATCCGACGAGAAACACTCAAAGAACACGACATCGTCTGCCACCGTGATCACCGGGTCGCATGGCATCAGCTTCCGCCAGAGATCGCGGTCGTGACGCCACAGGTAGTTCGCGTATTTCTGACGGGCGGTCCAATAGACGTCGCGGGCGCGGCGATAGAGTCGCTCGAGGTCGCGCGGGACCGTCTTCTCGCGCTGAGCCATCACGCGGTCGCGGGCCTCGGCGTAGGCGGCGCGCCGGATGGCCCGCGCCCGCTCTACTTCGCGCTGTTTCCATGCTTCATAGGCCGATCGATCGCGCGGCTCGAACTTGAGGTTGCTGACCACGACATCGTGCAGCGCCGACATTGCTTCGCGGAAACGGAGCGGCTTGCGGAGGGCTGCGTCGAACGCGACCGGCTCGCGGGTGAGATTGGGCGCGAGCGTGAGCGTGGCTGTCCGTGGCGTCTCGATGAGTCCACTGTGACCGCGGTATGCCAGCGTGTAATTCATGTCCGTCCCCGCTGCAACTTCCGTGAAGTCGTGGCTCTGCCACCGAAGCCAACGCCTGCGGCATCGGCGCCGGATGCACTGACATCTTCCGCCGCGGATGACTGTATCCACTGCTTGCGTGTTCGCAAGACTCGCCGAGGGCTGTGGCGGGTGTTCCTCGTGGAGGGGTAATCATTTATTCGGTGAAGCGTGAACTGTTCAGGAAGATCGGCCCGCAAATCCACGAAGAGTTTTGCCACGGACAAAGCCAGGGCAGAAACCGAAAGGCATTCTTAACAGGAGCAAGCCGAGGAAGCAGAGAAAAGGCAAGCAGAGAGGGACAAACTCCTGCCGCATGCATCGTCGGTGCGTCATTCGACTTCTGCATTCGCTCTGCTTCCTCTGCTTGCTCCTGTTGAAATGCCTTTGCCTTCTCAGTGTCCCTGTGGCTTCTGAAGATTCCTGACAGGCTGGAAGTCTATCCCACGGAGAAAGGCGTCTTCGTGGACCGCGCTGGCGTGGTTTTCGCGAATGAGCTACGCTTCGAGCGGAGGTTGCCTTACCGCGCTCGTTTAATCCACGGGGCTCGGCACCTCGACCTGCCCATGCGCTGAGGGACGTTTCCATGTCGATGTTGCTGATCGTGATCGGTGCGGCGCTGATCCTGTCGATCGCTTACTGGACCTATGGCCCGATCCTTTCGCGGCTCCTCAAGCTCGACCCGCACGCCCGGACGCCGGCGGTCGAACATCGCAACGACATCGACTACATGCCGATCGGCGCCGGCGCGCTCCTCAGCCAGCACTTCTCGGCCATCGCCGCCGCCGGCCCGATCGTCGGCCCCATCCTCGCGGGCAAGACCTTCGGCTGGGCGCCGGCGCTGCTGTGGATCCTGCTCGGGGCGATCTTCATCGGCGGCGTCCATGACATGACCGCCCTCGTGGCGTCCATTCGCCACAAGGCCCTGTCGATCGCCGAAGTCGTCCGCAAGCACATGAGCCGCCGCGCGTTTCTGCTGTTCCTGTTGTTCGTGTGGCTGGCCCTCATCTACATCATCGTCGCCTTCACCGACATCACCGCCGGGGCGTTTGTCGGGATTCAGAAACTTGAGAACGGGGAAGCGGTCAGCGGAGCCGGCATCGCCTCGTCCTCGCTGATGTATCTCGCCCTGCCGATCATCATGGGACTGGTCGTTCGGTTCGGCGGAATCTCGATGGAGCGGGCGACCTTCATCTTTCTGCCGTTGGTCGCCGTCTCCATCTGGCTGGGCCAGAAACTGCCGGTCGACATGACTTCGGTCCTCGGATACTTCACGGAAAATCCCGACGAGGCGGCCGCCCGCCGGGCCTGGAACATCCTCTTGCTCGTCTATTGCTGCATCGCGTCGGTCGTTCCGATGTGGCTCCTGTTGCAGCCGCGCGGACAACTCGGCGGCTACTTCCTGTATGCGGCACTGGGGGCGGGTGCTCTGGGGCTGCTGCTGGGGGGCAAGCCGATTCAGTTCCCTGCTTTCACCGAAGGAACGCTCGCGGGAACAAACGACCTGTTCCCGATGCTGTTCATCACGATTGCGTGCGGGGCGTGCAGCGGATTCCATGCGCTGATTGCCTCGGGCACGACGTCGAAGCAGCTTCGCGTCGAGACGGACGCTCGTGTGATCGGCTACGGAGCGATGCTCCTTGAATCGATGGTCGCCATCGTGTCTTTGTGCTGCGTCATGATGCTGGCGAAGGACAGCCCGGTGGCGTCGAGTGATCCCAATAATATCTATGCCCAGGGAATCGGGGCGTTTCTACAGAAGGTGGGAATCCGCCCAGAGCTGGGAATCTCGTTTGCACTCATGGCCTTCACGACCTTCGTATACGACACGTTGGATGTCTGCACTCGGCTGGGGCGTTACATCATCCAGGAGCTGACCGGCTGGCATAACCGGAAGGGAATGTGGCTGGGCACGCTGCTCACGGGCGGGCTTCCCGCCATCTTCCTGCTGCAGACCATCAAGGACTCCGAGGGGAAGCCGGTTCAAGTCTGGAGAACCTTCTGGGCCCTCTTCGGCGCCAGCAATCAGCTGCTCGCCGCGCTCCCGTTGCTGGGCGTGACCGTCTGGCTGTGGCGGACCCGAAAGGCGATCTGGGTCTGGTTCGTCACTGGAATCCCGACCGTGTGGATGTACGCGATGAGCTCGTGGGCGCTGGTCAACATTATGCGCGGCCCGCAGAAGCTCGGCTTCAACGAGCTTCTGATGAAGTACGCGGACGTCTTCCGCAACATCGGACGGGGCCTGACCGGTCAGCTCACGTTGAACGAGTTCTCGCAGCAACTGGTCCCGCTGATCGCGCTTGTGCTCCTGACCCTGGCGGTCCTGATGCTGGTGGAAGCCCTGCTGATCTTCGCGCGGATGGGCTCTGCGGGAACTCCGCCGGCCATCGAGCCGTCCGACTCGCGGCAGGCCCTCGCGTGAAGACCGTTCCTGTGCGGAGAACGGTTTGTCGTCCGGGCGCCTTCGACGGGCTCGTGGATGAGCCGGACCGCGCCCGTCGCAATGCCTGAGGGACGTGCCGTATCGCGCGATCGACCCTCGACGGACTGTCTTTTCACCCTCAAAGAATGGAGCGACGGCCGACAACCTGGAGGTTGCGGCCGTCGCCGGGTTCTGAATTGTTCCGACAAGAGAACAAAGCACTGCCACTTCAGGCGGACGTTCGTCGGAGAAGGGTACGAACGCTTCGCCCTGGTGACGCTCGGGACCGGGGGTCGCCGACGTCACCCATACCGTCCAGGCGGAAGCATCATTTCAACTCCCGGAGAAGGGATTGAGACGTGCACAGACGAGAGGGAACGGACCAGACGGGGGCTACCGGAAGCCCGACAGCCCCATCACTCGACCCGGCGGAGCACTCATGACGAGCCTCCTCCACTCGGGGAAGAAATCGGCCAAACCGCTGAAGGCCGGAAAACCCGCCGCGTCGGTCCGCGGTTCCGGGTTGGCGAGTTTGCCGGCGAGGTGCAGCGCGGACACCACACCTCACGCAAACTCGTACGGTGGATCGACCATCGAGGCCCCTCCTGTTCGTTTCAGGAAGCCAGTGACCGTCTACGCCCTTAACTAATCGTCGAGAGGGGGTGATTGTCAACGAGAATCCGGCGTCGGTTTTGACCGATTGACAGAACCTCCGACAGACGCATCAATTCGGAAGACTCTGTTCATCTCGGAGAGGCTGCGGGACAACCGCGATTGCGCGGTTCGTCCCGATCTGTGCGGAAGGTTTGGAAATCGGGCTGGGCAAGTCGTGAGCGACGACCCGTTGGAATCACTTTTCCGGCCGGAGTCCGTCGATCAGTAGACCTTCAGCGGGGCGACTTATCTGTTCTCACCGCTCTCATCGCGACATTCCTGGCTACCTGGAGGCAGGCCGCCTCAATCTCCTTTGAACTCAACGAACTCAGTTCGATGGCAGAATGATTAACCTCCGTTCATGCGATTTGAAATTCTCTCTAAAACTCCCTATCATATGATCACTACGGACGTTCCGAGGACGCGGTCTGCCGAATTCTGAGATTCTTCTGCGGAAAGACGCGAATAGATCAGGTCCCTTCTGGGGTTATCTCAGCGCGGCAATGACCTGTTCAGACCCCCCGAGGCGTATGGACAAGTCGCTTGACGGCTGTCTGGTCAGGTGCAGAGGCCGCGGTCTTTCGATTCTGGAGCCACAATCCATGCGGTTTTCCTCCGTGTTCCGAACTTTGCTGAACCGCCGGGCAGGACTCTCGATTGCTTTGGGAACACTGTTGGGAACCTTGGCTCTCGTGCCGGATGTTGGACTGGGCGACGAGCGAGCGAAGGGGTCCAAGGTTTCGGCGGCCAAGGCACCGGTGAAATCGTCCGTCAAGGATTCGACCAAGGGGGATGATTCCAAGGCGGACGATGAGACCGCGGAACGGGCTAAGCCGGTCGCCAAGGGGGTCAAGAAGCCCTTCTCGACGGGTTCGACGGACGTCTTGGTCGAGTTCATCAACGAGAAGATCGCCCAGGGCTGGAGCGACAACGAAATCGAACCGTCGGAAGTCGCCGATGATTCCG
>JADZEF010000349.1 GCA_020850695.1 Planctomycetaceae bacterium | reverse complement strand
GCCTGAAGGGCTACACCGAGAAGCTCGAGCAGGCCCGCATCGACCAGGCTCTTGCCAGCGAAAGCATCTCAAACGTCAGCGTGGTCCAGCCGGCAACGTACAGTCCGCAGCCGGTCAGTCCGAAGAAGTCGCTGGTTCTCGCGGCGGGATTGGTTGTCGCGGTCCTGTCGGCCCTGGGAACGATCGTCGCCTGCGAATACGTTCGCCCGGAACTCCTGACGATGCCGTTCCGCCCGGCGCCCGCCCCTTCGGTGGGCTAACGACGGAGGCCTGCCAGGACCGGACAGCCGCTCGCCGATCGAACTGTTCACCAACTGAGTTTCCCCAACTGTCGAAGTTCATCGTCCGCATCCGAGTTCAGACTATGCTCACACTCTTCCGGAACTGGGGACGCCGCCGTGAAGCCTTTCATCGCGGGATGGCGACCGCCTACCTTCATGATCAGGAGCGGTTTCGCTCGCTGCTGGAATGCGAACGGATGCGGGCCGACCGCAGCCGTTCGAAGTTCTCGCTCGTCACCTATCGGTTCGCCGCGACCGAAGAGGGGCAGACGCGACTTCGCAAGCTCGCCGAACATCTGCAGCCGCGGATCCGCGCCACCGACCATGCCGGGTTCGTCGATGACAACACCATCGGGGTCATCCTCTGGGACACCGGCGAAATCGGCGCGTGGAAGTTTGCCGATTCGGTGACCAAGTCCGAGACTCCGCGCGCTGACTCGTGCCGTGTCTTCGTCTATCCCACGCATCAGGCGCCCGATCCGAACGATCCTGAAGGGAAAGAGGTGGCGGCGGTCGAGGTGCTGGATTCTGTGACTCGCGAGGCGGGACGCCAACGTCCCGTCGACCCCCTCGAAGTCCTGTTCGTCCAGGATCTGCCGGCCTGGAAACGCGCGATCGATGTGGTCGGAGCCGGTGTTGGCTTGCTGATGCTTTCACCGTTGCTGGCGGCGGTCGCTGCGGCGATCAAGCTGACCTCGCGCGGGCCGATCCTGTTCTCGCAGCTTCGCGACGGGCTCGGAGGCAAGCCATTCACCATCTACAAATTCCGCACGATGTGCGTCGATGCCGAGGCCCGGAAGGCGGCGCTGCGGGCACAGAGCGAGCAGGACGGACCGGCATTCAAAATGAAGCACGATCCGCGGATCACGCCGATCGGCCGGTTCCTCCGCAAGTCGTGCCTGGATGAACTCCCGCAGCTTTGGAACGTCCTCATCGGCGACATGACGTTGGTGGGGCCGCGGCCGCTCGTCATTGCGGAATCGCGGCAGATCGACGGATGGAAGCGTCGCCGGCTGGAGGTGACGCCTGGACTCACCTGCATCTGGCAGGTCCACGGCAAATCCAAAGTCCCTTTCACCGAATGGATGCGGATGGACATCCGCTACATGAAGGCCCGCACCCTCGTCCGCGACATGAAGCTCGTCTTCGAGACCCTGGTTTCAGTCGTTCTGCACCGCGCCTCGCACTGACGTCGATCGATGAACTGGAATCGCGAGACTCGGTCAAATCGGCGAGCGTCCAGGTTTTCTGACGACGCCCTTCAGCCCTCGAGCCACTCCCCCATGCCGGTTTCTCACGTTCCGCCCGAATTCGTCGAAATGGAAATCTCCGACCTCCCCGTGCCTTCCGATGAAACGCCGCCGGAAGGCTCGGTCGCGGTTGTCGCGCATGCCGCGGCCGGAGTTCCCGCCGACCTCGCTGCCCAGCATGCGAGCCGTGGCCGCCTTGCGCACTGGAAGCACGAGTTCGCCCGTCGTGCGGGGGTCCCGCTCAACCGGCTGTTCGGAGGCCGGCTGCAGAACGCCTTCGGCATTCTGATGTATCACCGGGTCACGAATCCCGTGCCCGACCTTCCCGAGCCCACGTTCAACGTCACACCCGAGCGATTCCGTGAACAACTCTCGGGGCTGCTGGCCCGAGGGTTCATTGCCTGGCCGCTGCGGCTGGTGCTGGAGACGAGCCTGCGCGGACGGCAGGTTCCCCGCGAAGTCTTCGTCGTAACGTTTGATGACGGCTACGAGAATGTCTATCAGCACGCCTGGCCCGTGCTGCGAGACCTCGGCATTCCGGCGACAATTTTCGTTTCGACGGCTTATCTCGATTCGCCGGAGCCGTTCCCCTTCGACAACTGGGCGGGAAAGGGCTCTGCCGCCGCGCCGGCCGAAAGCTGGCGTCCGCTGACGACCGCCCAATGCCGGCAGATGCATGCCAGCGGCCTGATCGAACTGGCGACGCACACGCACACCCACGCCGATTTCCGCAATCGCCCCAACGAACTGGCGAGCGATCTCGAGACATCCCTGGAGGTGCTGCGGGATCGATTCGGCATCAGCAACTCCACCTTCGCCTTTCCCTATGGAACAAAAAAGGCTGGGTTCTCGGGACCGGTCTTGTCGGAAGCCTGTCGGAAGGTCGGGCTGCTCTGCAGCCTGACCACCGAGCAGGAACTGACTTTCTCAGGGACCGACCCGTTCGACTGGGGCCGGTTTGAGGCCGAGTCAAACGACACCGCCGAAACCCTCGCCGCCAAACTCAACGGCTGGTACAGCCTCCTGCGCGGCGCGTGGCGGCGAATGCGTCATCCGTTCCAGTCCGCACCGAAGCCCGCTCCGCGTCGCGTTGTGACGGCCGCCACCTTGTCCCGGCGGGCCACATGAACGCGCTCACCGACGGAACGCCGTCCGCACTCACGGCGACTCCCGCGTCGAACGGGATGGCGCCGCGCGCGGTCGCTTTCTTCCAAAGACTCGCCGCACGCCGCGGCGTTCTGGCCGTCGGTGACCAGGCGATCGTCAGCGCGACCAACTTCGCCACGAGCGTTCTGCTGGGACGGATGTGTGCCGAGTCCGAACTCGGAATCTATTTTCTTGCGGTCAGCACTTTCTATTTCGTCCGCGGGATCCAGGAACAGGTCCTGTCCGGTCCTTATCTCGTTTACTCGCAGCGCGAAGAACAAAGCACGCTGCCAGGCTATACGGGCAGCCTGTTCGTGCAGCAGGCCGGATTCGTCGGCGTCACGCTCGCCGGGCTGGCCGTTGCCGCGGGAGTGCTTGCGTCAGGATATGGACCGCAACATTTCCGGAGCGTTCTGCCAGTCGTTGCGGCCGTGATTCCGCTGATGCTGCTGCGCGACCTCTTGCGGCAGCTGACATTTGCGTCGCTCAACCTGCCGAAAACGCTCGTCCTCGACGGCGTCGCTTCGACGACGCAGTTGATGCTGCTGGGGGGCCTCGCTCTCAGCGGACGCCTGTCGGCGATGTCGGTGTTCGGTGCGATCGGACTCAGTTGCCTGCTGGCGTCCTGCGTCTGGTTCTGCACTCCGACGCATCCCTGGCAGATCGAGCCGAGACGCCTGCGGGCCGACTTTCAGCGGAACTGGACGTTCGGACGCTGGGCGTTGGCCAGCCAGCTCATCGGCTGCTCGATGCCCTACGTCATGCCGTGGATTGTCGCGACGACCGACGGAGAGGATGCGGCCGGCGTGCTGGGAGCGTCCGGAACTCTGGTGGGCATCGCGAATATGTTCGTGCTGGGGATCTGCAATTTCCTGAGCCCTCGCGCGACGCGGGCGCTCGTGGACGGAGGCGTTCGCGAGTTGCGATCGGTCCTCACCCGGACCGCAATCTTGTTCCTTGGGACTCTTGGTCCCTTTTGCGTCGCCACCGCACTGGCGGGGGGCCCCATCCTCAGCCTGGTCTATGGTCGAACGTTCCCGGGTGGGGAACTGATCCTGTTTCTGCTCTCGGTCAACATGCTGGCCAACAGCCTCGGAATGGTGGCCGGGAACGGGCTATGGGCTCTCGAGCGGCCGGCCGCGAACTTCAAGGCGGACCTCGCTGCCCTCGTCGCAACGCTACTCGCCATTTGCGTGCTTGCTCCGATGTATGGAGCGATGGGCACCGTGGGCTCCACGGTCTTCGGAACGACCGTTGGATCTCTCGTGAGGCTTGCGACGCTGCGAATGGCGATGCGCAGCGTCACCTCTCCAGCCGATGAGCGCTCCGTTCCGTCCGAATGCTGATTTGGCGACGTTGTCTTTCACGTCAACTCACTTTCTGATTCCGTCCGATGCCTGTCGCCACAACACCCGCTCTTCTCGATCGACCGCTGGCGCGGGAAACGCCGGGCCGGCTTCTCGCGTGGGTGGCGACAGGCGTCGTGGGGCTCGTGTTTCTGCTGACCGAGCATTCGTGGACCACGTCGCTGGCCGAGGCCTATACCAGCACCGAAGACCAGATGGAAGCGGCGGCAGGTGGCGGAAACATGATCCGCCGCCTGATGTTCCTCACGCTGGGCGGGCTGGGTCTCACCGCGCTGAGCGTACCGGCGGCGAGACGCTGTCGAGGAGTGACATTCGCGTCCAGCCTTCTCGGATTCTTCGCATTCTGGTGCGTCGCAAGCGTCGCGTGGTCGATCGACCCCGGTATGACCATTCGCCGGCTGTTCGTGCTGGCTTGCTGGATGACGGGGGCCGTGGGTCTGGCGCGCATGCTGCCGGGGCGAGATTTTCTGCGGATGGTGATCACCATCGGCCTGGGGATGCTGGCGCTGGGACTGCTCGCCGAACTCTCGCTGGGAACGTTTCGTCCACAGGCCGACGACTACCGCTTTGCCGGCACGCAACATCCGAACACAACGGCCCTCAGCCTTTCGACGCTTTGTCTCGCGGCCTTCTGCCTGTGGCGAAGTGAACGGAAGAAGCTCGCTCCCGCGCTGCTCTTCATGATCGCCTTGACGTTTCTGATGCTCACCAAGTCGCGCACGTCGGCCGCCGGCGTCCTGGTGGCGCTGATGTTTCTGTGGACGCTGAGCACGCCGACCCCGATCAAGGCGGGAGTCGGGCTCGTCGGACTCTGGGCCTTCGGTCTGGCCGCGGTGCTGGTCCTGCTGAGCGGCTGGGACATAGAAGAAGACATGTCGCGCGTCGCCCTGATGGGACGCGAGGAACAATCGGAGTCTCTCACCGGCCGCATTCCGATCTGGACCGAGCTCGGCCCGTACGTCGGGCGCCGGCTGTTCCTCGGTTACGGATACGACTCCTTCTGGATCCCGGACCATATCGATCGGATCTATCGCGAACTCCAGTGGCCGATTCGCGAGGCGCACTCGTCCTACGTCGATTTGGCCCTGAGCGTCGGCGTCGTGGCGGGGGGCGCACTCGTCATTGCCCTCATTCTCGGCATGCGCCGCGCGGCTCAACTCTATCTGCGAGGGGGCCGTCCCGAGCACGGGTTCGCCGTCGGCCTACAGTTGTACTGCTTCATCAACGCCTTGACGGAATCGGCGATGGTCATGCCGCTGTTCATCCCCTTCGTCGCCGCCTGCGCGACGAGCCGGGTGCTGCTGTTCGACGATCATGAACACGCCGGCGACCGACTTCGACCCGTCACTGAGCCGGGTTGAATGGCTGCTGGACGCCAGTCGACAAGTCTCTGACGGTCCGCTCCATTCCGTTCTCAGCAACCCCTCGCCTTCCATGGCCCAGCCGCTGATTACCGTTGTCCTCTGCACTCGCAACCGCAGCGACCTGCTGCGGGGGGCGCTGGAGACATTGGTCGCCCTCGAAACCGAATCGCGGTTCGACTACGAGATCCTCGTGGTCGACAACGGCTCGACCGACGAGACGCCGCAGGTTGTGAGAGGATTCGCCCGGGCTCAAGCCAACTGCCGATCAGGCCAGGTCCGCGGGGTGGTCGAGGATCAACCCGGAATCGTCCCCGCACGCAACCGTGGCGTTCGCGAGGCGCGTGGCGAATGGATTGCGTTCTTTGACGATGACCAGTTCGCTCATCCGCGATGGCTTCTGGAACTCTTCCTTGCGGCGCGGGAACAACACACGCGATGCGTGGGCGGGGCGGTGACTCTCCGGCTTCCGGAGGGGACCACTCGGCAACTGGCGCCGGCGTCACGAATGCTTCTGGGGGAAACGGTCGGACGAAACGTCCCGCAGCAATACAACGCCCGTTTCACGCCTGGTTGCGGCAATCTGTTGATTCACCGCAGCATTTTCGACCAGGTGGGGCTGTTCGACGCCCGGATGAGCGATCGTGGTGAAGACACCGATCTGGCGCTGCGGATCATGGCGACCGGCGAGCGCGCGTGGTTCACGCCGGCGGCGATCGTCGAGCATCGCATTCCGGCCGATCGTCTTTCGGACGAATTCCTGCTGAAGCTGTCCCGCCGCATGGCCCGAGGGATGGCGGGCATCGAGCATGAGGCGTGGGGCCGATTCCGATATCCCTTCATCTGGTGCGCCCGGGTGGGACAGGCGGCCCTCGTGCTCACGCCGCGATGGGTCCTCGCTCGATTGCGCGGCGATCGAGAGCGATCCCTGGGAGCCCGCTGTCGCCTGCAGATCGCCATCGATTCCATGAAGGACGGGGCGCGTCTGCTGATCCAGGACTTGCGGAACATCCTGGTTCGCCAGAAGACCGCCTGATCCCTCACCGTCCGGGTCTCTCGCATCCCTTCGTTTCCTTCTCAAAGAATCGCGTTCCATGCCAATCGATGTGCTGAAGGCAAGCCAGTTGAGCGACGCTCAATGGAACGGGTGGGGCGCGCTGCAGGCGTCGGTTCCGGCGTATTGCAGCCCCTATTTCGATCCTCGGTTCACGCGTGCGGTCGCGGCCGAGCGGGATGATGTGGAAGTCGCCGTCATTTCCGAGGGAAGCGAGACGATTGGATACTTTCCGTTTCAGCGCGGACCGGGCCGAAATGGGAAGCCGGTCGGAGGACGCCTTTCGGACTTTCACGGGGTGATCAGCCGGCCGGGCGCGCGCATCGACCTGGATGCGATGCTTCGCTCGTGCGGTCTGAGCGGAATCGCGTTCGATCATCTCATCACCCAGCACCAGCCCGCGGCCTGCTCGTCCTGGCCGACCGCCCCCTCGCGGTGGATCGACTTGAGTGGCGGTTTTGCGGCCTACCGCGCCGATCGCCATGCGAAAACGGACGAGACGCGAAAGCTGGAGCGCAAGACGCGGAAACTCGAAAGGGAGGTCGGTCCGGTCGAATTCGAATGGCATTCCGAGGACGAGCGGGCCTGGGAAGTCCTCCATCGCTGGAAGTCGGAGCAGTACAAGGCGACGGGCTTCACGGACGTTTTTTCGTATCCGTGGACGTTGCGATTGCTGCGGCGGCTGGCGAATGAGCGAACACCCGAGTTCGGCGGAGTCCTGTCGACATTGCGGGCCAATGGAGAGATTGTTGCGGTGCACTATGGATTGCAGTGCCGGCATGTCCTTCACTCGTGGTTCCCGGCGTACGACCGCGTCCTGGGAAAGTATTCGCCGGGTCTCATTCAAATTTATCGGCTTTGCATGGCCATGCCGGAACGCGGAGTGACGCGATTCGACTTCGGCAAGGGGGACGAAGAGTACAAGGTCAACCTGTCGACGCATGCCGACTACGTCTCCGAGGGCTTTGTCGATCGTCGACCGCTGGCAAGACTCGCACGGAAGGCGTGGAGCGAAACGCGCACGTGGGTGAAGTCTTCACGGTGGCTGCGGAGCGCGGCGGAAATTCCGTTGCGCATCCTTCGGCCGCTGAGGGAACGTCGTGCGTTTGAGTGAAGCCCGCTCGTTGGGAACGCTTTCTCGTCGGGCCGTGAGATCATCTCCAGAGACATCGCCGGCGGATCGTCGAGCTCTTCTTTCCCTTGCGCTGATCCATGACCATGTCCACCGCGTTTGAAGTCGTTCTGTGGTTGCTGGCCGTCCTGCTGACGGTTCCGATCAGCGTGTTCGTGCTCGAATGCCTGCTGGCACTCCTCCCAGGGAGGCATCGACGAGAAGATGGCGCGCGTCCGGACGTCTGCGTTCTGATCCCGGCTCACAACGAAGAAGCGGGATTGAGCGCGACTCTGGCAACACTTCTGCCGACGCTTGAGCCGGATGACCGTGTGCTGGTCATCGCCGACAATTGCACGGATGCGACGGCCTCCGTGGCGCGAGCGCAGGGTGTGGAAGTCCTCGAAAGGACGGACTCGGAAAAACGCGGGAAAGGGTTCGCCCTGGAGTATGGGATCCGCTGTCTCGCCGCGCGGCCGGCGGCCGTCATCGTGTTTCTCGACGCGGACTGTCAGGTGACGCCGCAAACCGTGGATCAATTGGCGCGTCGCGTCGCCCGCACCCAACGACCCGTCCAGGGACTGAACCTGTCGGAATCCGAGAGCCGTGGCGTGCAGGCCGTTTCGTCGCTGGGGTTCCACTTCAAGAATCATGTCCGTCCGGCGGGTCTGGCTCGCCTCGGAATGCCCTGTCATCTGATGGGGACAGGGATGGCACTTCCCTGGCAGCTCGCCTCGGAAGCCGTGTTCGGCGGCGCTCATCTTGTGGAAGACATGCAGCTCGGAGTCGATCTCGCGATTGCGGGAAAGGCGACGACGTTTTGTCCGAACGCTCTCGTGACCAGTCGTCTTCCGACGGGGAAGCGGGCGTTTCTCAGCCAGCGAACGCGTTGGGAGCACGGTCACCTGCGGACGTCGTTGACTCAGATTCCCCGGCTTCTGCGAGGTTTCCTTCGCACCGGCAACGTGCGATTGCTCGCTCTGGCGCTCGACTTGACGATTCCCCCGTTCACGATGCTCCTGTTCGTCTGGGGCGCCGCCCTGGGCGTGTGCGGGTTGGGCGCGGCGCTCGGATGCGGCGAGGGACCGCTGCTTGTCCTCGCGTCGGCCGGCACCGCGATCGCGATCGCGGCGCTTGGCGGCTGGGCGAAGTACTGCCGCCATGTCGTGTCGCTCGGGGCCATGGCATCGATCCCGATCTACATGCTGCGAAAACTTCCCATCTATGCGGCCTTCGTGCTTCAACGCGGCCCGCGCTGCTGGGTTCGCACCGAACGCGAAGCGGCGCGCTAAGAGCCGACAATCCGACCTTGCAGGCACTTGTCCCAGCGACCGGAATCTCCCATGACAACGCGCGTCAAACTCTTCGGAATCGAGATCGATCCTCTTCGCCAGCATGAAGCAGTCGCAAGGCTAATAGAGTGGATTGACGAGCCTGCTTCGGAAGGTTGCCGTTACGTCGTCACTCCGAATGTCGATCACACGCGGCTGCTGCGCGACAACGCGGCGCTGCGCGACGCCTATGCCGAGGCCGACATGGTCCTGGCGGACGGCATGCCCGTCGTCCTGGCGTCGCGGCTGTTGCGCAAGCCGTTGCCGGAACGTGTCACCGGAGCCGACCTGGTTCCCGCCCTCTTTGATGCGGCTTCGGAGTCGCGGCCGCTGACCGCTTACCTACTGGGAGCAGGTCCGGGAGTTGCGGAGCGGGCGGCTCGAAACATCGAGGCGAAATGGCCCGCGGTGAAAGTCGTCGGGACGTACAGTCCCCCGCTGGGCTTCGAAAAGGACGAGGCCGAGAATATGTCGATCCTGCAACGGATTGCCGAGTGCCGGCCGGATGTGCTGGTCGTGGGACTCGGTGCTCCGAAGCAAGAGCTGTGGGTCCACCGCCACCGACGCCAGATTGCCGCCCGGACCGCGTACTGCGTCGGAGCGACCATCGACTTTCTGGCCGGAGAAAAGAGCCGTGCGCCGCGCTGGATGCAACGGTCGGGGCTGGAGTGGATCCACCGCGTCGCGACCGAGCCGCGGCGGTTATTCGGACGTTACGCCCACGACGCCTGGGTCTTCCCGCAACTCGTCTTCCGCGAATGGCGGACCGGCAGCGGACTAACCGCGCCGCATTCGTGAGGGTTCGCTCCGCCGGCTCGAGTCTGTCCTTCCGCTATCGCGAACCTCCGGTCCGGCTATCATGAGCGCCGGACTCGTGCGCGCCGGTTGACGCACGTGAAACGTCGCACCCGCAGCCTGGTCATTCGATGGGAGCTCGCTTGCTGGCCGCCTTCTCGCGTCCTGCCGTCATCGGCGGAACCTGCGCGGTGCTGGCGTTCGTCGCGGTGACTCTCTCGATCGATGCCGCCGGCGACTATCCGTCGCTGGGGCAAGGGCCCGGCCCCACCATCGACGAATCGTTCAACGTGCAGGAGGGAGTCCGACTGGCCGCCGGCGGCAAGGCCTGGCTGCTGGGGGGCCTCACCTGGCGTGATCTCTTCGGCGGACCAAAGGAGCTGGGGCCGAATCCCGTCTTCGGCTATCACCTCGCCGACCACCCTCCGCTGGGACGGTTCTGGCTCGGGCTCTGGCATGAGGCCGTTGTCCTGCTCGCGCCGCCCGCCCGGCATGAAGGCCCCTTTGTCACGTCCGCGGCACGCGTCGGATCGGCGGCAGCCTTCGCACTCACCGTGTTGGTCATCGGTATGACGGCGGCCCGATGGTACGGCCCTGCGGGCGGCTGGACTGCTGCGGCCTCGCTGATCCTGATGCCGCGGGCCTTCGGACATGCCCACATTGCGGCCCTCGAGACCTGCACGAATCTGGCCTACGTGGCGGCGATCGTTGCGGTCGCGTGCGCATGGCAGGGCGAGACGGCGCCCTCCAGACGCACCGCCTTCTGGACGGGAATCGTTTTTGGACTCGCCCTGCTGACGAAGATTCAGGCGGTTTTCCTGCCAGCCGCCGTGGGCGTTTGGGCACTCGCCCGCTGGCGCTGGCGGGGTATTGTGCCGGTGGTCGTGTGGGGAGCGACCGGGGTCGTCGTGCTGTTTCTGCTCTGGCCGTGGCTCTGGTTCGATCCCGTGGGCCATTTCCAGCAGTACCTGGGGCGGACGACGCAGCGCATCCCGCTGAAAGTGTGGTATCTCGGCGAGAGCTGGGCCGACAAGGACGCACCGTGGCACTATCCCTGGGTCACGCTCGCAGGAACGATCCCTCTCGGATGGTTGGCACTCGGAACCGCGGGGATGGCACGGCGCGTGCGGCAGATAACGTGTCAGCCGACGTCGGTCGCCGGGCCCACCCCGAAAGTGAAGACCGCAGAGCCTCTGCCTGTTCGAGCATGGCGGTCGCCTGGCGAATCGCTGGTGCTGCTGGCAATCCTCATCCCGCTGATCGCTTTCAGCGTGCCGGGTATCGCCGTGTACGACGGCGAACGATTGTTTCTCGTGGTGGTTCCCCTCTGGAGTCTGCTGGCGGCGAGAGCCGTGGCATTGGATGGGCCGCCAGAGGAGACGCCGGCGTCGAACGCGTCGGATGGGAATCGGACCCGCTGGGCCCAACCAAGGATCATGATCGGCTTCGCGACGCTTGCTGCGGCCGTCGGATGCTGGAATCTCTACTCGACGTCCCCCTGCTGGCTGGGCTTCTGGAATGTCGTAGCATCCCCGTTCTCGACCGACTCACGGCAGGAACTGGAAGCGAGCTACTGGGGAGACAGCGTCACCCGTGAGATACTAACGGCGACAGCGGCCGCCGTGCCGGAAGGCGCGCAGATCGACGTCGCACCGGTTCTTCATCAATTTCAGCTCGAAGACCTCCTGGCGCAGTGCCCGGTCCTGCGAGCCCGGCGGGTTCGACTGCGGGCTTACTCACCGAAGGCTCGGAGCGAGTATCTTCTGCTGTTCGAACGCCGGGCCGACCTGCCGGCGGAACTGAGAATGCCACTGAAAGGCGTGCAAACGATCGCCGAGGTGCGACGGCAGGACAGACGGCTCGCCGCCGTTTATCGAATTCCGGCGGCCGGCGATTTTCATCAGTCGCCTTGATGCGGCGAAGGCCGCGGCCGCACGTTGAAGTGGAACGTTGCGGCAAACTCCCGCAAAGCGTTCGCACCGATGATCTCGCGGACTGATCGTCGACCGGTGCGACGGTCCGCCGAAGACTCCACGACGACCCTCAAGTCATCGTGCAGCGTCGCGCGATCGGCGATGGAAAGAACGACACCGAGCTGAAAGCGAATCTGGGGGGAAATCGGCGCGGACGTGGCGGCCAGCGACCAGCGGTCGATCCGGACGCGCCGCCAGCGTTCGAGCGGGGCCGGCGGCTCGACAAAGGGCCGCAATCCGTCGGGCAGACGCGCGACGCTCTGCTCATCGACGAAGAATTGCAGTCGCGGCGGGCGCGAGGCGTACAAGCTCCAGCCAAGCCACGGGTCGAGGCGGTCATACCATTCGGCGAAGGGAAGGACCGCGGCGAGTGCCATGACCGACGCCATCGCCGCCTGCTTTCCGCACTTCGGGAGTGCCGTGATCGTTTCGGGAGGTTTTGCCGAGATCGAGCCGGCGTTTCCTGCGCGTGCCTCGCCGAATTCCAAGGGAATGTCGGCCGCGGCGCTGAATAGCAAGGCGTTCTGCGCGAGGAAGAAAGCATTCCAGACGAGCACGCCCGGCTTGTGATTCAGACCGCCCGGCCCCAGCGCAGCCATGAGCGCGAGATGCATGCCGGCCGAGACCCAGAGTCCGATTCGGCGAGACCACGGGAATGCGAGCGCCGCGGCCGCCAGCATTTCGCCGAGGGGTAGCAGGGCCGCGGTCACCGTCCGGACAGTCCCGTGTGCTGGCAGCGAGCGATTGACATTGTGCAGCAGTCCGTCCACCAGCGCGGGGCCGTGCGATTGCAGGAAGCTCGCATCGAGTTTGCCGGCGGCAGAAAAGGCGTAGATCGAGAGGACGATCAGCCTGGCCGCGTGCAGGGTACTCCGCGCGTCCTGGGTGGAGAACAGGACGGCCAGCAGGACGGCCTGCCAAAGCCAGGGCTGGCACCGTTGCTGGTTCAGAACGATGAGACCGAGTGCTGCGACGAGGAAGAGGATCCAACCTGCCCTGCGCAATTCAGGCCAAAGGGCGTCGAGATCGGTTGAAGTGCGACTCGCCGCCGCTCGACGCTCGACGGCGAACACACTCGCCAGGACGAGCACAAGGCCGCAACACATGGCACCAAGTGCGCCGCCATCCATCCATTGCGGCGCCGCGATGGCAAAGGCGAGCAACGGGACGGCCGGAAAGTCTCGCGGCGCGGACCACAAAGGCCATGTCGCGCCGAGGAGAATGGCGATTGTCACGGCGACCAACGCCTGCAACCGGCGCACTCTTGTGTCGACATTCAATCAGATATCCGTCCTTTCATGGGCGGGCAGGTCTTATGACCGGCGATGCCCTCTTTCGCATCGCAGGGGGTGAAAAAGCGATGGCTCCTATCGCCGGACAATGAAGGGGCCGAAAGGTTGCGAGAAATTCAGCACCAACCGCGGCCAGGACGGAACGGGCGAACCGCCCCGGTGCCCGTCAAAGTTTACCGCGCTTCGCCCTCGCGAACCTTCGATGGAATCCTCGCGCCGATTCGCGTCCGGATGACCGGTTCGGCGAACTCTCGCCGGAGAGGTGTCGATATCCCTCAGGTCGGTGTCACCTGCACAATCCGGCGTGGAAGAACGCGCGACCTTTCGGTCATTCGACGAAGGATTCTGAGAAAAGCCGATTGTCTTTCCTGAATTTTCTCAAGCGATTCCTGGAGTTCCATGAGCCGCATCTCGGGACGAAATCGAGCGCCTGCCCTGCTGCTTTCCGCAGCCTGCGCAGGTTGGCTTGCCCTTTCGTTCGGTCCCGCCGCGACGGCGGCTCCGCCGAGCATCGGACTCATTGCGCCCGAAGGATATGACGGCGAGGCAGAGCGCGTGGAGGTGGATCGGGACAGCCTCGACGCCGACCGCGGTCGCCCGCGTATTCACAGCGGTCCGACGCCGCAATGGATGAAGCCGTCCCATTCGATGAAGCGGACGAATCGGCAGGTCGAAAGCCGGCTGATCGAGAATCGATTGCGCGAGGACGCTTCGCCGGCGAATGAATCCCCTCCGAGCGAGCCGGAACCGATCTTGCAGCGTTCCGTGGCCCCGCCCGGAACCGTCCCCTTCCCGACCACTTCCGGCACCGAGGGCTTGAAACCGCGGTCCGTGTCATCCAATGCGCCGGCGGCTTCCGGTCCGCTCGGTCGTGCGGTTGCCGCTCCGCGAATGATCGCGGCCCCCGTCACGGCGGATCGTGTTCCGGTCGCTTCTGCCGCTCCTGCTGATCCCCCCGTCAACGCGAGCCAACCGTCTGAGTTGCCGCTGCAAAGCGGCCTCATGGAGAAGAGCCGACAGAGTATTGAGCGGGAATTTGATTCGGCCATCCGAGGAGTGCCGCCAGCCATTCCCGACGCTTCCGAGGTAGACGAAGGGGACGACAGCCCATCGCCGCCGGCGCTTGAGCACGTGGCGCAGGGACCGCCTCCCGCACCGGCCGATGCTTTGGGAAATGCTCCCCAGGAGATTCTCGGAGAACAGGTCGCACCGCTTGTCGATCCGATTTCGGACGGTTTGACATACGCTCCGCCGGCCACGCGGCGACGCGTCAAGCAGGCTCTGCCGTCCGGCTTGCTCTACAAGTCTTATCTGGCGGGTGAAAAGGAGTCCCGGTTCGCCCTGCAGGTGCTGAACGAGACGGGGCGGGGAAACATCTGGGAAGTGGCGCTCGGCGGCCGCGTCGGCATCTACCGCAACGGCACGGAGGGGCCGATCAATCCCGAAGGCTTCCAGTTGGACATGGAAGGGGCGGTTTTCCCGCGACTCGACCAGGACAACGCGCAAGACGTCGATTCGATGGACTTCCGCTTCGGCATCCCGCTGACGTGGCGCGAAGGGCCGGTCGCGTACAAGTTTGGATACTACCACCTGAGCTCGCACCTGGGCGACGAGTACATGGTCAAGCACCCGGGAGAAGAGCGGGTGAACTACGTGCGGGATGCGATCATCTTCGGAACGTCGTACGACCTGACACGCGACTCGCGGGTGTACGGGGAAGTGGCGTGGGCGTGGCATCACTCGGGGGGCGCCCGGCCGTTGGAATTCCAGTTCGGAGCGGAATACTCTCCGGCCCGGGCCGGCCGATCGATGTTCGCCGCGGCGAATGTGCACACCCGGCAGAACATCAGCTGGGACAACAGCATCAACCTCGAAGCGGGCTGGCAGTGGCGAGGGGCGGAGTCGCAGCACCTGTTCCGCGTCGGCGCGCAGTATTACAACGGGAAGTCGATGCAGTATGAGTTTTTCGACAAGAGCGAGCAGCTCGTCGGCATCGGAATGTGGTTCGATTACTGAAGAACCAGTCGCATGAGCGACCTGCCATCCGGTATAGTGGCGACCGGATCGGCTCCGATGATTCCCGACTCGTTCCCTTCCAGGGTTCGGCCCGATGAAGCCACTGAAATTCTCCGTCCGCGCGGTCGCTGCGCTGGCGGCGTTCGCCATTCCCGTCGTTGTCCTCGCCGCGGCGGACACGCCGCTTTCGGTCATTCCCGATTCGGCCGATGTCGTGATCCGGTTGAAGAAGCCGAAGGCGACGCTCGACGCGCTGGTGCGAACTTCCGCGGGCTTCGACACGAAGTTCGGAGCCGAGATGAAGAAGTACGTTTCGGCGATCGGCGGGATGATCGGCAACCCGCAAGGCGCCGGCGTCGATTCGAACAAGGACTGGTACATCGCCTATTACTTCAAGCCGGGCAAGCCTTCGGGCATCGTCTATGCGATCCCCCATACCAACGCGGCGAACCTCGAGAAGGGGGTGAAGGAAAGCCTGGGCGCGAAGGCGCGGTTCAAGACGCACGAGAAGTGGACGTTCTACTCGGACAACGACGATGCCATGACGCTGGCGCTCGATGGCATCAACGGGACGGCGGCGTCGATCGAGAAGCGGCTGGATGCGGACGCGCTGGCGGTCTTCGATCGGCACGACATCGGGATGATCGTCAATGTCCGTCACCTGACGGAGGACGTGTATCAGCTGGAAATGGAGACGTACCAGTCGGTGCTGCAGGCCATCCAGAGCGACATCGCAGCGACGAAGCTGGCCTCGCCGGGATTGGCGGACATCAAGCAGCTCTTCCAGTTCTACGCGGAGACGTTTGAACTGGGACTGAGCGGGATTTCGAATATCGACCACATCACCGGAGGAGCCAGCCTGAAAGGGGCGGGGGTCGATGCCGAGCAGATGATCCAGCTGAAGGATGGAGCATCCACGGAAATGCTTTTCACAGCGGATTCGGCGTCCACGATTCCTCTGCTGGAGAAGCTTCCGACCGGTCGCCTGATGTACGTCGGAATGAGCGGGCCTGTCCGGCTGTGGAATGCGACGCGGCTGCAGATGGCCCGCCTCTCGACTCCGGACCAGGCCGCGGCGGCCAAGGCCATTCAGGGCTTCAGCGAGTTCGGCGAGATCAAGTTCGGAACGCAGGCTGCCGCATTCCACATCGGCGATCCGAAGGAAGGACTGATCCGCACCGTGACCGTGACGGAGACGTCCTCGCCCGAGACGACGCACAGCGTGATGCGGAACTCACTCGCGGTGCTGCACCCGGCCGCGATCAGCCTGTCGGCGACGTCGGAGGTGACTGAAGAGGGAGAGGACCTGGAGGGTCACAAGATCGACGTGGTGCGGCTCAAGCTGAATGAATCGAAGGACGCGGCGCCGCAGCTCTGGCAGAAGTTCTTACAGGGATTGTTCCGCGGGAACGAGGCCGGGACGATGCGGGTGGGATACCTTCCTGACGCCCTGGTGGAAACGGTGGGCGGAGGGTCAGACGCGATGACCGAAGCCCTGCAGGGGCTCTCCAGGGCTCCTGAGGCGTCGAACGGGAAGGCCGGTGCGGCAGCGGCGGCGCCGAAGTCGAACGCGGCGTTTTCGGGGCCACGGGGGCGGGTCGCTCCGACGGCGAACGTCGTGGTAATGGTGGATGCGGCGGCGCTGACGGCCGAACTGATGCGGGTCGGAGCCGACCTCCTCGGTTCCGCGATTCCTGTGCAATCCGATCAAATCAAGAAGCTGGGGCTTAAACGATCGTACATGAGCCTTTCGATTGCCGCCGAGGAAAAGGGCGTTCGATTGAAGGTCCATGTTCCGACGAACCAGCTGCAGTCGATGTCGAAGGTCTGGCCGCTGCTCGAAAAGGTGCTTCCGAAGCTGGGCCTGAGCAGCGGCACCATGGGTCCCGGCGCCGGTCCGATGCCGGGCGCCACACCCCCGTAAGGGGACGGAAGCGCGCGTTCCCGACTCACTCACGTCTTTTCAAGGTCTCTGTCCGCACATGCCTGCCGATTTCCGCAGCGTTCTCGAAACGTTCGACAACCCGTACCGGCAACGGAACTACATCGTCGAGACGGTCTGTCCCGAGTTCACGTCAGTCTGTCCGAAGACCGGCCAGCCGGACTTCGGAACGCTGACCCTGACCTACGTTCCCGATCAGCTCTGCTACGAATTGAAGTCGCTCAAGCTGTACCTGCAGCAGTACCGCAATCACGGGGCGTTTTACGAGAATGTGACCAACACGATCCTCGACGACCTCGTTGCGGTGACGAAGCCGCGGCGAATGAAGCTGGTCGGAGACTATACGCAGCGCGGCGGTATTCGCACGACGGTTGTGGCGGAATACATCGCGCCGGGCTTTGAGAGTGTGGCGTTGAGCTGAGCGCGGAACGGAAGAGATTGGTCGTTGGCTATTGGTCGTTGGTCATTTCTCAATGACAACTGACCAATGATCAACGACCAATGACAATTCTCTTCTCCAGCTTCTCCATTCGAGGAGAGTTCGCCCGGGCATGAGCGCCCGGGCGACGGAATCCGGCGCAAGATCAGCGATCGACCTCGGCCGCCCGCTTCGCCGCTTCGGCCTTCGCCTTTTCCATCACGCTTTCGAGCGTGACTGGCTTGCCCCCCTGCCGCTTGCTCTCGTCGGCGGCTTCCATGAAGGCATAGATTTCGATCGTCTCCTTCGGATCAACGGGGACGACGCCGGTCTGGAAGAACTTCAGAATCTCGACCAGCATCGGGCGGTAAGGGCCATCCTTGCCGTAACTGCCGACGGGGACGATGGCCTTCGTTCCATAGGCCGTTCCACCATATCCACCCGCTCCCTTGCGGATGCCGCGGAAGGTTCCGACGCGGCCGCCGGTCCAGGTGCCGGTGACGTAATCGGTGTCGGGGCTGGCGACGCGGGTGACCGACTGGCAGCCGGTTCCCATCACGGTGAAGAGGGTCTCGACGCCGTGGATGCCGTACCAGAAGAGGTCGGGGTGGGTCGCTTCGAGCGAACACGGGCTGTAGGCCTCGCATCCGAGAATGTCGCCGGCGCTTCCCTTTCGAAGGGCCTGGGCCCCCTCGGTGTAGCGGAGCGACGAGGACGAGAAGCACGGGACGTTATACTTCTTCGCGAGGTCGTAGATGGCGATGGCGTCGGCGAGCGATGCGGCGACCGGCTTGTCGATGAAGACCGGCTTCTTCGCCTTGAAGACCTTGATCACCTGCTCGAGGTGCGGGCGGCCGTCGTTGGTTTCGAGGAACACGACGTCGACCTTTTCGAGGAGGTCGTCGATCGAGTCGACGATTTCGACGCCGTGCTTCTTGACCTGCTCGATGTAACCGGGGACGCGCTCGGTGCTCGACTTGATGTCGGGGCTTCCCTTGGGATAGGCGGCGACGATGCGGCATCCGGCGAGGTCGGCCTTCTTGTCTGCCGAATTGAGGGCTGCGGTAAAGGCCGTGGCGTGTGAGGTGTCGAGGCCGATGATTCCGGCCTTGAGTTCCTTCAACGGCTTGGCTTCGGCGGCCGGGTCCTTCGCTTCCTGGGCCGCCTCGGCGACGACCTTCTGGATGACCTGGACGACTTTGGCATCAACGGCTTTCGAAACTTCAGCGACGGCCGGTTCCACCGGTGCATTCCCGGCGCCGGCGGAGACGAACTTCGAGAGGTCCCAGACCGCCACGGTCTTGTCATAGCTGCCGGTGACGAGGGTGCGGCCGTCGGTGGAAAGAGCGAGGGATGTCACCTTTCCCTGGTGGGCATCGCTGGCGGCGATCTCTTCGCCGTCCTCGCGATTCCACAGCATGACGGTGTTGTTCCCTTTGGCCCGACCACCCGCGACGCTGATGACCGATTTGCCGTCCGGGGCAAAGGCGACGGCATTGGTCGGGCGGCCATGTCCGTTGAAGTACCCAAGCGGCTTGTGGTCGGACGTCTGATGCAGATTGACCACTTCATCGAGGCCGGTTGACGCAACGAACGCCCCATCAGCCGAGAACGCGACCCCGGTCGCTCCCTTCTTGTGGTCTGTCAGGGCCGCCGCTTCCTTGCCGGTGGCGACGTCCCAGAGTTTCACCTCACCCGGTTTCGTCGGGCGGTCCTCGTCGCCGGCCGCCGACGCCAGAAGCTTTCCATCGGGCGAAATCGCGACCCCCTGCACCGGATAGGTGTGGCCTTTGAACACGACGGCGGGTGCGTCGCCGGCGAGATTCCACAGTCGGACGGTTTCATCTTCGCCCGATGTGGCCAGGCGACTGCCGTCCTGTGAGAAGGCGAGCCCGGTCACATAGCCTTTGTGGCCTTCGAGCGACTTCTCGACCTTCTTTGACTCGACCCCCCAGAGGTTGACCGTGCGAAATCCGGCGACGGCCAGTTGCCTGCCATCGCGAGAGAACGCGATCGCGCGGACGTAGCCTTTGCCGGTGGCGAGGCGTGCGGTTTCCTTCTTCGAAGCGGCGTCGAACAGGCGGACTTCCTGGTAGCTCCCCCCGGCGATCGTCTTGCCGTCGGGTGAAATGGCGACGCTGGTCACCCATTCGGGGAAGCCAGACAGGAGTGCGGTCCGGGGAATCGGGGCCGCCTTCTTTGCCTTCTCTTCGTCAAGTTTTCCGAAGCTCCAGGCGGTCGAGATCCAGCTGGCGAGCATCATGGCCGCCAGAAAGCCGCTGGCCGAACGCTTTGTCGAGATCATCTGAGGTTTCTCCAGAGAAGCGGACGTCGTGCGTCCGGAATCGATGTCTGACGGCAACGTCAGCCCGGAGAATATCCCGATGTCTTCACTGGATGCAATTCATTGGCGTGTCTCTCGAATGAGTGCCCTCATCGATCCGCTTCACCACTTGTCGACCGGCCCGGACGGAACGGGAATCGAGAGCTCCGGGAGAACGCCGGTGCGGTCGCCGCTCATCGGGCCTTCCTCGGCGATGCGGGCGAGGACGTCGTCCACCTCGGCGCGGCAGGTCGCCTGCTGGAACTGGTTTCGCAGCCAGGCCCGCACCTGCATCGCCTTGAGATACCAGTGCCCCTGCTTGCGGAACAGGATGGCGGCGGACTGGTCGCCGTGGAGGGCTTCAAGGTAGCCGAACTGGCGTCGCAGCAGGTCGAGGCGTTCGTCGAAGTTGCCCGGCGGACCGTATGTTCCGGTGTCTTCCCACTCGACGAGTTGCCGGAAGATCCAGGGGTTGGCGAGGGCTCCGCGGCCGATCGAGATGCCGTGGCAACCGGTGTCGTCGAGCATGCGGGCGGCATCGGCGACCGTTCGGACGTCGCCGTTGCCAATGATGGGGATGCGCTCGACCGCCTCGACGACACGGCGGATGCCGGTGCGGTCGACGACGCCTTTGAAGCCCTGCTCGCGGGTGCGGCCGTGAATGGCGACCGCCGCGACGCCTACCTGCTCGAATTCGCGGGCGAAGAAGGGGGCGGTGATCTGGTGGCTGTCCCAACCCAGCCGCATTTTGACGGTGACCGGGATCTTGACCGCTTCAACGACGGTGCGCACGAGGTCGATTGTGGAATCGGTGCGGCACATCATGCTGGCGCCGGCGCCGGACTTCGTCACGCGGTTGACTGGGCAGCCCATGTTGATGTCGATGGAGTGGACGCCGCGGCCTTCGAGGAGTTGTGCGGCGTCGCGCATCACCCAGCCCTCGCTGCCAAAGATCTGCACGGCGAAGGGGCTGTCTTCGGGGCACGTTTCGGTCAGTCGGACCGTCTTCTCGCTTCCGGCAATCAGGCCGCGGGCGTTGACAAGATCCGTGGTGCACAGGCCGACGCCTCCGACTTCGCGCACGACGCGTCGGAAGGGACGGTTGGTATAGCCGGCCAGAGGCGAGAGGAGGTATCGCGAGGCGAGGGTCAGAGGACCGTAGCGGAGCGGCGGTCGCGGAGACGGCTTCGGGATGTCGGGCGGGACGGGCATCAGCGGCGGAGACGGACGGTTGGGGTGAGTTTCTGCGATGGTGCGGCCGCATCAGTTTTGGCGGTCGACGCGAGAGACATGTGCGCATGGTAACGGACGCGGCGCTGCTCGTGCAGGGTGGTTTGGCGGGATGACGATGGTGCTGTGTGGCCTGGAAGCCGTGATGTAGAATCATTACCGGCAGTGGAAGATCCGAGGCGAAGGCATTGCGAACCCGCAAGCGTGAATCCGACCCCGGTTGCATCGCCCGTTGCCGTGACTGACCGTGGGAGACAGCACACCGTCTTGTCCCCCCATCTCCCCATCGCCCTATCCCCCCAGCCTCCACAGGGCTGACGTCCCCTCCTTCACCGCAACGTGCCATCCCGCTGATCGGGCGGCGCGACCTCGACGTTGTCGAAGTCACGTTTCAGGGGGTGGCGTGGCGGATCGTGAAGGATCCGGTGGCCTTGCAGCATCACCGGCTGCGCGAGGATCACTTTCGCGTGCTGGAACTCCTCGATGGAAAGCGGTCGCTGGAGGACATTCGCGACGTGCTGCGGAAGGAGCATCCCACGGTTTATCACACGCTGCGCGATCTGCAGCAGTTGATTACCGAGCTTCATCAGCAGGAACTCGCGCGGAGCATGCGGGCCGGGCAGGGGACGGTGCTGTTGCAGGAGGCGACCCGGGCCTGGTGGAAGAAGTTCCGGCAGTCGGCAATGAACCCGCTGTCGATCCAGACTCCCGGCGTCGACCCGCAGCGGTTGCTCGACGCCCTGTTGCCGTCCGTCGGCTGGATCTTTCATCCGGCGCTGATGATCGTCTGCGCGATCTTCGTGGCGTGCGGGATGGGATGGTTGTCGGTCCACTTCGACCAGTTTCAGAGCAAGCTTCCGGAGTTCCAGCAGTTCTTCGGATGGCCGAACGTCGTCTATATGTGGGCGGTGCTCGGCGGAGCGAAGATCCTGCATGAATTC
>JADZEF010000348.1 GCA_020850695.1 Planctomycetaceae bacterium | reverse complement strand
GATCCAGGTGTTCCAGGCGGGGCCAGCGCCCATGCCGGAACCCCAGTAGACCGAGACGACGGCGCGCGCCAGCCCCGCGGGCATCGAACCGTGGCTGGCGGCAAGGATGAGGGGCAGGAACGAGGCGGCCTGCATGAAGACGCAGAACGCACACCAGCGGCGATAGGAGCCGAGGAACCTTACGGCTCGCGGCGAGATCATCTGCATCAGCCCGCCGGCCAGAATCGGGACGCTGGTGATCAGCCCCGACATCACCTGGCTCATGCCGATGGCCAGGACAAAGGCGGCGAGGTACGTTTCACCCGCTCCGACCATCACTCCGTAACCGGCGCCGTCGCCAATGCTGGCGGCCAGGTTTCGGTTGAGGACGTCGGAACGGCTTCGTTCTGGAGGGCAGTCTTCGGACTCCTCACAAGGAGTCGTCGTGTCCTCCCGCGGTGGAGCGGGGGCGGCAACGGTCATGGGCGGGCTCAAACGGGGAGATCAAGGCGCGGCGCCGGGGCGATCTGCCCGACCCGACCATCCTTGGAAACGGGCGTCCGCGGCAAGGGCTTTGGGGCCATCGATTGCCCGGACACGTCGAAGGGGGGACTGGTTCGGTGAACCAGTCTCGGAATGTTACCACCTGCGGGGGCTGCGTCAAGATCGTTGAACGCGGGATGCAGATTGGCATAAACCCTTTGTGTGCATCGCCTTACTGGCGTGCGGCTGGCGCACAAAAAGACTTGAGTCCAATTCGCGTTCCGAGCACGGAATTCGCAAGACTCCGTCCCGAAATGACGATCAAAAGCGATTACGGGATTCGCCGAAACAAGAGACGCACGAATTCCACTGCAAAGCAGATCAGCGCAGCACTGACTGTGAGCGGGGCAATCGTGGGTTTCGCGATTGGTGCGGCCGATTCGTCGCGTGCTCGCTCCGAGGGCGGTTGCATCCAAGCCACGTTTTCGTTTCTTTCTCCCGCGCCCGATGTTGCGTGCCTCGGGGCTCAGCGGGCCAGCATCGGAGTCTTCCTGGGGCGAATACGGACGCGGGCGCGCGAGTCTTCGTGATCGCCGCGGCGGCGCTTCACCAGGGTGACTTCGTTTCCCTTCTCGTTGTAGCGGACGACATCGAGGAACGACCTCATCAACAGGATGCCGCGGCCGCTGCAGCGGGCCAGGTTCTCGATGTCCGTCGGATCGGGGAGGGCGTCGACGTCGAAGCCTTCGCCCTCGTCGCGGATCGTCAGCGTCATTTCGTCGGTTTCGGCCTGGATGTCGAGCGTGATGTGGCGATCGCAGTACGGTTCCTGCGTGCCGCGGAGCGCGCAGAGCCGCGAGAACGAATCGTCGCCTCGTTCGCGGAGTTCAGAGCTGACGCCGAGGTTGCCGTGCACCAGCGCATTGACCATGGCCTCTTCGACCGCGACGCCGATGCGGACGCGGTCGCGCTCGTCGCACAGAGAGAATTCGTCAAGTACGCCTTGAACGTAGCTGACCGCCTGCGGAATGAGCGAGGAGTCATTGGGGAGGCGGAAAGTCGCCTGCTTGCGGATCATGCCTGACATCAGGCGCGCTTCGCTGAGGTCTCGGGCGGCGTGCGTGAGGACTGACGAGATGGTCGGAACCAGGTCTCGCAGCAGGTGCGACTTGGAAACGTAGCTGGCCGCTCCTTTCTGCAGGGCGTTGACGGCGGTTTCTTCGCTGCCCCGGGCCGTCATGATGACGAGCGGGACGTGGGGAAAGCTTTCGTGGACGGCCTCGAGCAATTCGAGGCCGTCCACGTCGGGCATCTGCAGATCGGAGACGATGACGTCGACGGGGACTTCGCGAAGCATGAGGAGCGCGGCTTCCCCGCTGGCCGCCGTATGGATGGTCCAGCCGTCGACGGTCCGCAGAATCTGTGCGGCGATGTCGCGTTCGAGCGGAGTGTCATCAACGACGAGAATGTGCGGCATGATCGCAGTCTTCATTGGCAGGAGACGTTGGAGACGAGGGGGAGAGAATTCGCGGAGGCTGTTGCGGCCGGCTGTCCAAGCCGGCATTCTTCGATGCCCTGAACGATCTGATCGATGAGGGGGGCGATTGAGGCACGCTGCTTCTTGCGGGCGAACGATTCGACGAGACCAGCGAGGCGGCTCAGGTCGTCGTAGCCAAGGGTTCCGGCCGATCCGTTGAGCGTATGGGCCGCCCGTCGGACTCGCTCGAAGTCGTCGGATGCGAAGCCGCTCTGGATCTCGCTGATGAAGCCCTGGGACGCCTCGAGAAACTTTGGCAGGAACGTTTCACGGAGCTTGACGAGATGAGGGTGGATGCGGGACCGGGCAGGACGATCATCGGGCACGGAATCATTCGAAGCGGATCGCGGTGCAGGACGAGTCAGCTCCGTACTCCTGGCGTCGGGGTCAGGCGATTCGCGACCGCTGAGGAGCTTCTGAAACCTTGTCTCGATGGTGAGCGGTTCGATCGGCTTCAGCAGGACGTCGTCCATTCCGGCCTCGAGGCACCGCGCACGGCCCTCGGCGTCAGCCAGCGACGTGAGGGCGAAAATCGGCGTGCGCTGCCCGGTGGGACGTTCGCGGCGGCGGATGGCGCGTGCGGCGGTGAGGCCGTCGAGGTCGGCCATCTGCACATCCATCAGGATCAGGTCGAACGGCCATTGGGCGAAGGCGTCGCAGGCCTCGCGACCGCTGCACGCAACATCGACGATGTGGCCGCGGGCTTCGAGCTTGAGCCGCGCGACCGATCGATTGATCTCGTGGTCGTCGACCACGAGGACTTTGAGACGGGAGGCGGCCGGAGGATCGGGGCGCGTTTCGACGGGAGCGGCGCCGTCCGTGACACGTTCCAGCCGGACGGTGAACGAAAAGGTCGAGCCGCGGCCTTCCTCGCTTTCGAGCCAGATCTTGCCGTCCATGAGTTCCACCAGCTGACGACTGATGGGGAGGCCGAGGCCCGTCCCGCCGTGACGGCGCGCGGTGGATGCGTCAGCCTGGGCGTAGGCCTGAAAGATCCGCTGGTGACGATCGGCGGGGATTCCCGGACCGGTATCGCTGACCGAGACCTGAAGGTGCGAGTCGGCGAAAGGCGCGACGCGGACGTTCACTTCACCCTTTGCAGTGAACTTCAGGGCGTTGCTGACGAGGTTCGTCACCACCTGCCGAAACCGCAGCGGATCGCCGCGCCAACGATCGCACAGCCCGCTCGGAGTTTCGCAGTGGAACTCGAGGCCCTTCTGGCGGGCCTGGACCGCCATTGGCAGCAGCGCTTCGCGGAGAAGCGAGCGGAGCGAGAACTCCGTCCGCTCGATTTCGAGCCCGCGTGCTTCGAGTTTCGAGAAGTCCAGCAGATCGTTGACCAGTTGCAGGAGCGACTGGGACGACGAGCGGACTGACGCGAGGCAACGGCGCTGCTCGTCGGTCAGGTTCGTATCGAGCACGATCTCGGTCATGCCGAGGATTCCCGTCATCGGCGCCCGCAGTTCGTGCGTCATGTTCGCCAGAAACTGCAGCCGCCCGTCGTCGGTGGGAGATGCCGGCGGAATCACGGCCTCGACGGGAGGCGTGATGACCGGCGACGGCTGCGGCTCGATGTTCGGCGCGGGCGCCTTCTCGGCCCGGGCCGGAGCATTCACTGACAGGAACGCCGCCGCGATGTTCGTGGGAATGGAGAAATCAGATCCCCACGCTGCCACGGTTGTGGGTTTTTCGGCCGCGTTGGCAGCCGAGGAGGGGGCCGGCGTGGTCCGCTCCGCCGTCGAGATCTGCTTGGATTCGGGGGATGGCGTTTTCGTCGCGGGCGGGGGCAGCATCCGCTCGAAGGTGCGGGTGATCTCGGTCGACGCTGTCTGAATCAGACCGCGGATGGCGGAGGAATCGGCCGGCGATCGGCTGGACGTGGCGCAGATCACGCCGATGGTTTGCCCGCGCAGGACGACCCGATCGCCCCAGGCGGAGTTCCAGAGACTGCCGATTTTCAACCGCGCGAGTTCGGCCTCGTCAAATCGATCGAAGCCACCCTTCGCCAACAGAGCGACGCCGAGGCGTCGCTCCTGCTCGCGCCACTTTTGTTCGACCCCCGGAGGAAGCAGGCCGCCGACGACAACCGTCGGGCTCAGCGTGAGGGCGCCGGAGGAGGTCAGCAGAAAGAGAGACGTGCGGTCAATTCCGGTCGACGTCCGAACTCCCTCCAGGACCTCGCGAATTTGGGATGAGGGAGAGGTAAAGGGATTCGGCGGCGGACTCAGCGCTGAGATGTTCGAAGCCTGGCTTGCTGCAGGAACTTCAAATTGCCGGTTCCAGGCCATCCGGCACAGGGCGGCCAGGCGCTGGCGCCGCTCATCGGCGTCGGGAGCGAGCGGAAGCAGTTCCGTCGTCAACAGCCACTGGCTGACCGGGGCCGGGCTGATCGGAATGAGGGAGATGCCGTGATGGATGCGACGGCGATCGCCCGGCGCGAGAGATTCGAAGAGCGCGGAGCGCCGGAGCGCGCGACCTGCCAGGCTGACCGGACCGTGCTCGAGAGCCTCTCGCAACGTCGGATCGAGCCGCAGACGATGCGACGCGTCGGACAAACCGCGACTGTTCGACACCCGGAAATCGGTGCCGTCCACCTCGTCCACGACCGCAACGAAGCCCCCGCGGAGCTCGAGCGAGATTCGCCGGACGAGAACGTTGATCGCTCGGGGGACGGTCCTCTGCTTCTGGATCTCGTGTTCTAATTGCGACTGAAGTCGTGCCGAAATGCGGAGGGAGTTGTCGACGCTCGGACCCGACGGCCGCTCCTGTTCACGGTGACGCCGCCGCACCTTGCGGAGCCATCGAAGCCGGATGCCGCGCAGCGCTCGCTTCAGACGAGACCGGCCGGCGACCACCAGCACGACGAGAATCATCGACGCCGCGATGAACGGCAGGAACGCATCGAACACGGGTGTCGGCTGCAACGCGGGCGACGCGAGAGCGACCAGCAGTCCGATCGTGGCGAGTCCGAGGGGCGTCGGCGCGTGGCGGCGTTCGCCCGGGGAGCAGGACGCGATCGGGCCAGGAGACCGTGGTTGCGTGCGGAAGGCTGACACAGAGGGCCCAACCCGAGATGAGTAGTTTGCCCCAAGGAGATTTCATAGTGTTCTCTAGGAAACTCCCTCTGCACGAACATAGGTCGTGAATCTCCCGAATGACGTTCATAAATCGGTCGCGTGATGAAATCGGCGAACGGGATCGGATAAACGGCCAATCGATTCGGAAATCCGCGAAAGTGTCTTTGATGGGAATTGACTTCATCGCGAGTGTTCTTCGTTGAGACCGGGTGAATCACCCCTCGGCGAATCGGGTCGGAGGCGGGGTTGCCCTCGCCGTCCTCCCTCATCACCGGACATCCTCAGCGTATCTCGGAGGTTTCGCTTTCGACTCGCTTCCGATTCCGCCTCGCTACCAAACCCTGTCCTACAGCTCGCGGTTCCCGCCCTCACGGCCCGCAGAGACCGTTCATCCAGGAAACACACATGCCAGGCGCGCGAAGAAGCCGCCCGGCAGTTGACTGCCGGGCGGCTTGCTGATTCGCGGTGGCTATGGAAAATCTCATCCCCCTTCGGCGGAGAGACTCACTTGCCGGCCGTCTTCATTCCGCGGAGGGCGGCGGTGTAGTCGGCCGTGATCCGCAGCACCTCGTTGTTGTAGGCCCCTTCCGGGAAGATCGGCTGGTCGCCTGTCTTTTCGGACGGATCCTTCAGCTTCTCTTCTTCCTTTTCCTGAGCCTTCTCCGACTCGCGTTCCTTCTTCAAGGTCTCTTCGTTGAGCGAGATCGTCTTGCGGTTCTTCCGCTCGATGAACTTCTCAATTTCGCCCTTGGCCTTCTGGAAGTCGGGATCGGCGGCGATGCGGGTCTGACTGTTCCGCTTGAGGGTCGAGATCAGATCGTCGCTCACCATGCGTGCGGACGCGTGCTCGGCCGTCTTGATCTTGTCGAAGGCGAGGGCGTTCTCGAGGAACGATTCGCCCAGATCCATGTGGTCGACCAGCGACGGGAGCACGATGTCGGACTCGACGCCGCGGTTCTGCGTGCTGTCGCCGTTGACTCGGTAGAACTGGTTAATCGTCAACTTCAGGGCGCCGCGGGCCTTGGCGTTGCCGTTCACGAAGGCGAAGGTGCGGGACGGAACGGGAATGACGTTCTGGACCGTCCCCTTGCCATGCGTGGTGGTGTCGCCGATGACGATGCCGCGGTTGTAGTCGCGGATCGCGCCCGCGAAGATCTCCGAGGCCGAGGCCGACAGGCGGTTGCAGAGGACCACGAGCGGGCCGTCGTAGGCGACGCCGGCTTCGTCATCGTCGTGCGACTTCACCGTGCCGTCCGGTTCCTTGATCTGAACCACCGGACCCTGGTCGATGAACAGGCCGGTGACGTCGATGGCTTCCTTGAGGGCTCCACCGCCGTTGGTGCGGAGGTCGACGACGACGCCGTCGACGCCCCCCTGGGCGCGGAACTGCTTGAGGACCGCCCGGACGTCGCGGGCCGTGCTCTTGAAGTCTTCCACGCCGTCCTGAGCGCCGCCGAAGTCGCGGTAGAAGGACGGGATGTGGATGACGCCGATGCGGACTTCGGAATTGTCCTTGAAGCGGTCGCCGGTGCGGATGATCTCACCCTTCACCTCGGACGACTTCAGTTCAATCTTCTTGCGGATGAGTTCGTAGACCTTGACATCGTCGCCGGCGGCGACCTTCACCTGCAGGCGAACCGGTGTGCCCCGCTTGCCGCGGATGAACCGCACGACCTTGCTCAGCTTCATTTCCACGACGTCGACGAACTCGCCTTCGCCCTGGGCCACGCCGATGATCTTGTCGCCCACCTTCAGGCGGCCGTCTTCGGCGGCGGCACCGCCCGCCACGATTTCCGCGACGACCGTGAAGCCGTCTTCCTGACGCAGGGCAGCGCCGATGCCGTCAAGGCTCAGCCGCATCTGGATCTGGAAGTCATCGAGCGTCTCGGGTGACATGTAGCTCGAGTGCGGGTCGAAGCAGTGGCAGAGCGAGCTGAGGAACATCTCGAGCTTTTCGCTGTTCTCGGTCTGGTGCATCGTGCTCTTGAGCACGTCGTACCGCTTGTGGAGCCGCTTGCGCGGGTCTTCGATCTTCGATTCGCCCGGCTTCTTCGGCTCGATCTTGCCGTCGGCGCCCTTGGCGTCAGTCAGCTTGGCCGAGAGGAGGTCGTACTTGATCCGCTTGCGCCAGCGGTCGGTGATTTCCTTGTTCGACTTGGCCCAGGCCATCTTCTCGAAGTCGACCGACATCGACTCGTCGACGGTGAAGTCGTGCTCGGCGTCGATGAACTGGTGGGCGAGGGCGATCCGCTCGTCCAGCCGCTTCAGGTAGAGATCGTAGGTGGTGTAGGCGAACTCGACGTTGCCCGCCTTGATGAGGTCGTCGAGCTTCGTGCGGTAGTCGGCGAAGCTGTCGATGTCATCCTGGGTGAAGTAGAGCTTCTGCGGGTCGATCTGCTTGAGGAACGCGTCGAGCAGCTTGCTCGAGATGGCGTCGTCGATGGCGGACTGCTTGATGTGGTACTGGCCCACCATTTCGGCGACGAGCTTCGCCGTCTTGCCTTCTTCCGTGGCTTTGGTCGAAAACTGCTGAGCGAAAATGGTCGTTGCCAGGAGGAGCACCATGCTCAGCGCGACGGCACTGGCGGCGCGGGACGGCGGAGTGAACTTCATAAGGCAGAGTCCAACAAGGGTTTTGGACGAGCGGCGGGATTCCAACCCGCGAGACGCCTGTCTTTTGGATCCTATCCGTGACCGCAGAATCGGGCAAGACGGGTATTGTGCGTCGAGCGTTACGGCAAATTCATGGAGGCGATGCCGTCACTTCTTGACGCCCGCGGGGGAGGTCCACCGGGATTTCGTCCGACCGATCTGCTTTGACTGCTACGTTGATGCGAGGCGAAACGCAGGAAGAATCTATGGAAATCGTTGGAACAGCCGTCACGCTCCGGGAGCAGCCGCGTCGACCATCTCCAGCACGCGTTCGACGTCGGCCGGCTTCCAGGGCTTGTCGGACGCGCCGAGCGGGGCGCGACACGGGCCGATGTCGATGTTGTATTTGATCTGCATGGCCGACCGCAGGAACGGCCAGGTGCCGCCGGATGAGAGGACCTCGTCGAGCGCCACCTGGAAAGCCGTCATGAACTTGTAGCCCGCTTCGACCGACCCGGCGGAGTTCATCTCGCCAACGAAGGCCGCGCGGGCCGCCTGGCAGGCCGGCCCCCACACGTTATAGAACGTGCCGATCGCCCCGACTGTCCCGCACACCGCGGCGTGGCAAAGAACTTCGTCAGCCCCGCTGAAGACCTGGAACCTGTCTCCGCCGTGGGTGCAGAGCAGGCCGAGTTGGAACAGGTCGCGGTCGGTGAACTTCATCCCGGCGACGTTCGGCAGGGCGAGGAGCCGGTCGACGTAGTCTCGGCCGCCGAGAGAGAGCGTGTTCACCAAGCTGAGGTGATAGACAAAAAACGGGAGATCGGCCGCGGAGCCGATGCGGCGATAGTGCTCGAACACGGCATCCGGCGGGACGCGATAGTAGATGGGGCCGACGCTTGAGAGGGCGTCGGCGCCGATTTTGGCCCCGTGTTTGGCGAGCGTGATGGAGTCTTCAGTCGAGACCGCACCGACATGCAGCATGACCGGGATACGACCCGCCGCCGCTTTGATGGTGCATTCGGCCACCGCCTGCCGCTGCGCGACGGAGAGAAGCGGACCCTGTCCGGTAGAGCCGAGGAGGTAGATTCCATCGAGCCGCTGGCGGACGAAAAGGTCGACCAGCCGTTCCGTCTCGGCCAGGTTGGGTTCGCCCGATTCGGTGAGCGGAGTGAACATGGCGGGCCAGAGCCCGCGGAACGAACGTGGCATCGGCGAGGAGAACCTTGCGGGCGGACCGCGTGAAGGGTTTTACTTGTCGTTCCCGGCGGGCGCTCCGGGACGGGTGCGGGCGATTTCTTCGAAGTAGGACTTGATCAACCGGGAGTATTCGCTGTTTGGACGTCGGCGGGCGGCCTGCAGGATTTCGGTCTTGAGGTTGCCGGGGAGCTGGCCCCAGTCGCGACCGGTCTGCTTCTTGAGCTCGGCTTCGAGCTTTCGCAGATCGGCGGCGGTTCCACCAACGCCCGACGAGTTGCCACCGCCTTCTCCGGGCTGTCCAGACGGATCTCCCGGTTCGCCCGGATTCTCACCGGGTTGACCACTTTCCGCAACCGGATCGCCCGGCGTCTGGGACGGACCTTGAGGATTGCCTTGCTGACCCTGACCCGGCGGGCCCTGCTGGCCGCGTTGCCCACCCGGACGTGCACCCGGTCGCAATTGATTCGAGGCTCGCGACAAGGCGTTTGCTGCCTGGCGAAGCGCGTTAGCGGCGGGCGAGCGGGATCCGCCGGGTTGTCCTTGACCGTTGGGCTGTCCCTGGCCGTTCGGCTGACCTTCGCCAGAAGGCTGCCCTGGCTGCTGACCGGGCTGAGGTTGACCGGAACTTTCGCCGCCAGCTTTCTGCCCGGGTTGACCCGGCATGGGCTGACCCTGACCGCGTTGTCCCTGGGCCGAGGGCTCTCCCGATCCTTGCGACCCGGGTTGGGACATGGGAGAGGATTGGCCGCGCTGACCGGGTTCCGACGAGGGCTGACCATTCGCCATGGGGCGGCCGGCGTTGGGTGTACCGGCCTGCTGCGGCATGGGGTTGCCAGGTTGTCCGGGAGGATTCTGCGGGCCTTCCGCCAACTGCTGGCGGGCTTCCGCCAGTTGTTGAGCGGCCTGGGCGATCTGTTGGGCCGCGTTCGCCGGAACGGGCGAGGGCTCCGCGGGCTGGTTCGATTGGGCGGCATTCGCGGCCTGTTCGGCAGCTTGACGCAGCGATTCAGCCGCACGGTGGGCTGAGTTCGATGCTTCGTTGCGATTCCCTTCCGAGGCGCTCCGCGCGGCGTTCTGCATCGACTCGCGGGCTTCGGACGCGGACTCGCCGGCCTCGCGCGCCTGCTGTCCGTTCTCGGGGAGGTCGAGCGGATTCTGTCCGAGTTGCCGAGCCGCTTGATTGAGTTGGCGGGCCACCTGCTCCGTCTGACGGGTGATCCGTTGCTGGGCCGCATTCCGCGCGGCTTGACGTTGCTGCGGGTCCTGCGCGGCGCGGTTCAGGGCCTCGGCGACCTGCTCCTGCCGTTCGGCGAGGCGCTCGGCTTGCTGGCCTTGCGGCGTGTTGGCTTCGTCGGGCTGGCGATTGCCACGCATCGCTTGAGCCGCCTGCCGCTCGGCGGCGGCCGCGTTGCGCCCGGCTTCGGCGGCTTGCTCGAACTGACCGGCTTGAGCCTGGCGAGAAGCTTCTGCGGCCTGCCTCGCTGCTTCCAGGGCTTGCTGCGCCTGCGGAGATTCGGCCCCGTTCTGTTCGCTCGCGTCACGAGCGAGTTGGGCGGCCTCGCGGGCGAGATCGGCCTGCTGTCGCTGGGCCTGGGCGAAACCAGCTCTGTTACTGGGGACGCCGCCCGGACGCTCGTTCTCATTCTGAGCGTCGTTTGCCCCTTCCTTCGGGGCGCCCTGCATCGGATTTGCGGGATTCTGTCCCGCCTCGTTGCGAGGGGCTGGTTCGGGGCGCGGAGTGTTGGAAGCCTGGGCGTTCTCCGCTCGTGGGGTGTTCGCGGGAGGAGTGGCGTTCCCATCCTCGGGGGCCGGCTGAGCGCCCGGATTCTGTGCGGCGCGGTCCGCCTGCTGGCGGGCCTGGGCGACCTCCTGGGCGAGGGCCTGCTGATCTCGGGCGAGCGCTCGCGCCGCCTCCGCGGCCTGACGCTCGCGTTCGGCGGCGGGCTGTCCTTCTCCCATCAGATCGTCTGACGGGTCGCTGCCCGGTGGCATGTTGCGGGCCGTCGGCTCGCCGTTGGCAGGGCGGTTTTCGGCCGGTTGATCGGCGTTGTTCTGTGCGGCCGGGTTGGCCTGATTGGCGGCGGGTTGATTGCGGGCGAGAGTCTGCTGGAGGTTTCGTGTGGCCTCTTCCGCCTGTTCGATGGCGGCCTGTCGCTCTTCGGTTGTGGCGTTCTTGTCCGCGAGCTTTTCGGCCGCTTCCCGGGCGGCCTCGCGTGCGGCTTGCTGTTCGTTGCGGGCGGCGGGGGCGTCGAGTTGTTCGACCGCTTTGGCCACTTCACGTTGGGCTTCGGCCTGTTTGCGTGTGGCAGCCTCGTCGTTGGTGCGGGCGGCCTCGGCGGCCTTCTCGCTGATTTCGGCTTGCTGCTTCGCGAGTTGAGCGGCTGCACGCTCTGCCGCAGGCTGACCGTCGAGTTGTCGCTGGAGATCGGCGAGGCCCTGCTCGGCTCGACGCTGCGCGGCCGTCGATTCCTGAGGTTTTCCCTGCTGGAGTTCGCGTTGAGCGGCGGTCGCTGCGCGGACGGCATTCTGTTGGGGCCGCGCGGCGTCGGGAGCATCGAGTTGTGCGGCTTCCTGAGCCAGTGCTTCCTGTTCCTTCTGGAGGGCCTGCAGCGCTTCGCGAACTTCTTCGGATCCCGCCTCGTCCAGCGCGGCCGCCTTTTCCACCTTGGCGGCGAGTTCCTGCTGCTGCTTGCGGAGCTCGGCCACTTGTTCTCGTGCGGCTGCGACGCGTTCTTCGCGCGATCCCATGGCGTCGGAGAGCTTCTTCAATTCGTCGACCGCCTGCTGAGCAGCTTCTGCGGCCGCTTCCGGCTTTCCCGCCAGCAACTCTTCTTGAGACCGGGCGGCTTTGTCGACCGCTTCCTGCTGCTGGGCGCGGGCGGCCGCGGGTGCGGCCAGACGGGCGGCGACCGCTTCGATCGCCGTCTGCTCGGCGGCCAGCTTTCGCCACTCTTTTCGGAACGCTTCCCGGTCCGCGGCGGGCGCGTCCTCTGCCGGCGCGTTCTTGGCCGTCTCGCTGATTTGCTTTTCGAGGGCTTCCTCACGCTCGGCCAACTGACTTGCGGCCTCCTTCGGGTCGTTCGAGAGGCCGCGGTTCTTTTCGAGAGCTTCGGCGAGGTTCTTCGCGTCCTGGGCCGCTTCGGCCTGAGCCTTCTCCGCTTCGGCGAGGTTGCCGTTGCGGAGTTCGTCGAGCGCCTTGCGGAGCGCCTCGGGATCGAGCGGGACCGCTTCGCTCTTCGGAGCAAGTTCGTTTGCCTGCTTCGCGAGCGCGTCGGCCCGCTTCGCCAACTCGCGCTGACGATCGGCGAGCGGGGCGGCTTTCTCGGCCGACTCCCGGGCTTCGTCGCGCAGGGCCTCGGCGAGCATCTCTTGCGGTTCCGCCAGTTGCCTGGCGCGCTCTCCCAACTCGGCCAACTGGTCGAGCTGCGCCTGCCGTGCGGCCTGGAGGAGTTCGGGACGCCGTTCGAGCAATGCCTTCAGATCGGCGGCGAGTTTCGCCTGTTCCTCTTCGAGTCGCTTCTGCTCGGCGTCGAGCGCTTCCTCGCGGGCCTTTTTCTGCTCTTCCGAGAGGTTGTCATCGGGAGCCGCCCGCTTTTCGTCGAGCGCCGCGACTTCGTTTGCCAGACGGTCGGCCTGATCGCCCAGCCGTCCGATTTCCAGGAGATCCTTTTCGAGGGCCGCCAGTTCCTTAAATTGCTTTGTCAGCGCTTCGAGTCGATTCTCGGCCACGGCCAACTGGTCCTGCCCCGCTTCCAGGGGTTGCTGTTTTTCGGCAAGCGGGGCTTCGGCAGCCTTTGCCGTCGATTCGGCGGCCTGCGCCAGATTCTCGCGGGCGACCCCTTCCAGCCCCTTGGTGAGGTTGGCGAACAGTGGATGTTCGGCGACGCGTCCGGCCAGAGCATCGGTCTGTGCGGACAGGTCGCGTTCCTTCTGAGCGAGAGGGGGGAGTTCTTCGTTGCGGCGGAATTCCTGGCCGGCGGCTTCCTTCTCGGCGGCATTCTTCTTCAGGTCTTCGGTTTTGGCGCGAGCTTCGGCGATCGACTTTTTCAAAGTCTCCAGCGATTCCTCGACCGCCTTGTGGCGATCGGCGAGGTCTTCCGCGCCCGGGGGCGGAGCGTTTTTGTCGATGACCAGGGTGCGGGTTTCCGACCAGACGACCTGAGGGGCAGGGATGGGACGCTCGTCGGCGACTCGAATGCGGTAATTGATGAGGTCCCCTTGCGTCAGCCCGAGCGTCGAGAGGTCGAGCGAGAACTCATGCTTCAGCGTCCGAGCGCCCAGGAGGTCGCCGGAGACCGAAACGATTTCTTCCGGACGTTGCCCGATCGAATAGTGCAGTTCGACGGCTCCCAGGCCGATGTCGTCGCTCGCTTCGAACGGGATGTGCGCGACGTCGCTCGGGCGGATGCTGCGCGGCCGGTCCGAGCCTTCGAGCGTGATGGTCGGCGCCTGGTCCGGCTGAAGGACGAGTTCGCGGCGCGGCTCGCCTTCGTTGTGCAGGCCATGCTCTTCGACCACATCGAGAGTGAAGGGACCGCCGACCAGCGCCGTCATCTGCAACCGTCCCGAGAGGCGGTCGGCTGAGAGCTCGATCTTCTCACGCAGCACCGCGTCCTTGCTGTCATTGACACCGTCCACGGCGACCGCCTGCTCGGGCGACACCGGCGGGGCGAGCCACACGAATTCCGCTTTGGTGACCGGCTTGTTGAACTTCAGCTGGAAAATGAGCTGACTGGCCTCGAACACGGGGACCACGCCGACCGCCCCGTCGTGGACTTTCGCCGGGAGACCGGAGTATGCCGGCGGCTGGACTTCGAGCTTGAGGGCGGCGATGGCCGGCGCGTCGACGACGTCGATGCGGTACGAACGCGACCGGGCGGGGTCGGCCGAGATGGAGTATTCGAATCCCTGGAAGACGTGCGGGACGGTGGTGGTCCAGGCCTGCTTGTCGTCGTCGAAATCCATCCGCCGCGAGTCGGTCACTCCCGCGTCGTTCTTCCATTCCATCCAGACCGCTTCGGGGGGAGTTGTCTTCCCGGTGCGCCAGCGGGCGGTCGCGGCGATCGTGACGTCGGTTCCGCGGGCAACCGTTCGATCTCCCTCGGCCACCTCAAGCGTCAAACTGGAGACGCGGGCGAAGTTGCCCCACGGGTCGAGGAACCGTGACCAGAGGAGTGAGTAGGCATCGGACGCGAGGATGAACGGCACGACGAGAGCGAGCATCGCCGCCGCGCCGAAGGCACACCACTGGGCCGAGCGTTCGGACGAGACCGACTGCGCAACATTCACCGCCGCCATCTGTTTGGCCGTCTGCTTCACCAGCAGGTCGCGCATCAGCGGCGAGCCCCGGTGAGCGTCCGGAACGTCGGGGTCGGTCAATTCAATGACGGACGTCAGGCGCTCGCGCAATTCGGGATGGGCGTTCTCGATGACGGCGGCCAGCTCGGAGAGGCTGCGGGGGCGAATCAGCGGAAGCAGAATCCGCCAGACGGCGACCACTGAGACCACGACGAAGCTGGCAACCAGTGCGACGACTCGCGCCGTGGCGCCGAGGGCAAACTGATAATCGAGAAACAGAGCCACGCTGACGACCGCGGCCAGCACGATTCCGACGGTGCCGATGCCGCGAAGCAGCGCCATCCACTTCAGCTTGGCCCCCAGCCGTCCGAGGGCGGCGGTGATTTCAGCAGGCAACGTGGCGGGTTGAGCAGCGGCCATCGTGACCTCGGCAGAGAAGCGGGCTGTCATCGACCGGTCGAGCCTCGAAGTGAACACCGCAACTCCGTGAGAGTTCCGGCGATTCGACCCGACGTCCTGAAGGAGAAGCTCAGGAAGAATACGGAAGCGGTCCCGCAAATCGACAGATTGCGGTGACGAACTTCCGGGACCGAAACATCAGTTTATCACGGCGGTGTCTTCCGACCAACAAGCAGAGGTTGCGGGCGGGGCGCCTTCGGGAATTCCCTCTCGGAACGGCTCTCCGCCAAAACCGCAGGGCTTTTTGCGCGCGGTGGGGTCAACGGGGGTACAATCGAGGGATGGACGAGCGTTTAAGGTTTTAACGTCACTGTAACGCTGCAAACTCCGGATCGGTTCGCTCATGGACGGGTCGCAGTCTGATGAATCCCGGCTCTCCGGTTCTGCTGGACAGGTTGACCCTATGCTCCCCGGCAAGCCCAGTCTCTCGGCCTGGATCGTCGGCACTGTGGTGCTGATTGGCGGATACGTGGGAGCGTATTACGCGATCGTGCAGATGAGCCCCGGATACTTCACCCACCGCAAGGAATGGCGGTTCGGGCAGCAGTTCTTCGCCCCCATCCACTGGTTCGACCTTCGCAACCGGCCGCAGATCTGGGCGCCGAAGCGGTAAAAGAGAGCCGCGTGCACGACATGGCTGAGTGGTTTTCTTACGGGCGATTGCGCCATCCGCCGGTCGAACCGCGGCGCCACGCGTCTTCGAAAACCGTTCCTCGTCCGGCGGCGGTTCCCGGCCAGTCCTCCCGCCGCCATTGCCCCTGTTGCGCGTCCCGGTTCTCGAACGCGAGGTACGTCAGCGTGTCGGCTGAGGTCCAGGGCATTTCCTCATTGTCGTCCGGGTAGAGCGGAATTCCCAGCAGCCACTTGATCCCTTGGGTCATCAAGAGGCAGGCGGCGAGCAGGGCCGTCATCACGGCCCCGAGAATCGGGACGAACACGCCCATCTGGAAGAGTCGCTCGGCGCTCGGCCAGATGTGCGGCCATCCCAAAATCATGGCGAGCGCCCCAAGGCTGAGATAAGGGCCGTAGGGGATGACCCGCCGCATGCCGAACAGCATCGACACCAGCACCACGACGAGGGCGAAGGCCGGGGCGATGAAGAAGGCGTAGACCGTCGCCTGCCAGCCGAGGAAGCTACCGATCATGGCGACGAGGATGACGTCGCCGAAGCCCATCGCTTCGCGGCGGAGGATCCACGAGCCGATGATGCGGACTCCCCAGACGATGCCGCCGCCGACCAACAGTCCCGTCAGACTGACAAGGAAGCCGTGCAGATGGGGCCACGCCCCGATCCACTCCGGCACTTCGATGCCGGTGGAGAGTCCGCGGACGCCTTCTCCGAACCACGACCGCCACGACGCGGGGAGCAGGATCAGATAGGACTGGATCAAGGCCGGTCCCGTGAACCAGACCGGCACGATGTGAACCTGCGGGACGGCCGTGCCGACGATCAGCCCCATCGCCATGGCGGGGAGGGTGGAGGCGTCGGGGATGAGCATCTCGTCGAAATCGATGAACGAGGCGACCAGCATCGCCTCGATAAGGATCATGTGATACGCGTAGCGCCAGTGCAGCACCGCGACGGGCGACATGCCCATCGTGCTCGGGCCGAAGGACGTGTGGAGTGGTGTGTCGGTGTAGCGGGCGGCGAAGTCGAACGGGACTTCGTACCAGTAGACAAGAGCGAACAGCAGTCCGTTGAAGAGTTCAATCAGCGGGTAGCGCGGCGAGATGCGGAGGCGACAATTGCGGCAACGGCCTCCCAGAAGCAGCCAACCGAAGATCGGGATGTTGTCGCGCAACAGGATCGGCGTCAGGCAGCGTGGACAGCGCGACGGCGGATAGCCGATGCCCCGCAACTGGTCCCACAGCGATTCGTGTCGCGGGATGCGGTAGATGCAGACATTCAGGAAGCTGCCGATCACCGTTCCCAGCACGAACAGCCAGACCAGGAGGATCCAGCCGGGGATGTCGAACAGAGTCATTCCGGCGACCCTTCCGCTGGCGGGGCGTCGGTCGGACGTGGAGTCGACGGAAAGCCGGGGACCGTGGAGAGACGTTCGACGATTGTCGAGACAATGTCGGCGATCGGCTGATTGCCGGCGCCGACGATGAACGTTGCTGTCTCGCGATAGATCGGTTCGCGGAGTGCGAGCAGACGTTCGATTTCGGCTCGCGGGTCGAGGCCGGTGAGGCTGGGGCGACGGGCGGCGGTGGTGGAGTCTCCCTGGATGCGGTGCAGCAGCGTGTCGACGCTGGCGAGCAGCCAGATGACGGGACCAGAGGATTGCATCCGCCGTCGGGTCGATTCGCGCATCACCGATCCGCCGCCTGCGGCGACGACGAGTCGATCTTTCGCGAGGAGGTCGGTAAGGACGCTCTCCTCAAGGTCGCGAAAGACGGGCTCGCCGTCGGTCGCGAAGATGTCGCGGATCGACTTTCCGGCGCGACGTTCGAGTTCGACGTCCGCGTCAATCCAGTCCCATCCGAGGGCTTCGGCCAGCGGTCGGGCGACGGTGCTTTTGCCACACCCGCGGTATCCGATCAACGTGATCGCCATCGTCAAACCGTGACCCGTCCAGCCGGGGTGAGCAAACCGGAGTAACCATGATCCGCCGCCGTCACGCATCCGGGCGTGAACGCCATTCGTCGCAGATCGATGCTTTCATACCACGATTGCGGCGGCTTGGCCACGCGGGTGATGAAGAGTGCTTCGCGCGAAGAACACCGAGACGTGAATCCATCACGCTGCGCACGGTTGTTTCAGCGACCGCGACCGCGAACGACCGTCAGGTACTGCCGATCCATCCGCACGACACCGAAGGGGCGACGGACGTGCGGGCGGGGAACCCTCGGGCAATGCCGTTCGAGGCGCGTCTGCAGCCGCTCGGTCGCATGGGCGATCGCCTGCTGGCAGGCCCGCTCACGACGCCGATGAGCGACATACGCGAGGGCCACAACCGTTGCCAGCGTGGCGATGCTGATGCAGGTTGCCAGCATCGCCAGCCCGGGCCGGGCCATCTGGTGGCACACCGTCCCCACAACAACCCCGAGGACCACCAGGCAGAGGCTCTGCCACCGCAACGTGGCGGGTTGGACCGGAGTGCGAGCCGGGAATGGGATGGTCGATTGCGACATGGGCGGTAGGGATTAAAGGCGGAAGGGAGTTAAGAGGTCACTGCGGAACCACGACACCTCGGAAGCGGGTGCGTGGTCGATGTATGAGCGTGGTGCCTGTGCCGGCGGAACCGCCGCGTGCACGGGACAAAAGGAACCTAGGTTGCGTTTCGGCGACGGTCAAAGCGAGAAGGCGGGGGATTTGCGGCAGCTCGACAGTGCATCCGGAAAAGACCGGAAAGTCCGTAGCGGAGCGACAATCGCACCGGCTTCGTGTCGCAGGCGTGCGGTTTCTGCTAGAGTTTCGTGCGAGGGCCTGCCGGTCCGTTTGCCTCGCACCCGGCAGTGTGCTTCCCTCGACGTCTTCTCTTTCTCTGCGCCCATTCCACGACGCCGGCGGTTCTCGTTTTCTTCGACGCTCCCATTCTGTCTCGACCTCGCCGGTGCAGTCCCGCATCGGAATTCCACAATTCCCGACGGGTCCCGACCGTCACCGGAGCATTGGCGTGATTGAAGCGTACGCTGACCGCTGGGCTCTCGTGACGGGAGCGTCGTCGGGCATCGGCGCGGAGTTCGCACGCGTGCTGGCGGCACGCGGAATGCACCTCGTCCTGGCGGCCCGTCGGCAGGAGTTGATGGACGCCCTCGCGGCCGATCTTCATACGCGCCACGGGACACGCTGTCATATCGTGCCGATCGACCTGGCCGATCCGGCATCGCCCGCGACGCTTGTCGAGGAAATCCGCGGTCAGGGGATCACGCTCGAATTACTCGTCAACAACGCGGGCTTTGGCGCGGTGCGGGACGTGGAGAGCACCGACCCGGAACTGATGCAGAACCTGATCCGGCTCAACATCGGCGCCCTGACCAACCTGACGTATCGCGTCCTGCCGGGAATGCTGGAGCGCGGTCACGGGGCGGTCATCAACGTCGCATCGGTCGCCGCGTTCCAGCCGGTGGCCTACATGGGACCCTATTCGGCGTCGAAGGCGTATGTGCTTCACTTCAGCGAGGCGCTCTGGGCCGAGGTCCGCGACCGGGGGGTGACGGTCACCGCCCTCTGCCCGGGCGTGACGCAGACCGAGTTCTTCCAGGTGGCCGGCGTTCCGAACTGGCTGAAGAAGCACCGCTCGCAGTCGGTTGACGAGGTGGTGCGGGCAGCGCTCAAAGCGGTGGAACGACGCCGGCAATACGTCGTTCCCGGCTGGATCAATTACCTGCTGTCGTTGTGCGTCCGGCTGGCTCCGCGGAGCATCGTCGTCAAGGAATCGATGAAGTACTTCCGGCCGAAGAATCGCGGGACCGATCCGAATGCGGCCGCCGGACCGTGAACGACGTCTGGAGGGCGTGCGGCGGCGCAGAGGCACGACTCGAACGGTGAGTCAGTAGTGGCTCCGCGGGCCGTGAGATACCATTCATCCGCGCCGGCCCTTTGATCGCTTGTCTCACTCCCTCTTCCGCCGCGATGAACCTCAAAGACTACATCCGCAGCATCCCCGACTTTCCCAAGCCGGGAATCCTGTTTCGCGACATCACGCCGCTGTTGCATTCCCCCGACGCCTTCCGGGCTGTGGTCAAGGGACTCGCCGATCCCTTCCGAGAGGCGCGGGTCGACGTGATTGTCGCCGCGGAAGCTCGTGGATTTCTGTTCGCCGCTCCGATGGCGCTCGAACTCGGCACCGCGCTCGTCCCGATCCGCAAGCCGGGCAAGCTTCCCTACCAGACGCACACCTATCAGTACGACCTCGAGTACGGGACCGACACGCTGCAGATGCATATCGATGCGGTGCGGGAGGGACAGCGGGTGCTGCTTGTGGACGACCTCCTGGCGACGGGGGGGACGATGCAGGCGTGCCTCAAGATGGTGGAACGTGTGGGCGGGACGATCGTCGGCTGCGCCTTCGCGATTGAGCTGGATGCCCTCAAGGGGCGCGATCGGTTGACGCCCTATTCCGTCTTTTCGTTGATCCGGTTCGCTGCCGGCGATCCGTGACGGCACTCAGCGAAGAACCTCTCCACCCCGCGGCATGCCGTGAAGTGGAGAGGCTTGTTTCATCGACGTTCCCTCGGAACTCTCACAGTTCCTTGAACGGCACGCCGCGATTCAGCTCCGTCGCCGCACGGTGGAAGGTCGAGCGGGCCCGGCCGTCGTTCCCCATGAAGGCCCACTTGTCGCGCTTGATCGACGCGCCGTTGGCCAGCGGGCCCATGCCCAGATTCTGGAGCGTGGAGTTGTTCGCAATCAGCGTCTTCAACTCGGCCGGGTTCTGGAATCCGAGTTCGAAGGCCGCTTCCTCCAGCGACAGGTCCTTCTGATACATGCGGGCGATCAGGCCGATGGGTTCCTTGTAGTTCTTCAGCTTGGCCGGGGTGATCGAAGCGGGATCGGCCGGGTCGAGAAATGACGCCGTCGCCGCGAGAGCCGCCTTGAGGAAGCGTTCTTCGTCCTGGTCGAGGAGCTTGTCCATCCGTTCCTTCGTCGGGAACAGGCGGTCGACCTTCAGCAGGGCATCCCCCGAGACGCCGAGCCCTTCGCGAATCGTGTCGGTGAACCGCTTCATGCCGTAGGTATGGCAGGCCATGCACGAGATGCCGTTCAGCACTTTGGCCGTCCCGCCGGTTTCCTGGAGGTCGCGGACGATCTCAATCGGTCCCTCGAGGAGTTCCTCGCCGTTGGCCTTCGAGAGGTAGTACCCCTGCAGGCCGTTCGGAAGGTTGAAGATCATCTCGCCGCCGTCGTGCTTGAAGGCCTGGCGGTTGAAGTCGTTCTTGTCGAACTCGGGACCGAGAGGAAACTTGAACAGGTCGCCGCGGTCTTCGCTCTTGGCGAAGTCGTAGCTCTTCCAGTAGGCCCCGAAGGCGGCGGGATGGCGGTCGACGAGGCGGTTGTTTCGCGAGACCCCGCTCTCGGCGAATCCGGCTCGGGCGAGGCGGTCCCGCAGGAAGTCGCTCTGGACGTCGACGTTCAGCTTCTTCTCGAGTTCGTCGATCTTGTTCGGCAGCTCGAGCAGCGCCTTGTAGCTCGCCGGACGCGTCGCCGAGTCGATGAACCAGTCGAGCCGCACGCACGGCATCCCGCTCCCCGACAGGTCGGCCACCTCGGTCGCCATCTGCTGGATGGCCGGGTCGCGGCTCTTGTGGAACTGCAATCCGTAGGGATACGACCGCAACAGCGTCGCCCACTGGTTGTTCTTATCCCATCCGAAGTCGCGAAGATCGATCCGCAGCACGACGCCGTTCTTGTCGACGATTTTCGGCACCGAAATCTGGTTCTGCCAGCTCATGCTGTTGCAGGCCTTCGAGATCGCGGCCCGGGCGAGATTCAGAATGTCGGCGTCGACCGGCGCGGTCTTTCCGATGCGCTCTACCGGCCAGTTGTTGTGGAGATTGTGCAGAGAGAAGTACCGCAGGAAGGAGCGGTCGTCGGACGGAGCGCTCCGCAGGTCGTCGCGGATCGCCGAGAGCACGTCGATGTCGGTCACAAACGGCCTGGCCGCGATCACGTCGGGCCACTTGATGGCCCCTTTCTCAATCCATTCGCGGACGAGGGCGATCTCGGCGTCCGTCGGACGCGGCTTTCCTTCCGGAGGCATCCGGCCTTCGCTCATCGCCTGGAAGGCGGCCGAGTCTTCGAGGTTCTTCGAGACAATGTACTTGTACGACGTCCCGACCACCGTCCCATACAGCTTCACGTTGAAGTCGGGGGCTTCCTGTTTTCCGCCGTGGCACTCGTAGCAGTGGGTCTCAAAGATCGCACGCGCCTTGGCGGCGAGCTCCTCCTGGGGCGTGGCGGCTTTCTGTTCGTTGATCTGGCCGAAGGCGAGTCCGGACGGCACGCAGACCGCCGCGAGGACTGCAAGCCACGCGAGGGGGGCCGGAGTCGTTTTCATGGCAACCATACCTTGGCGAAGGTGGGGATGTTCAAGTGGATTGGGTGTTGCAGCACGGCTGGAACAGTTCGTCCGCCGGCCGGTGCCGCCGTCTGTGAGCATAAACGGTCGATGCGGCGAATTCTTCCAGGAAATCCACGGTAAGGCCGGAGGGGGGAGAAACTTCCGAACCCCATCGGGCAGCGGCGCGTCCTCCGCCTGGTACGAAAGGGGCATGGCCGGTCGACAACACCGCCCCTTCGTGGCTATAGATGTTTCGCTTCAGCCCTTATCTCCGACAGCTGCCGCGCGGGGCCGGTGTGCATGAGATATTTGTGGACGATGGCGTTGGAAAGTTGCGGCAGCTTGAACGTCAGCCGCATGAGCAGACGCTCGAGAGTGGTTCGGTAGCCGTTGTAGTCCGCCTGAACGAGCCGGCGGACGGTCGCCATGCGGATGGTGTTGAGGCACGACATCGCCAGCTTCTCGGACGCGCCGCGCTGCGGCTGCGAGCGGTCGCGAGGCAGGTTTTCGACGTGTTCCGCGAGGGCGACAAGCTGGAAGGCGACGGCCCGGGGATTGGTTTCGTCGGTCAGCAGCAGGTCGAGAACGGCGGGAGTATTGAGGTTGGCGAGATACCGCGAGCGGTATGTCATGCGGCTGTCCGCCACTTCCAGCAGGGCGTCGAGAATGGCCGATTCATTTTCGGTGGCATTGAGCAGCGTGTTGCTGACCATGTTCAACGTCTGGCTGGCGCGCTCGATGCGGCGGCCGATTTCGAGAAACCGCCAGCCGTGCGTGCGGGTCATGCTGTCGGCCACCAGCCCGCTGAAAGCGGACAAATCGAGAATGACGTGGTTGAGCATCGCATGGACCTCGGCCAGGGCGATGCTGCGGTTGGCGGGAGGCTGAAACGACTGATCGATGCGGTGCAGGATCCGCCAGCCGTCGATCGACAATCGGTCACGAACTTTCGAGGCCGTGGTATGCATTGTCGTGAGGATCCGCCGCAGGCTTCTCGGCTCGTTCGTATCGAATACGGCGACCGGAAGCATCTTTTCGAGCGAGGGGAGCGGCGTGCGGATCCCTTCGATGGCGAAGCCCGGTTCGATCTGTCCCTGCTCGGCCAGTCCGCGGACAAGGACGGGAAGCTCGGGAATCTCGGCGGACGCGGACTCGCTGGTCAGCCGCGTGACGACGGTTCGCAGTAGGCGTGCGGCACTTTCGGCCCGCTCGACGTGGCGCCCGAGCCAGAAGAGATTCTCGGCCACGCGGCTGGGGAGTTCGACTCCGCTTCGCCGCAGCTCGATGGACGCGCCGGCACGCGGCAGCAGGGAAACCTGATGGACGGGCCCCTCGGCCAGCACCCAGCAGTCCTTGCTCCCCTCGCCCCAGGCGAGGGAGTTTTCCTGCATGTAAGGCTGGAAGGAGATTCGCATCAGCCCGCCCGGCATGACGTGATAACCCTCGGCGGTGGCCGCGGCGTACGTGCGGAGCGAAAGGTGGGCGGGCCGCAGCTCTCCGCCGACCCACGAGGGCGCTGACGAGCACGGCACCCGCTCCTGCCCGACGAAGAGCGAGGGGCGCGCGCGGATGGCGTCAGCCAGTTCCTCCTGGAGCAGCGGGCCATCGAGCCGGCCAAGAATGGATTCGACGCGCCCCCTCCGGAATGCCGGCTTGATCACCAGTGAATCGAGATTGTTCAGGACGTGGTCACACGCGGTTCGATCGCCGCACCAGTAGGTCTTCGCCGTCGAAATCTTCAGGTCCTGCGCGAGGATCTTGCGGCAAATCTGCGGAAGATAGGCCGACAGGGCCGGCGCTTCCACCATGCCGCTCCCCAATGTGTTGGCGACCGTCACATGGCCTCGGCGGGCGACATCGAGCAGACCCGCCACGCCAAACTTCGATCCGCCGTGCAGTTCGAGCGGGTCGCAATCGGCATCGTCAATCCGGTGCAGCACGACGTCGACCGGCATCAGGCCACCGAGGGTCTTGATCTGCACCTTGCCGTCGCGGACCGCCAGGTCGGCTCCCTCGACAAGAGTGAACTCCAGATACCGCGCGAGGTAGGCATCCTCGAAGTACGTGGCGCTTCCCGGTCCGGGCGTCAACAGGGCAATGCGGGGATTGTCGCGGCGGCGGCGGGCGACGCGTCGCAGCGTTTCGCGAAGCGAGAGGAAGAAGGCCGCCAGCCGTTCGACCTGGCAGTCGTGTACGACCTCGGCCAGCACGCGCGACGTGACAATGCGGTTTTCGAGAGCGTATCCCGCTCCCGACGGTGCTTCGGTCCGGTCCGCGAGGATCGACCACCGGCCGTCAGGTCCGCGGGCAATGTCCGCGGCATAGAGATGGATCCAGTGTCCCTCGGGCGGGTTCTGCCCGTGGCATTGTCGCAGGAACCCGGGATGGCCGAAAACGAGTTCCGGCGGGAGCAGTCCATCTCGAATCAGCGATTGCGAGCCATACAGATCCGCGGCGACGAAGTTGAGCAGCCGTGCGCGCTGAGCCACTCCTTCGTTGACCTCGCGCCATTCGACGGCTGGAATCGGAAGCGGCAGCCCGTCGAGTTCCCAGGGCCGCGGGTAATGGCTGGCGTCGGGATGAACCTCGTGGGCGACGCCATGATCGTAGAGCAGCCGCTGCGCCTGCTCTGTCCGTCGCTCGTACTCGTCCCGATGAAACGGTCCCAGGCGCTCAATCAGCCGTCGCCAGGGTTGGCGGAGCGAGCCATCCGCTCCCCGCAACTCGTCAAACACCCCGTCCGGAGCCGTGCAATGCCGGAGGAAATGGGCGCCGGCGGAGTCTTCGGATTGGTCTTCGGTCGACATATCAACGCAACGGGAGGCAGGCGATCGGTCATCGGACGTTTCTGCGATTATCGCCACTGCCGGGAATGACTGCCATGGTCGATGTGTGTGCTGCGGAAAAGTCGGTGCGTCCGGCGGCCTCAAAGCGCTCGCGGAGTGCCAGATTGATCTCCAGGACGTTGACCATCGCGACTCCGGCGATTCCATGCAGAGGCGCTTCGCTCTTCTCCCTCATCAGGGTCTCGATTTCACCACGGATCCTGGCCTTGTCCTGCTGGGACGAATCGGCCCGCTTCGCGGCGACGCGGTCGAGCTGGTACAGAGCGTTTTTCAAGGTGATGTGCGGGTCGATTCCGGAGCCGGACGCCATCACCATGTCGGCGGGGACTGGTTCGAGGTCGGCGTCGGCGTGATCCTGTCGCCACATGTCGAAAAAGATCGACTGGATGTCGGTCCCTCCGCTCACGGGCTCGATCGTCTTCTCCGTCTTGCCGTCTGCGGCAGGGCGTTCGACCGCGCTCGGAAACTTGCCTGGGTGCTCTTTCGAGAAGTCGGCGAAGAACGCACCCGCGAGATCTTCCGGCTTCGGATCGCCTGCGTCCGGGTTGGCCTTCCTCCATTCGGCGACAGCCCCGGCGTGCGTCTCTTGCCAGGCCGTGATGTAAGCGGCGTTCATCGGATCGGCCTTGGCCCAATTGGCGGCGAAACCGGAGTGCATCCCGGCCCATTGAGCGACGATGCCCGCCTTCCCCGCGAAGCGATCTTCGTGGAACCACTTTTCGACGTCGGGTCCGACGGGGTTTCCCTTCTTTGACCCCCCGGCGTACTTGACGATCGGCCCCAGCTGCCGCGCCACGCGATCTCGGAGCATGGCATTGGCGGAACCCCAGTTCGACCCGCCGGTGGCGGCGGCGTTGTATCCCACAGCGGACGGTCGCGGCTGGAACCACTCATCGCCCGTGAACGGCTGGGCGATCAAACGCGAGCCGATCGGATTGCCTCTCGGATCGCGCACCAGACTTCCTTCCGCCTTGTCGGAGAAGACGGCCTTCCCGACGCCGAGCAGGAACGCGGGGTAGACGACGCAGCATAGAAGCAGCGTCAAGCCAAGCAGCCAGAGATTGGAGCGGAGATGGTTCATGGAAGTCGGAAGGGGTTTGGATTCGGGGGTCAGGATTCAGGGAAGAAAGCGTTTGAGAATCAGGAAGTCAGATTCACGGTTCGAGAAAGACCGGACGTTGTCGTCGCTCCTTGTCCTTTCCTGCCCCCTGAATCCTGACTCCTGATTCCTTCTCTCCTCAGATCAGATGCAGCGTCCCCAGCGCCATGTCGATGAGCTTGATGCCGATGAAGGGAACGATCACGCCGCCGAGTCCCCACACAAGGAGATTGCGGCGCAGCAGGGCGTCGGCCCCCACGGGGCGGTACGTCACGCCCCGGAGCGCAATCGGGATCAAAAGCGGAATGATGATCGCGTTGAAGATCACCGCCGAGAGGATGGCCGACGTCGCCGAGTGGAGGTGCATCACGTCGAACGTCTTCAGCCACGGCAGCGTCCCGGCGAACAGCGCCGGAACAATGGCGAAATACTTGGCGAGGTCGTTCGCGATGGAAAACGTGGTGAGCGAGCCGCGCGTCATCAGCAGCTGCTTTCCGATCTCGACGACTTCGAGGAGCTTGGTCGGATCGCTGTCGAGGTCGACCATGTTGCCGGCCTCCTTCGCGGCCTGCGTCCCCGAGTTCATCGCGACGCCGACGTCGGCCTGGGCCAGGGCCGGGGCATCGTTGGTCCCGTCCCCCATCATGGCGACGAGCTTCCCGGCCGCCTGCTCGCGGCGGATGTAATCGAGCTTGGCTTCCGGCGTCGCCTGGGCGACATAGTCATCAACCCCCGCCTGCTCGGCGATGGCTTTCGCCGTGAGGGGGTTGTCGCCGGTGACCATCACTGTCCGCAGCCCCATCCGGCGGAGTCGCTCGAAGCGGTCGCGCATGCCGGGCTTGAGGATGTCTTCGAGGACGACCATGCCGGCCAGCTTCGCTCCCTCGCAGACCAGGAGAGGCGTGGCGCCGCGGGACGCGACTTCGTCGACCTGCTGTTGCAGACGCGGCGGAAGATGTCCCTTGTTCTGCTGGACATGCCGGACGACCGAATCGGGGGCTCCTTTGCGGATTCGGCGGCCGTCGGGAAGGTCGATCCCGCTCATGCGGGTCTGGGCGGTGAACTCGACGAATCGGGCGTCCGTCGGAACGCTGAGGTCAACGACTGAGCCGTTGTCCCCTTCGCGATGGGGCGCGCCGTGGCCGGGCATCCGCTGATACAGATCGACAATGCTCTTCCCTTCGGGGGTCTGGTCGGCGACCGAGGCCAGGGCCGCGAGCCGGCCGAGGTCCATCGCCGTGTATCCGTCGAGCGGGACGAACTGTGTCGCCTTGCGGTTGCCGATGGTGATCGTCCCTGTCTTGTCGAGAAGCAGCGTGTCGATGTCGCCGGCGACCTCGACGGCCTTTCCGCTTTTCGCCAGGACGTTCGCCCGCAGCGCCCGGTCCATCCCGGCGATGCCAATGGCCGCCAGCAGCGCGCCGATCGTCGTCGGGATGAGGCAGACGAGGAGCGCGACGAGCGTCGGCACGTCGGTCCCGAGGCTCTTCAGCGGCTTGGCCAGCCCGAGGTAGGACTGCATATACGTCTCGGCGTAGAGCGCCATTGGCCAAAGGGAGGCCGTGACGATCAGGAAGATGAGGGTGAAGGCCGAGAGGACGAGCGAGAGGGCGATCTCGTTCGGCGTCCGCTGGCGGATGGCCCCTTCCACGAGACCGATCATCCGGTCGAGGAACGATTTCCCCGCGCCGGCCGTGATTCGGACGACGATGCGATCGGAGAGGACGCGCGTCCCGCCGGTGACGCCCGACCGGTCGCCCCCCGCCTCGCGGACAACGGG
>JADZEF010000347.1 GCA_020850695.1 Planctomycetaceae bacterium | reverse complement strand
CGGGCACGAAGCGCCAGTCACTGTCGACCTGTGTCCCGGCGAACCAGCCACGCCCCACCATAACCGCCTCAACCCCATTTTCATCATTGAGAGTGCGGCGAAGCCGCATTCTCGACTCCGTGGTGAAAAAAGCCTTCACGCATTTCAGAATCTGTCCGCAGCCGGCAGAACCGCGCACAGTCAGTCACCCACTCGGAACAACCCAAACTTCTTCCGCCGCTTGCCAACTCTCGCGCACCGTTGCGTCGCGGGCGAGCGGCGTGCGTCGCTTTTTCGCCCGCACCCCGATTCAACGACCAAGCCTCACCCCGCCTGGCGGGGAGACCCGGGGCAGACACCGTTTCCTTCATGCGGGACGTCCCGAGGCGACGAAGACAATTGATGCCAGTCAGGCTGACGGCGTTTACTCCCGGTGGAAAACCGGGCCGAGATGCGGGAACCAGCTCCGAGCGGACGGGAAGGATGAGCATCGCCGATGCGGTGCCCTCTGGAATCCTTGACCCCTCCGCCGGCCGCACGCTTGCGAGATGAATCATCGGCGCCGCCGGCCTTAGAGTCATGAAGGAAGACGCCTGGTCGAATTCCCGTCTCGCGCGGTCTGGACCGAGGCACAGGAGGCGCTTCCTCCCCGTCCCGTCCGCGCTCCCGCGAATCAACAGGACGATGCGATGATGCGACGGCTGGATCGGAGGAATGCGGCGCGTCCCCAGGCCAACGTGGAAACTGTCCACGAGGCCCCGGCGGTCTCGCTGATTCTGGGCGATGGCCCCGGATCCGAGCGGATCACCGGAACACGACTACTCATCGGCGGCGATACGGAGTGCGACGTCCGCCTGGAAGACCCGGAGGCCCCGAGCCTCCACACGATCGTGCACAGCGACCGGGATGGCGTATGGCTCGACGTCGTCATCTCCGACCCGCCGGTGTACGTCAACGGAGAGGAAACCGACTGGGCCCGCCTCGAAGACGGCGACGTCATCGAGATCGGCCTGCTTGAAATGACGGTGCAGTTGCGGACGCCGTTGCCCTCGGTGGTGGGAGCCTGGGACGACGACGAAACCGGCATCCGCATCACCGGCCGCAACCTGCGGGCGGGAACGCGGCCGCTCGACCTCATGACCCGCAAGAATCTCGGTGCGACGGCACTGTTGCGGGCCGCCATCGAACGGGGACTCGCCACACGAGACTCGGACGACGAGGACGAGCGGATAGCGATCGTGCCGATCCGCGACTTCGGACGCGGGACGACTCCGACGGTCGTCAGCGAGGAGACGGTCTCGAACGAGGAACGGCTCGACCGCCTCGTGATGGGACTGGAAGAGTTGGCCGCTCGCGCCGAACTCCTAGCCCACGACCTTGACGCCCGTGCGAGCGGGCGGCTGCGGATTGCCGACACGTTCCTCGAAGCGGCCGAACGGTCGATCGAGGAGCTGACGCGGCACCTCAACGCCGCCGAGACGAACGGCCCGATCCTGCACGCTCCGCCCGAGGACACGCGTGCTGCCGCATGACGCGACTGCGCGGCATGATCACGATAAGGAGTCTCGTGAAGAAGTGTGCGGCAGGACGCCGCACACCACGGAGCTTGTCGAGGAGCGACGAGCTCGAAGGATCGCCCGCACGACACGGACGGTCGACGCCACATTGACGTGAACCCGCGCCCCGTCTCAGGCACCGACGCCTGCGGCGGGGCGTTCCTATTGCGTCGAGCGGTTCCGTTGGCCAGATGGCTGGCTGACAGCACCTTCGCGGCCCGGTATACTTGCGGGTGGTGGTTCCGGCGAAGCCGTCCTCTTTTTTTCTCGCAATCCATGCCGTCAGATCGTCCCCTGGAACGTCATCTGAGCCGCCGGCAGTTTCTCGGCTCGAGCGCTCTCAGTACGGCCGGCGTGGCCGCAGGCGTGGTGGCGCTGGGGGGGGCCGCCAAGGCGTCGGCGTCCGAGCGAATCCGCCTGGGAGTGATCGGCGTCCGCGGCCAGGGGAAGGCTCTCGCGGGGAGCTTTGCCCGCTTCGCGGATTGCGAAGTGGCGACGCTGTGCGACGTGGACGAGTCGCTGTTCCCCTCGGCGGTGAAGCTTGTCGCGGACGAACAGAATTCGCCCCCGGCAGTCGAACGTGACTTCCGCCACCTGCTGGATGATCCCAACATCGATGCGGTGGTGGTGTCTACACCCGACCATTGGCACGCGGTGATGACCATTCTCGCCTGCCAGGCGGGAAAAGACGTGTACGTCGAGAAGCCGGCCTCGCAGACGTTACAGGAAGGGGACCGGATGATCGCCGCCGCCCGCCGCTACGGACGGGTGGTGCAGACCGGAATCCAGCAGCGGAGCGGGGCGCACTTCCAGTCGGCCATCGAGTTCGTCCGCAGCGGGCGGCTGGGGGACGTCAAACTGGCCCGCGCGTGGACGGTGCACAAGCGAAAGCCCATCGGCACGAAGAGCGACACGCCCGCCCCCCACGGCGTCGATTACGACCTATGGCTGGGGCCGGCTTCCCACCGTCCGTTCAATCCCAATCGGTACCATTACAACTGGCACTGGTTCTGGGAGTACGGCACCGGCGAACTCGGCAACTGGGGCGTCCACATGCTGGATATCGCCCGCTGGGGGCTGGGCGTCGAACTTCCGCAGAAGGTCTCCTCAACCGGGGGCAAGCTGCACTTCCACGACGACCAGGAAACGCCCGACACGCAGTTCGTCACCTACGACTTCGGCGGGCGGACGATCACCTGGGAGCACTGTCTCTGGAGCAGCCACGGCCCGGAAGGCCGCAGCACCGGAGCGGCATTTTACGGCGAGAATGGAACCCTCGTGGTCGATCGCGGCGGATGGAAGGTCTACGACCTGTCCGAGACCATCGCCGCCGGTCCGAGCGACCAGGCCACTCCGCACCACCGCAACTTCCTCGACTGCATCCGCACACGGGCCCTTCCCACGGCCGACATTGCTCTCGGCCACACTTCCAGCGCGCTGTGCCACCTCGGCAATATCGCGCAGCGCGTGGGCCGGCCGATCGCGTTCGACTCCGTCCGCCGCGACTTCGGTGCGGATGTTGAGGCGAACGCATTGCTGAGCCGCGAATACCGCCGCCCGTGGGAACTTCCCACCGTGTGATTGCGGCTTGAAAGACTTTGACGCAAAGGCGCGAAGAGCGCAGAGATTGCGCAAAGGAAAGGCATGTCGTGGTCAGATCGAAAAGCCCGTCGCTATGCCGTGAAGTCCGTGCCGACATCCCCCATGTCATCCCGCTTCTCTTTGCGTTTCTTCCTTCGCGCTCTTCGCGTCTTTGCGTCAGTTGTTTTCAGGAGCGCGGCATCTTGCGAAATGCGGCGGGGCCGTCATACTGAGCGGCGCACCGACTGATCGGCTGACACGCAGTGCTTGCGGTGGAACCCGGTGCCTCAACACGGAGACTCATCGCCATGACAGGACGCCAGGTGACGTGGATTTGGGGAACGCTGTTCCTCGTCTTGGGTGGACTCGCCTTCGGACTCACCAACGGCCAGGAAACCCGGAAGGCCAACGCGAAGGGGGTCGCGGCCGAGACCCTCATTCCCGAGAACGCTGTGCTCTTCGGAACGACCGACGGAAGCGCCGCACACAAGGAAGGCTGGGAGAAGACCGCCGCTTACGAGGCCCTCTATTCGAGCGGCCTGATGGAGAGCGTCAATAAAGCGTTCGAGACGTTCGGCAAACTCAACAAGGTCCCTGAAGATCAGAAGCAGGCCGCGGATCTCTTCAAGACGCTCGGCGATCGCGTCACCGAGAAGGGGGCGGTCGGCGCGATCTCGCTGCCGAAAGAGGGCCCGCCTCTTCCCCAAGCCATCCTGGTGCTGCGAGACACCGTCGACCTCGAGCCGAAGATCAGCGAGTTCGTGTCGAAGCTCGGCGATGGCGCAGGGATGAAGTTCGAGCCGAAGGAAGTGGAAGGCCGGACTGTGAAGATCGGCATCATCCCGCAAAGCCCCGGCGTCGAAGTCGGCTGGTGGGTGGAGGGGAACCACATCGTGATCGTGGCGGGGTTGAACGCCGCCGAATCGCTGGTGAAGGTGGCGGCCGGCAAGGCGCCGAACGTGACGACGAATGCGAACTACAGGAAGTACGTCGTCGAAAAGCCGAAGTTCGAGATGGTGAGCGCGGGGTGGCTCGATGCGGGGCTGCTCATCAAGACGTTCGGCGAACAGCCGATTCCCAATAGCCCTAATCCAGAAATGCCGGTCAAGATCATCGATGTCCTCAAGGCGACCGGCCTCGACGGACTCGGCGCGATCGTGATGCAGCAGGGTTTCAGCGGGAAGGCGACCTGGACCGAGACCTTCATCGAAACGGTCGGACCGCGGACCGGGCTCCTCTCATTATGCGAACAGAAGCCGATCACGCTGAAGGACCTCCCGCCGATTCCCTGGGGGATGAATGGCTTCTCGGCGGGGAGCGTCAATTTTTCGAAGCTGTACGAGACGATTCTCACGGTGGTGAAGAACGTCGCGAAGCTGGGGCCGGAAGATGCCTCGGCACAGGTAGACGGAACGATCGAGCAGATTCCGGGAATCGTCGGTTTCGATCCGAAGGCCGATCTGTTCGACACGCTGGGGAACGTCTACTGCCTCTACGGCGACAGCCGCGGCGGCCTGCTGGGCTTTGATTTCGGCGGCGTCGTGCAGGTGAAGGACGCGAAGAAGCTTCGGGCGACCGTCGATCATCTCATCAAGATGGCCAGCGAGCAGGCGCCGCCGAACCAGTTCAGCGCCCGCCGCACCAAGAAGCACGGCCGCGAGATCATTACGCTGGAAATCGCCGAAGGGGTTTTCAATCCCGCCCTCGTCATCGATGACAACTGGCTGTGCGTGGGGCTCTTCCCGCAGACGGTGGAAGCCTTCCTGCTGCGGTTGGAGAAGAAGCTCTCTGTGTGGGAGCCGACCGAGTCGTATGCCGAGGCTTTCGATGCGGTGCCGAAGGAGTTCACATCGATCTCGGCAGCCGATCCTCGCAAGATGTACCGCACGCTGGTGGGCCTCTCTCCGATTCTCATGCCGATCATGAAGATGGGGGCCAAGGAGACCGCGCGGGCAGCGGGCATCAATCCGGACGAGTTCAAGTTCCCGGTCGGCCTGGCGGACTTCCCGCCCGGAGAACTGGTGGCCCGCCCCCTCTTTCCGAACGTCAACATCTGCACGGTCGAAGAAGGGGGAATCCGCTGCACGAGCCGTTCCTCACTGCCGGGCTTCCCATTGATGGGGGGCGGCAACGGTGGCACGGCAGTGGCCACCGCCGGGGTAGCGACGGCGCTGCTGCTCCCCGCCGTGCAGCAGGCTCGCGAGGCCGCCCGCCGGACGCAGTCGAAAAACAACCTGAAGCAGATCGGTCTCGCGCTGCACAACTACCACGATTCGTTCCGCCATCTCCCGGAAGGATTCCGGGAAACGAAAAACAAGGAACTCAAGGACGACAAGCGGCAGAGCTGGATGGTTTCGATCCTGCCATTCCTCGACCAGGCGGCGGTTTACAACCAGGTCCAGGCGGATGAAGCGTGGGACTCGGAGAATAACACGCCGCTGACGTCGCTGAAGATTCCGACGCTGCAGAACCCGGCCGTTGTCGAGAAGGGAGTGCCGAAGTTTGGCACGACGCACTACGTCGGAATCGGAGGCCTCGGGAAGGATGGGCCGAAGCTGAAGGTGACCGATGAGAAGGCCGGAATGTTCGGCTACAACCGGGCGACCGCCTTCCGGGACGTCACGGACGGACTGTCGAACACGTTCATGGTCGGAGAAGCCAGCAAGGACTTCGGACCCTGGGGCAAGGGGGGCGATTCGACGATCCGCCCGTTCGTCAAGAAGCCGTACATCAACGGCCCGGACGGCATCGGCGGACCTTATCGCGGCGGATGTCATTTCCTGCTGGGAGATGGTTCCGTCCGATTCGTCTCGGAGAACATCGACCCGTCCACCGTCGAGGCCCTGACGACCATCCGCGGCGGCGAAGTCCTCGGCGAGTTCTGAAAGCCTCTCCCCACTTCGTTGAGTTCCACCGAGTGCCCCGCCCGACTCATCGAGTTGCGGCGGGGCACTCTCTCTTTGGCGCGGCCCTTCATCGCAGTGACAGAACCACTATCATTCTTCGTGACGGTCTCCGGTTTTTCGTAAGCCCTCCATTCCTCACTCACTCCATCCCAAAATCCTCCGCGCCTCCCCGCCATGGCCAAGAACCACTCTCCTCGATTCCTCGAAATCGTCAACGAAGCCCGCGGTCAAATCACGGAATGCACGGTGCAGGACGTCGCCGCACGCCGTGACCGTGGAGAGGCGTTTCAACTCGTCGACGTGCGCGAAGATCACGAGTGGGAGAAGGGACATCTTCCGGGCGCGACGCATCTGGGCAAGGGGATCATCGAGCGGGACGTGGAGAAGCACTTTCCCGATCCCGCAACGCCGATCGTCCTCTACTGCGGGGGCGGATTTCGATCGGCCATCGCAGCCAAAAGCCTGAAGCAGATGGGCTATACCAACGTCATCTCGATGGATGGCGGCTTCACGGGATGGAAGAATGCAGGGCTGCCCATTGAGGTCTCCGGCGCCGGCGGGTGACCGAGTTCCTCCATCGGGGGAAGGTTATAGAAGGCGATGGCGAAAATGAGGTAGACCGCCAGCAGCATCAGCCCCTCGATCCAGTTCGATTCCCCGTCGCGGACGACGAGCGCGATGAGAATCACCGAGACGACGACGGCTGCCACCTCGAGCATCGTGAAGACCAGATTGAGGCGGGTGAATCCCGGCAGGCAGCTGACGAAGACCAGCAGCGGCGCGACGAACAACGCGATCTGAATTCCCGAACCGATCGCGATCTGCACGGCCAGTTCCATGTGATTCTTCATGGCAACCAGGATGGCGGTCGAGTGCTCGGCCGCGTTGCCGACGATCGCCACGACGATCACACCGACGAAGACCGGCGTCCAACCGAAGACGGCGCTTGCCGCTTCGATGGCCCCCACCAGCCGTTCGCTCATCACGCTGACGCCGACGGTCGCCGCGACCAGCACGATCAGGCTCGTCCGCACCGACCAGTGTTCCTCATCGGATTCGGCTTCGGCCGCCGGGACCGGGTCGACGGGTAACGGCGAAGTCGAAGTCGCCGGCGAAGGTGCCGGAACACGCGACGCGGAGTCGTGACCATTGAGCGACGGATCATAGAGATGGCGATGCGTCTTCAGGCTGAAGACGAGCATCAAGAGATACGCGGCGAACAGCACGACGGAAATCTCGAGGCTCAAGTCATGTTCGGCCTGAACAAACTGATGTCCGGGAAGGTAGGCGTGAAAGACCGCGGGCACCACGAGTCCGGTTGCTGCCAGCGCGAGCATCGTGGCAGCGACACCCGCAGCGGTGGAGTTGAAGGTCTGCCGCGGGTATTTGAGCCCCCCCGCCAGAAGACTGGCCCCCAGCACCAGCAGGACATTCCCCAGGATGCTTCCGGTAATCGACGCCTTCACCACTTCCACAAGCCCTTTGCGGAGCGCGAACAGGGCAATGATCAACTCGGCGGCATTGCCGAACGAGGCGTTCAAGAGCCCGCTCACGCCAGGACCAAATCGCACCGAGAGGTTTTCGGTCGCCTTTCCCATGAGGCCGGCCAGCGGGATAATGGCGACGGCGGAGGCGACGAACACCCAGGCCGCGTACCCTTCCCCATGCGGACTGAACAGCGCGACCGGAACGAAGACAAGCAACACATTGAGCCAGCCGACGCGACGAAGAAACGACATGAATGGCTTCCCTGGCCTTCGGAAAGGAAATGCGGTCCCTGACGGCGTTTGGAGCGGACGATAACGGCTCGGTGCGACCGCGGGAATGGCGATCGCGTCCGTCCACCCAGCAAACGCCGCACCAACGTCACCGGAAAATGCACCGTCGCGGGTCATCGGCGTGACGAACGCGTGAGAACCGTGCCTTCCGCCGGGAGACCGTCTGGGTTTCTTCTTGTGCGGTGGGGTAGACTGCGCGGTAGAGGTCTCCCATGGCTGAACGCAAGACGTCCGCCTCCTGGACTGCCCGCATCGGACTTTTGACGATGATGGCCGGATATGCGGCGACGTATGCCATCGCGGTCCGCCCGGTCCACTTCATGGGTCCACGTTTCTCTGCCGTTCCGGCTTACTTTGGTGCGAGGGCTTTCGACGGAAACGGTTTCATTTCCGATGTCTTTGCTCCGATCCACGGGCTGGACCGCCACCTCCGTCCGGGAGTCTGGGGGCCCATAAGCCGTGCAATTCCTTGATCTTCCCGGCGGATCGCGTTTCCGGCTGCGTGACGCCCCGAGTCATAAAATCCCTTCACAGATCGAGTGCAACGTCCGGCAACTCTGGTACATTGGAACCGGCGGACGGATTCGCGCACTTCGGGCCAGACACCTCTTTCTGTTCCATTCAGCGGTCGGAGAACCGTCCTCGCGCGGACGGTTCGTCTCGCGTTCGCATACCGCGACGTCTTCGGGCGGAAGGGTTCCCGCCGGTCGTCGGCGGGGGCGAGCGCGACGATCTCTTTGCCCTCAGTCGGTTCGATCCGGAGCGGTTCGCAGGCCGGTTAAGATTCGTTGTTCTGCCTGCAGCAAGGTCTTGAATGCGCCGGATGCGGCGCGCGGCAAGGTCATCAAGTGTCCCGGGTGCGAAGCCAAGGTCCGCGTTCCCGAGGTGGAAGGGGAAGAACAGGAAGCCCCTCCGGCGAAGGTGAAAGCGGGGGCGAAGGCCGGGGCGAAAAAGCCGGCCAAACGGACGAAGTCGGCGGAAGATTTTCTGTCGGACCTCGACCTCGGCAACATCGAGGACACCAGCTCGCGGGTGTGCCCGAAGTGCGGGACCGAGTCCGACATGGAAGCGGTCGAATGTCCGAAATGCGGGGTGGAATTCGCGACCGGGCAGCTGAGCGCCCGCGCCGCCCGCCGCAAAGGGATGAAAGGCCCGGACCCGCAGGACTTTTATGGAGTCGTCTGGAAGGACTCCTGGGAGTTCATGAAGAAGAACACGAAGCTCGCCACGCGCACCGGCACCTACTGGATGATCTTCTGCGTGACGTCGCTGAACATGTTCGTGTTCGCCAAGATGTGCACGGGATGGCCGCCGTACCTCTACTGGACGGCGAAGGCGATCCTGTTCGCGCTCGGTCTGGTCGGATGGTACTGGTATCTCAACGGCCGGGTCATCCAGCATACGATGGCCCGCGAGAAGAAGCTCAAGGACGTCAAGTTCGACTTCCTGCTCGACGCCTCGCTGGGACTGAAGTCGGGGGCGTGGATCTTCGCCCTGTCGTTCCCGCTGGTGATTTACCCCGCGGTCGAAACGTTCCTCTACATCGGCGAGTTCCAGAACGCGATGTATCAGGGTGAGACTCGCGCGAACAAGGAAGCGAAGGAACAGAAGCTGAAGATCACTCCGCCCGAGACGATCGACAAGTACGTCACGGAGGAGCTCGCCAACGTCAGCTCGGAACGGATGAAGATGGCGTGGATGATCACCGTCGGGGTTTCCGCGCTCATCGGCCTGTTCGTGTTCCCCGTGGCGCAGGTCCATCTGACGATGAAGCACTCGTGGCCGTCGTGGGCCCTGGGGCCCATGTTGATGACGGCGTTCAACAACATCGGGGCCATCGTCGTCTGGTGGGTGCTGGCGCTCACCGCGTTCCTGCCGGTCTTCCTGCTCGTCGGCGGCGTCGGTTTCCTGTTCTACAACGGGAACCTCACCTACAACTTCGACATCAAGATGCCGGGGCTCGAAACCGTCCTGGGCTGGTGTGGGGAGAAGATCGACGAGATGGGCTTCGTGGCCTATCTCATCGCCGAAGCCTACTTCCTGCTGGTGGCCTTCGCGGCGTTCGCGACCCTGACTTACGCCGCGGCGTTCCCCGCCGTGTTCGTCATGCGTGCCAACGGGTTGTTCGGCTACTACAACCGCGAGCGGCTGAACCTGATGACGGTCGCGAAGCCCAAGGTTCTCGCCGGGTTCTGGCCGCGGATGGTGGCCGGGATGTCGGACTTCGTGATTCTCGCGGCGGGGGGGCTGGTCCTCTACATCTGCATGGTGTCGTTCGAAGCGGCCGCGATGAAGTTCGACATGCTCATGCAGTACGACATCTTCGGTTACAAGGTCGGCATCCATCAGATCTTCGGATACGGCGGCTTTTTTGTCCTGGTGACGATGTACTTCATCAAGTCGGAATCCGGCAATGAGCCGGCGACGCCGGGCATGAGAAGCGTCGGCCTGGGCGTCATCAGGGAAGACGGGACGAAGTTCACGCCGAACCAGACGTACGGGCGGTTCTTCGGACGGATCCTGTCGCTGGCCCTGGGAGGCCTTGGGTTCCTGATGGCGGCCTTCACTCCCAAGAAGCAGGCCCTGCACGACGCCATGACGAAGACGCTGGTGGTGTGGGTCGGCGACGGGGAGGCGGCCGACAAGTGACGCACTATCCGTTTTTCGAAGCCCGGGGGACGCCGGCCGAACTGGGCCGGCAGCATGGAGAGCAGGCCCGCGAGCAGATCCGCGGCTTCGTCGACTTCCTGGCGGCGTCGCTCAAAGTCACTCGGGCTGAACTCCGGGCGCGGGCGGCGCATTTCGTCCCTTTGATGGAGCGCACCTGCCCGCACCTCCTCGAAGAGACGCGGGGGCTCGCGGCCGGGGCGTCCATCGAGAATCTCGAAGCGCTGGCATGCCAGTTGCGCGGCGAGCTGGCGGGCGTCGCGGCGAGCTCCGACGGCGGCTCGACCGTCGACGGAGGCTGCACGACGTTCATCCTCGGCCGATCAGTGACCGCCCAGGGCGAGACGCTGATCGGCCAGAACAGCGACAATCCCGCCGAACTCATGGACTACGCCTACGTGTTGCGGGTGTCGCCGGACGCCGCCCCGCGATTCGTGATGTGGACGTTCGGCGGCATGCTCGGCTATCACGGCGTGAATGAGCATGGCGTCGCGCACTTCGCCAATGCGCTGGGCGGCGGCCCCGGATGGAAGTTCGCCCTCTCGCACTACCCGGTCAAGCGCCTCATCTTCGAATGCCGCACGCTCGAGCAGGTGCGCGACCTGTTCCGCCGCGTCCCCGTCTGTTCCAACGGCAACTACGTCCTCAGCGACGGCCAGGGAAACATCGCCGATGTCGAACTGACGTCGGACGGTCCATTCGAAGTCCCCGCCTCCAGCGAAGGGTTCCTCGCGCACTCGAATCACTACGTGTGCGGGGTGCATGCGTGCGAGGCGAACTTCCAGCAGAGTCTGCCCGATTCGTTTGGACGCCTCGACCGCATGACGGCCCGCATCCGCGAGCGATCGGGGGCGATCCGTGTCGAGGACGTCAAGTCGTTCCTCAGCGACCATGACGGTTATCCGACGGGCATCTGCCGTCACGCTCACCACGGAGCCGATTATCCGGGGCTTCCCGCCAGCGGGCTGACCGTCTGCTCGCTGATTGCCGAGGCCGATCGAGGGCTCCTGCACGTGGCGCGCGGCAATCCGTGCGAGAATCCGTTCGCCACGTATTCCGTCCATGGATGAACCCGGAACGGCGGAGCGATCGGGATAAGCCGGAGCGGCTGTTCCGGTTGGGGGTCCTGCGGACCCGGGGCTGGCGGTCGCCTGCGGGGCGGTCGATAACACTCGGGAGCAGCCTGCTCCGATCGGGAGCGGAGCCCGGCGGCGCTGATTCAAGCTGCGCGTCACAGCGCGCGAAAGAGCCGTCGCCGGAGAGAGCCACCTGCTCCCGATCGCTCTCGTTCCGGAGTTCCCGGCCATGGATCAGGCGACTTCTCCGCCCGCAACACCGCCGTCGGCCCCCCGCGCCTGGCGCCCGGCGCGGCGTTCTCAGCCCATCCCGCAACACGACTGGCAGGTCGAACTCCCGCCGGAACGTTCCACGGCCCCCCGTTGGCGACCCCTGCGATTGGCCCTGTGGTTTGCGCTGCTCTCCGCCCTTTTCGCGTGTTTCCTGGTGGTGGCGCTGGATGCTCCGGAGAGGACGCCCCTGCTGATCATGACGGATGTCCGGCCCGGGCCGATCCCGCAGACCCCCTGGCTGGCGGAAGAGATCGAACGGCTCAAGCTGCTCGATCGCACGACGCTTTCGGTTTACGAGCATTCTCCCTCGCTCCCCACGGGAACGTCCGTGGCCGATTTTCGTCAGTCGCTCCAGCAGATGACACGGGCGGCCGATCGCACGGGGGCGGTGATCGTCTACCTCAGACTCCCCGGCCTCGTCGACGACGTGGGGCGTCCTTGCCTCATTCCCTCTCAAGCCTCGCTCTTCCGCTCGGAGGAATGGCTGCCGGTCGAAGCCTTGCTGGACCACATCGCCGGAGACGTCTTCCCGAAACACGTGCAGCGGCTCGTGATTGTGGACCGATGCCAGCCCGACACCGTGTGGCCGGCCGGGATACTCGCCGATTCGTTCGGCGATCAACTGGCGTCTCTCGTGAAGCGTCAGCATGAGGCGGGGCGCTGGCAGACGCTCCGCGTGCTTTCGGACACCACCGGACATCAGACGGGATGGCATTCCCCCGCCCTGGGGGGCTCGGTCTTCGGCGAGGCGATCTGGTCGGCGCTCACGGGGCGGGCGAACTCGGCCGAAGCCGGCGGCAACGGCGATCGGCATGTCTCGCTGTCGGAGATGGCCAACTACGTGACTCGTCGGACGTCGGACTGGGTGTGGGAAAACCGGCGGCAGGTTCAGACCCCCTCCCTTCTCTCGCCCGATTTAAAAAACTATCAGCTGTTCTGGGCGGCCCCGGAAAGCACGCAGCACGTGTGGCATGCGGCGGCCGACCGGCTCCGCACTCCGGTCGATCGGGATGCTTCGCTCCACCGATTGAAGCAGATGTGGAGCGAGCGGCTGGCCCTGGCCGACCAGGCTCCGTGGCGGTTCGACCCGGTGGCGTGGCAGCGGCTGAATCACCTGGTGGTGCAGTATGAAGTGTTGACCAACGGCGGAGCGTCGGCCGCTCGACAACGCGAAGACGTCGAGCGCGCGATCCAATCTCTCCTGGAGACCCTGGGCAATGCGGCGCGGTCGCGCTCGCCCCTGGGCGAGGGAGATGTTCGACTGCCTCACCGGCAACTGGCGCAGCGGTTGAATCCCGATCGACCCGCCGACGGCGCGCGCGTCGCCGACGCCTTCGACCAGGTCCGCCGGCGCCCCTCGCGACAGGTCGCCGCCGCCCTGCTCCACGATCTGCAGCAAAAGGGGGCCATCCCGCAGTACTGGGACCTCGTGGTCCTGCAGCATCTTGCGAACGACGCCCCCGATTCCAGCTGGTCGCAGCCCGAGCTCATCTCGCGCGTGCTGAGCGTGATGGAATCGCTCGGCGAAATGCAGGCGTCTCCCAACTCCGGCGTCAGCGTAATGCTGGAATCGCAGTGCCGGCCCATCGAAGCCACGCTGCGCGTGATTCTCGATTGCCTGTTCGTCGGAACCGACGATCGATTGGCGACGGCCGTCGAGTTGGCGGCGTCCGCAGAGAAGCGACTGGCCGACTGCCGTCAAAGCGAGCAGGACCTCCTCAAGGCGATTGAATGGCGCGATCGTGCGGCGGCCGATCTGCCGCGCCTTGCCGAATGGATCTACATCCGCGGCTGCGGCGAGGCGCGGACGACGGCGAAGCGCGGCGTCGGAGACTGGATTGCTGCGACGGGTAACTGGAAGCAGTTGGAAGCCGCGCTCGCCCAATGCGCCGACCAGGGAGCCAGCCCGGAATCGGCATCGCTCGCCGCATCGCTGGCCACGCAGTTGGAACGCGAGTTGTCGGAGCTTTGGACGCACGTCGAGCAGGCTTACGACCGCCTGCTGACGGGGGCTGCGGATGCCGCGGCCGTCGCGGAGATGGAACAGCTCCTGTCCACCTCCCTGATTCCGCGGGAGCCCGACTCCCTGAGCCGCACCCCCGTCGAGCAACGGATGACGTTGCGCGAGACCTGGCTGCAGGCGTCGACGCAGATCGCAATTCAATTCGCGGCCAGATCTCCCGGCGACCAACATGCCGAGACGATCCCCCCGACGGCTCTGGACGACTGGATGATCCAGATTGCCCGCGGCGCCGCACCGCATCCCATGTTCGCGATGCTCTCGCTGACCGAGACCAGGCCGCATTCGCCGGGGGCGTCGTCGGAGTCTCTGCACGACCAATTGTTGTCTCGATCGTGGCAGAGATCGGTCAGGATTCGACACGAGCTGGCAAGCATTCCCCAAGGGCTGCATCGCAGCCGATATTCCAGCTTCGACTCGCCGATCGCTCGCGAACGTGCCTGGCGGGTCCAGGCGCAGCGGGTGCGCACGGCGGCCAGCTGGCTTCCGAACAACCTGCCTTACAATCCCTGTCATCGGCTGGAGCTGGCGGCCTGCGGGCGGCTGTTGAGAAATCGAGCCGCCTGCATGGCGGACGATTTCTGGGCTGGCTCGGCCGACAACGGACCTCCGTTCTTCGTCCAGGCGGCCGGAGAACTGCTGGACTGCGCCGACCTGTGCGACGCCGACTGGAGGGACTCGTTGAACGAGGCCGGAAAAGCCGAAGCGAACCAGACCCGCCGGCTGCTCGCCGCCTCTCAGAACCCGTCGCAGGCCCCCCTCGGCGTCACGGCGATCGCCGTCCCTCAGATTCTGGCCTCCGACGACCTGCAGACGAACGTGGATGTGCGGCGGTCGCCTCAGGCGGTCCTTCCGCCCGGCACCGCGGCGGTTTTCATCAGTCGCGGCGACAAGACGGAAGAATGGACCGTCGGCCGGGAATCGGCCGACCTTTCCACCCCTTCCAACGGGACGCGGGACTTCGTCACGACCCGGATCAGCCTCCAAAATCCTCTCCCGAAGACGCGAATCGACACACGGCAATCTCGCCGCGCGTACGCCTACTTTCGAGGCCACCGGTTCGCCGACGACTTTCAACTGGCGCCGACGGCGGGGTTCACGGTTCGATCGGTTCCGGGCGCCGATGTTCCGGCAACCGTCACCGTGCAGAGCGATCGGCGTCGACCGACCGCGATCCTGTTCGTCCTCGACGCCTCCGCCTCGATGACCGACAACGTCACGCGGGAAGGGACGCGCGGCACGATTCGCAAGATCGACGCCGCCGTCGACGCACTGAACTCGCTGCTGAATGATCTGGCGGACGAAAACAACGTGCAGGTGGGCGTCGTGTTCTACGGTCACCGCGTGGCCGCCGGCGAAACGGCGGCCGCGGGCGTGCAGCGGCAGCCCCTCTATGAGCAGCGATTTCCGTTCTCCCCGACGCTGCAGCCGTTCGAGGACGTCGAAACGGTGCTGCCTGTCGGGCGGTTCGGCCCGGCCGAACTGGGTCGCATGGACGCGCGGCTCCGGGCGCTGCAGCCGTGGGGAGAAACGCCGCTGTACCTTTCGATTCTGGAAGGGCTGGAACAACTCGAGTCCGCCCCGGCCGACGCGACCCGGACGATGGTGGTCATCACGGACGGATTGAACTACCAGTTCAATCCCACGCCGGAGAAGCGGACGGAGCTCCAAGACGTTCTCCGCTCCGTCGAGGGACGCGAAGTCGCCGTGCATCTCCTTGGATTCGGTATCGCGGAAAAGGAAATCGCCCAGGCGCGCGAGGAGTTCTCGCGGATCTCCGCCGCGACGGGAGGCTCGTCCGACGTCACCGTCCGCGACGCCGCGCGGCTTCAGGCCCGTCTGCGATCGCTCTACCAGCCGGGCCGGTTTTCGATCCAGAACGGAGACGCCGTGCCGAAGACGGCTCAGGTCGGCGAGCCGATCGTCCTCGCGCCGAACAAATCGGGAGAACGGCCCTACGACGTGAGATATGAATCGGCGACGGGCCGCATTGCCATCGAGGGAGGCGAGAAGCTGATCTTCCGACCCGCCCTGGATGGAACACTGCGGATCGTGTCCGATCTTCCGTATCTCACCGCGTCTTTGCGGGAGCGCGATTCCGGTCTGGACTCTCCGTGCGATCTCGCGGCCTCACGTCCGGAATGGAAGGGGAACGACCTCGTCATCCGCTGGAGCCTGCGTCAGCGGGATGGCCAATTCACGCCGCGTCCCGCCATCGGCTATTTCCTGATTCAGCCGATCGACGCGAACGGCAGGGAACTCGGCGCGGCCGCGCTGTGCCTCGGGCCGGCCGCGGTACCGGGCCAGCCGTTGCCGACATGGGAGTTCCGAATTCCGTCCTGGCCGCGCGACGCGGTGACGGCCCGCATGCAGGGATGGGTCGGTTCCCGACCGATGAGCGTCGACCGGACGGAGTCCTATGTCAGCCTCATTCAGCGTCAGCAGAACAACGAGTCGTGGCAGGCCCTGCCGATTCCCGCGGTCGGCTGGCAGATTCGTCATGACGTGAGGAGCGTCACCCTCGTGGAACGCTATGACACCGCGGCCGGCGAGCCGCAGGTCTGGACCGAACTCACGGAGAACCGGCTCTCGCAAGGCGCTGTCGACACGTCCCATGCCGCGACACTGCTCAGCGTCGACCGTCGGTACGATGCCGAGCACCATCTGTTCGTGCAGACGTGGAATTTCGACCGGGAACTGGCCCCCGAGGACCTCAACCGAATCCAGTTCCGCTTCACGTCCCTGGAGCCGATCCGTTCCCGTGGGTGGATGATGGGCGATTCGCTGCTGCTTTCGACCGTTCCCCAGGCCCTCGTCATCAAGCCCGTCCCGGTGATGACGCGCTGAGCATCGTCGTCTTGCGCTCGGCGAAAGAAGACCCGCTCTAATTTCCGGCCTTCGCGTCGCCCGCCCGGGCCGACTTCACGACATCGGCTCGCGGACGTTCCTTGGAGATCTGCGGCTCATCCGGCGCCGACAGCGGCGTGCATCCGCAGGCGCGATACGCCTGCCGCGCGGCCAGGCGGACGTTGCCGTCAGGCTCCACGGGGCAACCTCGATCGTCCAGTCCCCATCCCAGTTGGAAGAGCTTCTCGGAAAGAATGGGGGAGCAACACCGGCCACGATCGCATTTGCCCTCCGACAACCGGACCGACTTTCGGACCGCTTCGGCCGCGGCGAGGCGGACTTCCGGAAAGCAGCTGTCGAGACCGGCGGCCAGAGCGGTCACCGTCGCGGGATCGCAGGCGCATCCGATCTCGGCGACCGCCGCAAGGGCCGCCTTGGTCTGCGGAATCTCGGCCTTCTTGGCGACGACGGCTGCAGCGCTCGCCACAGCGACATTCGGCGATTGGGTCAGCGTCGGATCGGTCAACGACTTCAGCGGAGCGGTGGGGGCGAAGGCCGGACTGAGCGTCGCCAGCTTGGCCCGCAGATGCTCCGCATCGGTGCACTTCTTTTCGTAGAAGGGGTCGAGCCCGAAGAACGTCCACAGGGTGTATGGTCTGGCGACGGCGGGCGGCGCTCCGGGAATCGGCGGCACGGACGCACATCCGCCGATCATCGCCAGCCCGAGGAGCATGGCGATTCGGGATCCGCGCAAAGGAGTGATGAGCCTTCCTGGCATTTGGTGAACCGAATGGCCCGGCGAGGTTCGTCCTCGGATTGCATCGTAGTCCGACCGCCCCTGCGGGTCTGACCGCACAATCAGTACTTCTTATCGGCAGGCCCCAGGCCGAATTGCACAAAGAAATGTTCAAGAATCCGGGATCTGGACTGGAAAAAGACTGCGGTTTCCCGAACTTGAGTCATTTCCGACGAGGGAATACGGAAACCACGGAAATCCCAACCCCGCGAAGCTGCAACAGAAAGGAAACCCATGGACGCGACGACGCGAAGGCGCAAAGGAAGAAACGCAAAGAGAGGAACCGAAAGCAGAGGCGGATTCACCTGCGCTCGTGCGACGCGCAAGACTCTTTCCTGAGACTTCAAGCGGGGCCGCAAGAGAACCGTCGCAAGGCGCAAGCTCTTGAGGACGAGTCTTTCGGAAGCGACCGATCTCGCTGGAGTCGAGCAGACGAACAGAGAAAGCTAAGGCGGCTACATACTCGACTCATCAACATCGAGTGGATGATGTTGCCGCAAAGAGGCACAAAAAACGCAAAAGATTTCCGGTCAAACGGTGTGAGAGGATTTGATTCTCCCGTTCTCTTTTTGCGACTTTTGTGCCTTCTTGCGGCCATCTCTTCCAAGCCGGAGCCTCATCAACGGCTTGATGAGTCAAGTATGTAATCGCCTTTACTTTTCCGCTTTGCCGAAGACGAGCTTGATCGGGCCGGGATCCTTGGTCGGGGCGACGGTCACGGGCGTGCGGCTCTCGTAGCGGAATCCCCGGACGGTCCCTTTGGCGGTCAGGTCATACTGGCCCGGCGGAACCGAATCGAACGCGAACTGGCCCCAGCGATTCGTTTTCGTGGTGAAGGGGGGCTTGGCCGCCGCCGCGATGGCCGCATCCTTGGGGGGAACCAGGGTCAGTCGCACCTCGGCCTCGCGGACCGCTTCGCCCGCGTAGTTCACCGTTCCCAGAACGGGGATTGTCCGGGCGGCGAGTTTCGCCGCCGCCTGATCCGCGGTGAGACACCGAATCGGCACGACTTTCACCGGGCCAACGTTTCCGACGAAGTCGGTGGCCTGCATCACGATCACGGCCGGACCCGGCGGCACTTTCGCCGTCGGCACAGTCACCGACCATTCTCCATCTCCGGTCGAAGCCGCCTCCACCAGCTTGGCGCCGGGGCTGATGACGCCCTGGCCCGAGGGATCGATGCCGGCCGAAACAGTCGCGACACCGCTGAGTCCGAAATCATCGGCCCGCGCCGTGATCTGGACCGGCTGGCCGATCGTCGGCTCGCCATCATCGGACACGGTGATCCGTGAGAGGACCGGGCCTCCCTTGTCGAAAGCGATCGATGTTCCGCCGCTCCAGACTTCCTGCGGGCCGCGGACGACACGAGCGAGGACCGCCCCCCATTGGTCCGACATGCCGCGTGCGGGAATCATCACCGTCCAGTCGCGGACCGTCGTCCGCAGCGTCCACGTGCCTCCCGCATCGATCGATTCGAGCACCACGCCCGACTGACGATCCGCCGAAAGGCGAACCGTCGGCTCCCCGTCCAGCCGGCGGTCCCCATCACGATCGACTCCAACTTCGACAAGATCGGTCTCCGGGACGTAGGGGGTCGGCAACGTGACGGCGATCGTCGCGGGAATCGCGTCGACCGGGGCACGGACCGCCGCCCGCCGTGTCGGATCGAGCACTTCGACGGCGAGGTCCGTCGCTTCCCGCGCCCCGTCCTGTGCGATAGCGAAGACGAATGCCCGGGGCCAGCTGTCGACGTCGATCAGGACATACGCGGCTCCCGACGGCCGCCGATAGGGGATCGCCAGCGTGGCGTCGCGACGATGAGGTTGCAGCATCGCATCCAGGCTGCGGGCCGAACCGCTTTCGAGTCGCAGCGGCGCCGCACGGCCGCGATCGGGAAACTCCACGATGCGAAAGCGAACCGGAACGCCCTCGGCCGGTAACGCGAAGCCGTCGCGCGGGCGAACGACGACGCGGAGCGTCTCACGCACGGGGTCGTAGTCAACCGTCGATTCGACGTAGGCCGAAGGTCGAAGTGGCGCACAAGACACGTGCTGCCATGTGGACAGCTGGCGGCTCGCATCGCTCATCACAATCAGCAGCCCGCCCGAGAGATCGAGCGAGGCCTGCGGGTCGGCCTTGACGGCCGGAAACAGCAGAGGCACGGTCGTGTCCTCGGCGACCGCCAATCCTTGGATAGCGCCAATCTGCTTGAGTTCGGCGGTCCGGCTCAACCAGTTCTGCAACTCGCCGGACGGCAGCGTCGACGACGCCGGCCAGATGACCGTGGGCGCGGTCACCCGATAGGCCGTGACGTCGAGTTTGGCACTGTGACGCCCGGTTCCCCGAAGCGACAGGTTGTACGTCGTCGTCCGATTGGCGAAGGGCCGCAGCTCGCGGGGGTCGGCCGCCAGTGAGACGTTGGCCGAGGGGGTCGCCTGCACGAGGCCCAGCGGCATCTTCGGGAGATCGATTGCGATGTCCTGCCGGACAGTCGATTGATCGGCGATGACGTGCACCACGAGCCGCGTCGGGGCTTCGGACAGGTTTCCACGGAGTTTCAATCGCAGCTCGTCGTTCCCCCCCGCAGGGAGCAGGCGGGTCGTCGCGGGCTGAGCCGCCGCTTCGTAGGGGGTCATGCGGAAATCGGTGTGCGGGTCTTTTGACGCCAGCAGGCAGATCCCCGAATCAGTCTCGATATCGAGCAGTGAGGGGTCATGGTCAATCACGTAGCGGATGGGGCACGGTTCGCTCCGCTGATTCCGCACCACGAGAGAAATCGTCTGCTCCCGAACGGAATTCAGGTCGACCGCGTCCGGCGCCGTCACCCGAAGAACTTTCGGCGATGCGGACGGCCGGGAGATGCTGAACGCGTTTGTCAGCAGCGATCTCAATTGGTCGATTGTCTCCTGCAGGGGGCCGCTTTCGCTGGCCGGGGCATCGGACAACGCGTGTGTCGCCTGGTGCCATTGCCAGTCGATGACGTTGCCGATCCTTTGGAGGCAGAGTGCGGCTTTGCCGCTCTCGACGGTCAGCGGGATTTCATCGCGGGGATCGGCCAGAAGGAGGGTGTGTTGCCATGCGGTAGCGGCCATCGTGCGGGAGGCGGAATCCTGGGAGAGACTCTTCGCGAGTTCTCCGGGGAGGGCGATGTGTGTCCGCAGCCAGTGGTCCTCCTCGCTCTTGGCGTTCGGCGGTTGACCTCCGGATTTCCGCGGGGTTGGGTTGGGGACGGCGGAGCCCAGCGTCCAGCAGACGACCCCGGCAGCAACGTGCGGCTTCAGCGGTTGCAGGAGCCTGCAATATCGAGATTCCAGCTCGTGATCGGGTTCGACCGTTGCGAGAACCTGCGAGCTGACATGCGGAGCCGTCGCCGGGGGCGTGGAACGGCCTGCGGCGGGAACAGTGAGGAACTTTCGCAACGACTGCCGCTCGGGCGCCGAGGGGAGCGGAGTTTCCAGCAGTGCCTGCGCGAGCAGGCGGAGTTCTCCCGTCGATCGTTCGGCCAGGCTGAGTTGCCCGAAAAGAACATCGGGGAACAGCAATGCCCGGATGCGGTCCTGCCGTTGCTGCAGTTCGCGCCGAAGCTGCTCGATGCGGCTGCATTCCTCTTTTCTGGCATTGGCCAGCGCCTCGATCATTTCCCGCAAATCGGGAATCAGAGGCGTCAATTCGCGGCAGAGCGACGAACGAACCGCCAGGGAATGGTTCCGGGACAACGCCATCCAGTGGGGAAGATCGGACAGGAGATCGCATTCGAGTCGCCGGGCCAGTTCCACCCGCTGCGTCGCCTGGGCCGTCTGCTGATAGATTGTCGCCGCTTCCCGCAGCGACTGCTGAGCCGCCTTCTCCTTATCGGGAAGCGTCCCATCCAAAAGCTTTCGCTCGCCATACCAGCGCAGCCGATCGGCGCGACTCAGGTCTTCGGCAAACCACCGGACGGCGACCGGACGGCAGGCGAGATCCTCCGCCTCGCACCGCACGCGCAAGGTTTCCCGAACCTGCGACCAGTCCAAACCCGGATGCGAGAAAAGCCGCAGTGCGAACCGCAATTCGGCATGAAAGTTCGCCGGCTTCTTCTCCATCCATTGCGAGAGCGGCTGGGAATCCATGGCCGCCAGCACACTGTTGAGAACGGTTCGCTCCGCCGAATCCTGCTCGGTCGACGGACTGTTCGTCCATCGACGCCAGCGTTCGGCCATGGTGAGGGAGAGCGCCCCGTCCACTTCGCCGGAAGGACGCGGTTGCAGCCGACGAAGCTCATTCAGCCAATCCGAGCCGGGTGCCGAGCTGCCTGCCGCCAGCGTCCGCAAGTCCGCCGTCCGCATCTGCAGAAGAACGTGGATCCGCGGCGGAAAGTGATTCGGCTGACTCGCCCAGATCGCCTCCGCCTGAAGGAGCTCGGCCAGCAGTCTGTTCCAGTGGCAGGGCGCGTAATCGCAGGGTCGAAAAACGGCGCCGGCGGCTTCGAACGGCGACCCTTGCTCGAGCACGTCGCGCAGTTCCCACGCCTCCTTCAGGAGTTCCGGCACCGTCATCGAAATGACAGGGCGCGTCGCCGTCGATGCCGCTCCGTCTTTCGTCGCCGGCGCGGATGCTTCCTGTTTCGCGGTCGGGTGGGGCGTCGCCTCGGGAGGAGCCGCCGCGGACGGCTTTTGAGAGGGACGACGCGCGACGGGAGCCAGCGCCACATTCAAATCGGACTCCGTCCAGGCGCCCGCACCGCGGATCAGCCACGGAGTCTGCGTTTCGGGAGCGAGATTCTCCCCGCGCGCGTATTCCGCGGTTTCGCGCTGAACAAAGCTGACAAGTTCGACGAGCGAGATGCGCCGATCGCCATTCTGGTCGGCCTCGCGCTGCAACCCCCGCGCGACCGCATCCAGGAAGACCGTCGGCGTGCGGCCTTCGGCTGTCTGCGACCGCTGGCCGGCGGCGTGGGACACCAGCACCCACAGGTGAGGATCGGCCGTGTCCTCCACGGCTTTCTGCAGACGTTCTCCGAAGTTGTTGAGGATCATCCCGCTGCGAGGATCGGCACTGAGCTGTCCGGCATCGAGACACAGAAGCTTGGTGCCGGCCGTCGATGCCCGCAACGAATCACAGAACTTCTTGAATGGGACGCGACCGCGCACGGGATCCGTCGGATCGAGACGGTCGACCAGATAGACCGTGTCCTCAATCGCCGCGATCTGCGACTGGACGACGCAGAGGGCCACATCTCCGGAATGAACCTCGGGTGCCGTGGCAAGCTGAAACAGACGATCGAGCGTCTGCCCGCTGCTGAGTCCGGGAACGAGCCGCGGCGCCGGAAGCTTCGTCGACTCGGTCCAGGACTGCATCGCGTCCAACAAAGCGGGTGCGTCGGGCGTCGGACGGGCGGCGGGCAGTTTCTGCGGCCAGAGCCCCGTCTCCATCTCACCCGACAGGACGAGGACATGGACCTGCGGGTGGCGGAAGGGAGCCACGAGGACGAAGGAGAGCCCCAACGTGAGGGTGATCAGGAGACCGACGCCGGAGGCCAACTGCATGAGCCGCCGCGCTGCGGGCGAACGCCGGGGCGCTTGCCACGATGCCGCCGGGAGGTCGGACATCGGATCGAGCGGCGGACTTTCGGGCGACGGGCTGGTCATCAGCGGCACTCCATCGCTCCGAGCGACTCCCTTCGTGCGGAGGGCACGATTCCTGCGTCAACCAGAGCGTGCTGCTCTACCCTCCGATCATCACCGTCGGCGCCCCCAGCACGATCGAGCCGCCGTGGGCGGTCATGTCTCCCATCCGCGCGGCCGGCTTGCCGCCGACGAGCACGGTTGCGGAGCCCTTCGTGATCGAATCCGGAGGTCCCACACACACGCACATCGATCCCACATTGGCGGCCGGCATGGACGCAATCAGGACCGTCGGAGCGCCGGGACCCGAGATGGGCCCGCCGACGTGAGGGACAATTCCCGTGACCATGGGACAGACATGAAGATCCCCCACCCTTGCTGCCATCATGTTCCACGTCCGTTTCTATCGGCTGTGCGTTCTGGGAAGAATCACCCGGCGCAGGTTCCAAACACACGGACCGATCAGTCCATCCGATACAGCCCGCAAAACCGTCAAAGTCGAACAGGGGTTCCGTCGCGCCCGAAGGATTGCTGCGGGCGCTCGTTCGATGCTTTCAGGACTCAGGCCAGGGATGCCGGCCATCGAGCACGTTCCGTCCAAGATGCAGAATCTGTTCCATCGTCGTCGACATCGTGATGGGGTTCTGGCTGGCGACAAGCATCGCTGCGGTCGCCACGCCCGTTCCCGTCAGATGCTTGGGCGGCGGCACGATGTCCAGCGCCGGCGGGGCCAGGCTCTGGCCGCTCCAGAACGTGGCGTAGGCGAGCCATGTCGACGGCGATTTGCGATCGCCCTGGGGAAGCAGCGTTTCGACATGGCGGCGTTGCGATTCGGTCGGCGTGACGATCCATCGCTGGATGGCGTCCTTGAGTTCCGCATCCGGTCCGCGAATCAACGTCGTTTCCGTCCGCTGCAGCGCGCTGAGCATCCACCATGTCGCCGCTCGCGGCGGCAGCACGGCGGCGAGAACACGAATCGCCGGAGCGAGGTAACCTTCGGCGATGAGCGCGCCCACGGCCTGCGGAGGGTCGGGGTGAGCGTTGACGATCGCCGCCACTTCGGGATCGAGATCGACGCCATGGCAGGCCTCGGCCGTGGTCATCGTGAACTTGGGCGACTCGGCCGGTTGCTCGCCGGTCGACCAGCTCGAATCGAGCCCGCCGAACTGCACGCGGATCAGCGTCTGACCGACCGACAGCCGGTCTCCTGAGCGGAGCTGTGCCGAGCGGACCGGCATCTCGTTGTGGAAGACTTCGGATCGATCTTCGAGGACCGACAGCTCGCAGCGGTCGTGGCGGCAGTCGAGCCGGAAGTGGCGGGCCGCCAGGCCACTTTCGGCGGGAAAACTGAAGTCGGTCCAGACGTCGGTGCCGAATGTCGCGACCTGTCCCGTGCGCAGGACGATACGACGGGGGACGCCGGCAGCCTGGGTATCAAGAATGATGGACACGAGAGTTCATCCGGTCGTGGAACGGGATCGGTAACAGAAGCATCTGCCCGCGAATGACGCGAATGGCCGCGAATCGAATCAAAGGCAGGAACCACGGAAAGGACGGAAGGTACGGAAGAAGACTTTAGGCGGCGAACGAGAGCATTCGGTCATCGGGTCGAGGCGGCGCTGGTCTCTGCTTCAAGCGAGCCTCTTGAGAATATTTGGCAGCAAGCAACAACTGGGGTCGACATTCCCGAGCCCTGAAGGGGCAAAACTCAATAGCCTGGGGCAAGCGAAGCGCCGCCCCAGGAAGCGGATCCCAACATGACTCTGGAGGTTTGAAGGGCCGTAACTCACTTCCGTTCGGAGTGACGGCCCTTCGGGCCTGGGCTTCGTGTGTGGAACCTGACCTGGGGCGGCGCTGCGCTTGCCCCAGGCTGATGAGTTTCGCCCCTTCAGGGCTGAAAACCTGCCTTTTTCACTTTTGCGTACCTTCCGTACTTTCCGTGGTTCCTGCTGATCTCTTCTCTCCATCTGTCTTTGTCTTCATTCGCGACCATTCGCGTCATTCGCGGGCAAATGCTTCTCCACTCTCCATCGCTGTCGCCCGCAATCACTCCGACGTGCGACTCAGTTGATCTGTACCAGCGCCCCCTTGATCGTCGTCGTCGCGCCCCCTTTGGCGGTGAGCATCGCGCCCCCTTCGAGGTCCAGGTTCGCGCTGGCCTTGACCGTCACCTGCATCCCGTTGATCTCGATTCCCGACTGCGAGAGCTTGATGCTGTTGCCGCCGCACACCAGATTGATTCCCTTCATGGCGTTGAGCGTGATCGACCCGGCCGACGCCTTCACCGAAACGTCGCCGGCGGTCGCCGTCAGCGTGTAGTTCCCTTTGTCGAGCGTCACCGTCCGGCTGCCCGCGGACAGGGTGAGCTTGTCGTCCCCCTTGGTCAGTGTCGTTTCGCGGTTGCCCTGGTCGATCGTGGTCGATTCCTTCCCCTTCCCCAGCGTGACCTTGCGATCGCCCGTGTTGATGTTGAGCGTGTCGTCCCCGTTCTTCACCGTCACCGTCCGCTTGTTCCAGACGGTGACCGTCTGGCTTCCGTCGGCCGCGTCTTCGCAGCCGACCGTGAGCGAATCGTTGTTGAAGATCGTGGTCGTCTGGCTCCCGTCCGCCGCCTTCTTGTCCCCCACCGCAAGGGTGCGGTTGTTGAAGATCGAGATCGACTGATTGCCGGGGCTCATCGTGTCGAACCCGACCTTCAGCGAGTCGTCGTTCTCCACCTCGCGCACGAAGTCGCGCTCGGAATGGAAGTAGATCTGCTCGGAGCCCTTCTTGTCCTCGAACGTCAGCTCGTGGAAGTTGTCGGTCGTTCCTTTGGGAGAGCTTCGGGTGCGGAAGACGGTGCGGGTCTGATTCGTCGGAAGCTCGTCGGGCGGCATCTGGTTGGCGTTGTAGACGCAGCCGGTGACGATTGGCCGGTCGGGGTTCCCTTCCAGAAAACTGACGATGACTTCCTGCCCGACGCGCGGCATTCGCAGGTGCCCCCAGTTCTTGCCGGCCCACCCCTGCGACACCCGCACCCAGCACGAAACCCGGGCACTATCGGGAGTGCGGCGATCCCAGAAGAACGCGACCTTGATGCGGCCGTACTGGTCGGTCCAGATCTCCGCACTCTGATCGTCGGTGACGACGACCGCCGTCTGGGGGCCTTCGATGCGGGCGTTGGGATGCCGCCGCTTCAGCCGGAACGGAATGTCGCTGGCGATGGCCGTGACGCGGCATTCGTAGAGGTCTTCCCCCTTGTCGCCCGCACGATACGAGTTGGTCGAAATGCTGTGTTCGACGCTGGTGAGGATGTACTCCTGGCTATCGTCGTCGATGGGGTTGTTCGTGATGCTCACCAGAGATCCGGGCGCCATTCCGAGCGACGTGCCATGACCGGTGTAGATCTGGTATTCGACCTGTCCGCTCTCCAGTCGAAGCTTCGCGAGCGCGTCGCCGCTCGTGGCGTCGTCGTAGATTCCGGGATAGTCGAAGACCTCGAGCGCGCTCGCCCAGCTCTGATCGGTGCGGCTGCTGTTCGAGGCGAGGTTCGCCGCGGGGGTCGTGAAATTGTAGTCGGTCTGGGCATACGCCCCGCTCGACACCTCATAAGCGACGCCCCATTGCGTCAGCGTCTCCTCCGCGCGGGTCACGTCGTTCGCGTTCTCGTTGAAGGGAACGCTGGCATACGACGGGAACGCCTGATGAGCGGAAAGAGAATCGCACAGCACCATCGTCTGGTGATCGGCGGCATGCTCGAAGAAGTAGTAAATGCCCGTGTCTTCCATCAGGCGGATGAGAAAGTCCGCGTCCGACTCGCGATACTGCGTGATGTATTCGCGAGACGCATAGGTCTCGGTGAGGCGGTTCTCGATATGGGCGAAGGTGTAGTCCTTGAGCACGGTTTCGATGACGTCGACGACCGACACGTTCTCGAAGATGCGGCAGTTGACGCGCCGCGTCAGCAGCCACAGCCAGGGACGCAGCTCGGCGACGTAGGAGAAGAGTTCTTCCTCGTCGCGGCGTTCCGAGGGGCCAACGCGGACCAGACGCGAGACGACTCCGCCGATCTGCCGCGGCGAGGTGTCGGCCGTGGCGAACTTCACCGTGCAATACTGCCCCAGCATCTTCTTCTGATCGATCTTCGCCTGCGGGCTCAGCAGATCGACGCGAAACGACCACAGCTCGCCAACCGCTTCGCGTCCCGACAGCCGGCGAAAAAGCAGCGAGTCCTTCAGCGGCGAGACGAACTCCGCGAATCGCGAATCAGGCGAAATGTCGCTCATCAAAGGGCTCCGCCCGTGGTGGTCTCATTCCGAGATGAAGGCATTGAGTTCACCGCGCCTTCATGGAGACGACAGCGAAGGCATGATTTACCACGGAGACACGGAGTCACGGAGAAAGGCAAGAGTCGGCAAAGGTAAATGCATTTTCCCCGTCTCTCTCCGTGACTCCGTGTCTCCGTGGTGAAAATCGCCTCTCCGACTTTGTTTGCTGACTCTCTCATGGGCTCAAGCTCGGTCCGCCGCATGGGCTCGCGCTTCGTCTCTCAGCACGACGTCGCGTCGATTCGCGAAGGGTTGGCGGTCGGGGATCCAGGTTGTCTGTCCCAGCCGCGCGTTGTTACCCAGTTGCAGCGGGGGGATGTCGCGGCCGTCGAGTTCCAGCACCACGTCGCACGCCAGTTCGTCGCCGAGGTACTGGCGGAGCGTGTCGCACAGGAGGCGGTCGTGGGCTCCTCCCGGCAACACGGCCTCGAAGCTCGCGAACCGCATCGGTCCCAGAATCAGGCGGCAGCGGGACTGGCGGTCCCAGATCCGTGTTCCGATTGTCGCGGATTCCCCGAGGCGGCCGTTGGACAGCGACTGTCCCAGCTTCAGATGACAATCATCTGGAATCGCCAGCCACTCTCCAGCGAATGGCTCGACCTCGGCGGGAACTCCCAGCACGGCGCTGACGATCGCTTCCAGCCCTTCCGCGTTTCGCGTCCCCGCAACGAACCGTCCCGCGAAGTGCAGCTTTGCGGCGTCGGGCAGAGCATTGCGGCTGTGCTCGGATTCGAGGCCGATTCCGAAGAGCGAACCGAGGTAGACGCCGTAGCGGTCGGATTCGGGGCGGTCCGATTGCACCGTCGGCTGTGCATCGGCCCAGGCCCGATAGAACAGCGACAGCATCCGATGGTGGAACAGATCGAGGAAGCGGCGGAACGTCTGGTCGCCGTAGTGGTAGCCCCGGTCGACCGCATACTCGGTGAGGTGCAGCGGCAGCGGGCCGTTGGGTCCGACCAGTCCGAAGCAATGTGAGGCCAACCGCGCGGGGCGGGTGTCGTCGCCCGCTTCGTACTCGGCCGTTGGCGACGGCGTGAATGCGAGCGTGGGGCGATGCTCGAGCCGCACGAATTCATCGTGCGGGTCCTGGGCGGCGCCGAGCCGCGGCCAGCCGCGATGAGCGCATTCGAGGAGTCGTAACGCCTGGAAGTATTCGTAGTGCGACGCAGACTCGGCCAGTCGTGCGGGAATGGCCGACGCTGCGGGGGACGCTAGAGCGTCTGTCGCCGTCCGGTGCGCAGCGGCCATCGATGGACCTCGTTCCGTTCCGTCGTCCTGAGAACCGTTTCCGTGAAGGAATTAATCGACGCGTAGCGGGCGAAAAATTGCTCCAGCACGCTCCCCAGCAGAAAGACCCCGCTTCCCTCAAAACAGGACTCTTGCCCTTCGATCGTGATCTCCAGCCCGCGACCGAAAGCGATCGGCCCGCTCATCGGCAATCTCCGCGTGACCGGCCTCACCGACGCATGCCGCACGCCGTCGATCTGCCGCAGCGAGGATGCATCGCTCCGATGGCAGTGCAGCGTGAGGATCTCCCGCAACGCCGTCGCTCCCTCCTCCGGATCGGAGTCGACGAGGCTGAGGTAATTGAGCGAAAGGAGGTTGATCAACTTCCATCCCAACTCTGCACGCTGCACGGCGGGTGAGGGGACGGGAGCGGTCGGGCCGGCGAGACTGCGGACCGATTGCACCGGTGCGGCAATCTGGAGCGTCCAGTCGGTCGCCCCCGTTCCGAGGGACATCTCGGCGGCCAGGTTGCGGTTCGTGCAGAGGGTCTGCACCGAGAGCGTCTTCAGGTCGCTTCGATACGGGGCCTCGTGAGCATCGACGAGCGAGAGAAACGCCTCGCTTCCGTGATACGTCGCAGCGGCATCGCGGTTGACGAGGGCTCCGGCCTGGACGCGCGGCCGACGTTCGACCGAGAAGTAGGCTCCCTCACCGGACGGCGCCTGGCCGGAATGCTGGCCGTAGAACGGCAGAAACTCCTGATCGTCGCTCCCGTGCAGGCCGTGTCCTACGACTTTGGAGACGGAGTGGATCTCGAAGTCGAGCGGCCGTGTCCGATCGGGCGTGATGTGGAAATCGGGTTTCCGATCGGACAAGTGAATGCGGTCGGCCCGCTTGGGGAACAGGTTGATGGCTGGTGTGCAGTGCAGGGCGAAGTCTTCGCGGTGGACCACCTGATCGTTGCCGCGGCGGGCAGTGTCGAGCAGCACGAAGACTTCGAGTTCCGTCCCCTGGCACTGGGCGACCGCCTTTTGCAACCCTCCAATCTCGACGAAGTGGAACCGCTGCGGGAAGGCGAAGTATTCCTGCAGCAGCCGGTAGCCTTGAAAGCTGCGGCGATCGACGGGGAGCAGCGATTCGTCATCGCGGAATCCGATCGGCCGAATGACCGATTTGTCGAGGATGACCTGGCCGTCATGCGCGTGCCGGGCCAGCGGGTCGCCGTCGGGCAGGCGAGGCCGCACAGGGCGGACAACCACTGCAACCGAGTGCGCCAGCAACTGCTCGTAGACGTTCGACGACGAGTGACTGTCGCCCCTCAGAAAAAGGTTGAGCCGGTCGAATTGCGTCTGCGAGAAGGGTCCCTGGTTCGTTGTCTTCAGGACGAAGCGATAGCCCGACTTGACTCCGTTGATGGGCGGAAGAATGTGGACCGGAGTGTTCCGCGCGAAGTATTCCGCGTCGGCGAGCTCGATCGGGAAGAGATCGATCGCGTGGGCCGTGCGGAATTCGCACAGGGTGCGGTTCGGCCCCGTCGGCTGGCTGTAGAGGGACGTTCCGCGCGGGATCGTGAAGCCGTCGGTCAGCGAGCCTTCGCGCGGGTCGGGCTGGAACTGGGCGACCGTCATCGCGGGGAGCGTCGCCAGGAAGTGCGGGTAGACGACGTCGAGCAGATGCTGCGTGAATCGCGGGAATTCGGCTTCGAGCTTCAGTTGCACGCGGGCGGCGAGGAACGCGAAGCCTTCGAGGAGCCGCTCCACGTAGGGGTCGGCGCATTGAAAGCGGTCGAGCCCGAGCCGGCCGGCGATCTTGGGGAAGTCGCGGGCGAACTCGCCTCCCATCCCGCGGAGATGGCGGAGTTCCGAGTTGTAGAGTTCGAGCAGGCGCGGTTCCATCAGGCGGCCTTTCGAGTCGTCGAGTCGTGGATCGTGGCGGTCGACGTTTCGCGATCGATCGTGACGCGAAAGCGGATCGGCAAGGGTGCGACGACCAGCTCGGCGGAGATTTCCATCACGACGAGGTTCCGCGTCGGGACCAGCTCCGCGGGGAGCAGCCGCACGCGGATCGTCTCCTCACGCAGTCGCGGCTCGAACCTGGCGAGCGCCTGCTGGAAGGACGCTTCCCAGCGGCGCTGGGCGACGGCTGCGGCCGACGTGGCACAGACCTCGGGCACGCCGAAGTTCAGCGTCGATTTTTCGACTTCCTTCCACCGGGACCAGTCGCCGAGCGCCGTCGGGCCCGTCGTGCTGAGGAGCCACTGGAGATCGCGGAGGACCGATTCGCGGTACTCGGTCCAGCTGTAGTTCATCACCGCTGTCGATTCCGTTCGTTCCTTCGGACGATCGTCCCGCAACCGGTCGAGCAGCGATGGCTGGCAGGCGTCGTCATTGCGAAAGGCAGAAAGCATTCCGACGGATCCTCCATCGTGTTGATGCGGGGCTCTGAGCGCGGCTTCTGCGCGACAGGCGTCTATACGCCGAAGGCGTTGCACGCAGTAGCCCAGGGTCGCGAACGAAGTGAGCGCACCCTGGGTTGAAGCAGGAAGACAACGCCAACCCCAACGGGGTTGTACAAACCGTTTGCCACCGCGATGTAGTACCCCGTTGGGGTACCGAATCCCTCTCTCGTAACCCAGGGTGCGCTCGCCGAGCCTCGCGACCCTGGGCTTTGGAGTTCAACGCCTTCGGCGTAAAGAGCGCTGCGACGCTCGTTTCAGGTCTGTGTATTCCACGAGTCTTCGCGAATCCGCCCGTAGCCATTCAGTCATTCACCACCGGGGCGAGCCCGGTGGGGCTCGGTGGCGAATGATAGATGACGCTGCGGCACGTCGTGCGGCGAAGCAAAGGCCCGGGGCGATGGCTCGCACCGGGCCTCTCTCACGCTTTGTTTTCGGCCCGTCACATCACATCACAACAACCGTCGCTATGCGGCGGCGTTGGTTGCGACGTTGAAGCTCATCTCGCGAGCGCCGCCCAGCTTGGCGCCGTCGTCCCCCTGCTCCTGGTAGCTGAAGGTCACCTTCTCGAAGGAGAACGAGATGTCCTCCATCACCGACTCGGAGTCGCGTGTCGAGTTGGTCGTGATGTTGTTCACGAAGACCTTTTCGAGGCTGATCGTGACGTATTCGACGGGAGCGGCGCCGCCCGCCTTGCGGATGGTCAGCTTGCCGGTCGGAATGTGCTTGCCGGTCACGCACGACTTGAAGAGGGCGTGCGACGCGGCGTCGACTTTCTTCACGATGTTGAGCGTCTCGATGTTGACACGCCCTTTACCACCGCCGTTGCCGTGGTTGAAGTTACCGAGCTGGGTGACGCCCCAGGTAAAGCTCTTGATATCGATTTCGTTCGCATGTCCGAGCGAGTCGCGCGCCTCGCCCGGAATGCCATCCAGCTTGAGGAACATATCGACAGCCATGATTAACCTGCCTGCAGTGTGTCGTAGGGAAGACGGCTTTCCGTCGGGATGAAAGCCGCGTGGTGTTCGGGGAAGAACCCGGTCCGACGGGACCGCCGGACCGGGGTTGTCTGACGCAGCCATTCCTGCGAGCGAATCGCCCTGTTATTTGCCGCCGGGCAGCTTCGCCGTGAGCCGCAGCGAGACGGTCAGGCCTTCGAGCTGGTAATGCGGGCGAAGGAAGAACTTCGAGTTGTAGTAGCCGGGATTGCCGGCCACGTCCTCGACCACGACCTTCGCTTCGGCCAGCGGCTTGCGGGCCTTCACTTCTTCCGACGAGTTCGCCGGGTCGCCGTCGACGTAGTTGAGGATCCAGTCCTGGAGCCAGTGCTCCATCGCGGCCCGGTCCTTGAACGATCCCACTTTGTCGCGCACGATGCACTTCAGGTAGTGGGCGAACCGGCAGACGGCGAACAGGTACGGCAGGCGGGCGCCGAGGTTGGCGTTCGCCGTGGCGTCCGGATTGTCGTAGGCCGGCGGGTTGTGCAGCGACTGAGCGCCGATGAACGCGGCGAAGTCCGAGTTCTTTTTGTAGATGAGCGGCATGAAGCCGTTCTTCGCGAGTTCGGCTTCGCGGCGGTCGCTGATGGCGATCTCGGTCGGGCACTTCACGTCGACGCCGCCGTCGTCGGTCGGGAAGACGTGGACCGGCAGGCCCTCGACCGCCCCGCCCGACTCGATGCCGCGGATCCGCGAGCACCAGCCGTAGACTTTGAACGCGTGGGTGATGTTCGAGGCCATCGCGTAGGCCGAGTTGGCCCACGTGAACTTCCTGTGGTCGGCGCCGAGGGTGTCCTCCTCGAAGTCGAACTCGTCAACCGGGTTCGTCTTCGCGCCGTACGGCTGCCGGGCCAGGAAGCGGGGCATCGCCAGCCCGATGTACCGCGCGTCCTCGCTCTCGCGAAGGCTCCGCCAGCTGGCGTACTCGACCGTCTGGAAGATCTTGGTGAGGTCGCGCGGATTCGTCAGCTGCTGCCACGACTCCATCTGCATCAGCGACGGGTCGGCCCCGCCGATGAAGGGGAGGTGGCTTGCCGCCGCGATCTTGGAGAGCTCGCCCAGCAGTTCGACGTCGGGCGGGGTGTGGTCGAAGTAGTAGTCGCCGACGATGCAGCCGTACGGCTCACCGCCGAACTGACCGTATTCCTCTTCGTAGATCTTCTTGAAGATCGGGCTCTGGTCCCACGTCGTCCCCTTGAACTTCTTGAGCGTCTTGTGCAGGTCGCTCTTCGAGATGTTCAAGACGCGGATCTTGAGCATCTCGTCGGTTTCGGTATGGCTGACGAGGTGATGCAGCCCCCGCCACGCCCCTTCCAGCTTCTGGAAGTTTTCGTGGTGGATGATGGCGTTGACCTGCGTCGTCAGCTTTTCGTCGATGGCGGCGATCAGTCCTTCGATGGTGTGGACGGCGTCGGTGGGGATCACCGATCCATCCTGAAGGACTTCCTGCGCGAGGCAGGAGATCGCGGCTTCGACCGATTCGCGGGCGTGGGCCGTGCGGGGTTTGAAGTCGCGTTCGACCAGGAGAGAGAAGGCGTCGGCCGATGCGGGCATCGCAACGGGTTCCGCCACAGCAGTAGCACTCATAAGGATGGCCCTTTCAGGGATTGATTCAGTTGGCGGACGGATTGGCGGCGGCGGCAACGGCGGAGGTCGGGGCGGCCTCGGGTTTCGGGGCGGCGAGCATTTCGAGCAGGGCGCGGTTGCCCAGGGCGTTGCTGATGAGCTCTTCCGCGTCGGATTTGCCGTCCATGTAGGTCAGCAGGTTGACGAGCTTCCGCCGGGCTTCGAGGAGCTTGCGGAGCGGCTCGACCTTCTGGGCCACCGCGCCGGGGGAGAAATCGTCGAGGCTTTCGAACGTCAGGTCGACGCTCAGTTCCCCTTCGCCCGTGAGGGTGTTGGGGACGCGGGCGGTGACGCGCGGCTTCATCGACTTGAGACGGTCGTCGAAGTTGTCTCCGTCGATTGCGAGAAGCTTTCGTTCGGCGACGGCGGGGAGCGGCTCGGCCGGCTGGCCCGAAAGGTCGGCCAGCACGCCCATCACGAACGGAAGACGAACGGTTTTCTGAGCGCCGTAGATTTCGACGTCATATTCGATCTGCACGCGCGGCGGACGATTGCGCGACAGAAATTTCTGGCTGCTTTCTGACAATGGACACCTCGTGGCCGAGTGGAGTTGAAACGATGGTTGACCGGGCCTTCAGCGGCCGGCGGACCGGCTGCCGTTGACGTCGGAGGAAGGGCAGGAACGTCGTCGTGTCAAACCGGAACCGGGCAACGTCCGTGCGGCCACGCTTTCGGCGAAGGCGATTGGCTCACTCCGTGAAGAATTGCGGGAACACGTGCTCGATCGGGGCAGGCATCGCCTGCAACGAGTGGTGATGGAAAGACCATCGGGAAACGGGAATATCGCGTTGCGCTCGGAAGTGGCGAATTCCCTCAGAATTTTCAGGTCGTGGTGGGAGAGATTTCGGTTGTGCAGGTTGGCTAACGGCTTACGGCAGCATTCCCCGGCTGGCGCTGGGCCTGGGCGAGGAAGTCGGGCCCGAGCTCCTGGAGGATCTCCAGGAAGCCCATGGGAACGAGTCGCTTGGCGCGTCCCAGCAGCAACGGAATGGGACTCGAGGGCTCGTGCCTGGCAAAGTAGTCGCAGATCCGATCGAGAGCGTGTGTGACGTCGTCGCGCGTGCGGATCGACCAGTCGCACGGCGACGCGCGGGGCGCGGACGGCGTTTCCACGGGGCGATTCTCCTGGGGGATGTCGGCCATGATGTTCGACTTCGGCGGGGCCGCCGTCCGAAGTTCCGCCGGCCGCGCTTCCGAGGCGGGGTCATTTCGCACACCGAGACGTTGCAAACGATCGGCGAGCGGGCTGATCGCCTGCTTCAGGACTTTCACAAGGGGATCGAACTCGACCGACCGGGCGACGCCCACGCGTTCGGCGACAGCCCGGTCGAGATCGCGCACCGCCTTGAGGGTGCGTTGCATCGCCGCGGACGCCTCCAGCAGCGGTTCGACCGGCCCCCCTGACAGGGTGGCTTCCGTGGACTTGAACGCCTCGCTCTCGGCCTTCTTCGGATCCGACAGGATCGCCAGACCGCCGATCGTGACCGTGCCCAAACCGCGGACTTCGGTCAGCGGGATCGCTCGCAGGCGTTGCAGGATGCGTCGCGAATCGGTCAGCCGGGTCAATGTATTCAGCCGCAGCGTCGGATCCCAATGGTCCTCCGCATCGAGTTGGGGATGCACTGTCTCCCACTCGTTCTTCAGCCAGACGGCGAGCAACTCCAGGCAGTCCGTGAAGCCGGACAATCCCTCGGATTCGAGGACGGCTTCGGCCAGGTACACGCCGACGCGGAGATCGTGAGTGCGCTGGCAGAGGTCCATCGCCAATCCCCGCACCGCCTCCCATTGCGGGGGTTGCTCTTCGATGACCGTCTGGCCGAACTGCTGCTCCTCGCGTCCGCTGGCGGCGAGCTCCATCGCGACGAACAGAGGGTCGTACTCCAGGGCGTCTCCGCTGGGGCGTTCGTCGGCGATCGGACTGGCGAGGGCGCGTCTGTCGGACAGTGCGAGAGTTGACATAAGAGGAGATCCAGGACGAGGCGATCCCTGCCGCCCCAGCGATCGGAACCGACTACCGAGACAGCCAGGCCCCCATTTGGCACAGCCATCCGACGGCCAGTCCCGCCGTCGCCAGCCATCCCGCACGGCTCAGGAGACGATGCAGGGCGTCCCGCTCGAGCGCGGACGGAAACCATTCGAGTTCTTCCTGTGCTCGGTCCTGCAACCGCAGGACCGGTTCGACGAAACCTGTCTGCTGCGGGCTGGTTCCACTGGCGCAGAAGTAGCAGCCCGCCACCGATTGTCCGGGAGCCGAGTTGCCCGCCTTTTCCGCGGCAAACGTTCCGACGAGCAGGTCGCGCAGCGACTGCCGGATTCCGGTGCGGACATCGCAAAGCAGCCGATAGAGCGCCAGGTTGCCG
>JADZEF010000346.1 GCA_020850695.1 Planctomycetaceae bacterium | reverse complement strand
TGCTGCTGGGGCAGAACGGCGCGGAACGGGCCGTTCTGCCGAGGATCCTCACGATTCGCGATCCGCAGGATCACACGCTCGGGGCCGCTGTCCTGCCTCAGGATGTGACACGGCTCCGTTTGCTCGACGAGGTGAAGAGCAATCTGGTCGCGACCGCAAGCCACGAACTGAAGACGCCGCTGACCAGCATTCGCCTTGCGGTCCACGTCCTACTCCAGGAGTCGGTCGGTTCCCTGAACTCCAAGCAGACAGAACTGCTCCTCGACGCGCGCGACAATTGCGAGCGATTGCTGGCCGTGGTCAATAATCTCTTAGACCTCGCCCGGTTAGAGCAGGGATGGCAGCAACCCGACCTGCAACCGGAATCGCCAAAGAAGCTGCTGCAGGCCGTGATGGAGGATGCCTCCATCCGGGCCCGAGACAAAACCATCGAGCTGGCGATCGATGCGCCCGACGATCTCCCCCAGGTCCTGGTCGACCCGGCGCGGATCGGTCTGGCGCTTCGCAACCTCGTCGATAACGCGATCATCTACACAGACGCCGGCGGAAAGATCAAGCTGTCCGCTTCAGCGCAGATTGGCGAAGTGATCCTGTCGGTCAGCGATACCGGTTGTGGCATCGCGGCCGAGCATTTGCCGCACGTCTTCGCGAAATTCTTCCGGGTTCCCGGACAGAAGCGCGTCGGGACAGGGCTCGGACTGGCGATCGTCCAGGAAATCGTTGTGGCTCACAAAGGGACCGTCGGCGTCGAGAGCCAGGTCGACGTCGGCACGACATTCCATATCCGGCTGCCGGCGTACCCTGGGGAGTCCACGTCGAGCGGCTCCAGCACCACTACTTCCTGACGCCGAGATACGGCACGATTCGAATCCTCGAGTCAGCGATTGATGGATTGCCGATCTCAACGTGTTCTCGTCAATCATCCGCCTTTCGTTTCTCTCCCCACCATGAACACCGATCACCCTTCCACTCCGGAACAGTTTCTGAGCCTGATCCGCGAGCAGCAACGAGGGCGGCTCAAGATCTACCTCGGATTTGCGGCGGGGGTCGGAAAAACCTACGAGATGCTTCAGGAAGGCCAACGGCTCCGTCGACGCGGCGTGGATGTGACCATCGGAATCGTCGAAACACACGGCCGCGCCGAAACGATCACTCAACTGGCTGACCTCGAGCAGATCCCCCGGCGAAAGATCGAATACCACGGGGTGGTTCTGGAAGAGATGGATCTCGATGCGATTCTGAAGCGAGCACCCGAGGTCGTGCTGGTCGACGAGCTGGCGCACACCAACGCCCCCGGGAGCCGCAACGCGAAGCGGTTTCAAGATGTGGAAGAGTTGCTGCTCGCCGGAATCAACGTGATCAGCACGCTCAATATCCAGCACCTGGAAAGCCTCTACGACATCGTCGAGCGGGCGACCAGCGTGAAGGTCAAGGAACGCGTTCCCGACTATGTCCTGGCGATGGCCGACCAACTCATCAACGTCGACCTCTCCGCCGAGGATCTACGCGAGCGGCTCCTGGCGGGAAAGATCTATCCGGCGGAGCGGATCGACCGGGCTCTGGACAACTTCTTCACGCAGGTGAATCTCACCCAGCTTCGTGAGCTGGCTCTCGAAGAAATCGCTCATCGGCTCGACCGTCGCCGCACCGGATCACAGAACGGTGGGCATGCCGTCAGCTCGGCCCGCGTGATGGTCTGTCTGAGCTCGCGCGGCCCCAATGCTGAGCATCTGCTGAGGAAAGGGGGGCGTCTGGCCGACCGGCTGAGCGCTCCCTGGTATGCCGTCTACATCCAGACGCCAAACGAGGAGCTCACGAAGATTGAAGCCGCCGTCCAGCGGCAGATCAGCAACACGCTGGCCCTGGTCCAGCAACTCGGCGGCGTCCCAATGACATTCAAAGGGAGTGACGTGGTCGACGCGATTTCGACATTTGTCCGCGAGTACGGTATCACGCACATCGTGTTGGGGCGTTCGCGTCGACCGTGGTTTCGACAATGGTTCGGCATGTCGGTGTTGGACCGAATCTTGGCTCGCGTGCCGGAGACCGACGTCCTGGTCGCAGGAAGCCTGCTCTAGCGGAGGCATCCTGGCCTGCGGCAAAGGAGGAACCAGGCGGGTCAACCTCTCGACGTCACTTCCGTCCCTTCGCGTGGGTCAGACCGATCGGTCTGTGACGCGGTGGTCATCGCCTTCTGACGAACGCCCACCGGATCGCTCCCTCGACTTCCCATCATCGCTCCGAAGATCCCCCCCACGAGCGCCATCAAGAGGGTTTCTTCCGTCAGAAGACCAGGCCTCGACGACGCAATCGAGGTCCAACCGCCGGTGATCGTTCCGATCACCGCCCCCGTCGCGAGCCCGAAAATCGAAGCTCCCGCGACCACGGTGGCGACGATCAACAGTCGTCCCAACAGAGTCGTCCAGAATGGCGACGCCCGCAATCCGTCCCACGGATCGCGAGTGACTGAATCGTCGCCGGTCGCGAGTGAGCCTGAGGGCTCAACCTGTGACAGTGCGGCACACTCGGGTCGTCTGAATTCTGCCAGCCCGAGATCGGCGGGAATCGAGTTTCGTGGCATGTGAGGCAATGTGAGGTGCAACATGGCGACCTCCTTGCGAGTGGAGTGGCGTTGAGCGTTTCCAACGAAACCAATTGCCAAGCCGTCTCTCAAACAAGCATGCTTCATGCCACAGACGATCGCTGATCGCATCTCCTGTCGGTGGCGAACGATTCGCATTTGCTTCCGTCCGACAGGGCTTGCGGGCACGGACTAGAATCATGCAAAGTGCCGACGCGATTCGTGCAAACCGCACGGATCAGACAAGTCCAATTGCTGTCTTGCCGGAAGTCGGAACCCGCCTGGACAACGTTGGCGACCAACGTCTTCGCGACCAGCGGCCGGCCGCAGCGCAGAGACCCGAACCGCCTCAACATGCTCGTCGCCAGTGACATGCCCGGTCGATGAACGCGAGCGACATCTCAGTTGCCACCTTAACAATCCGTTACTCGGCCACCGCGATTCTTGGCCGGTTGTGCTTCATGTCCCGCACCAGTTCTCGGACCATCGTTGGTACATTCCCTTCACCAAAAAGGATGAAGCCAACAGCCAGGTCGAGTGGGCTCCCTTCCGACCAGCCGAAGAGGACCTGGTTTCCACGCGGGCAATTCTGGCTGAGTTCCCGGGCAATGATGGCGATGGTGTGGCTGATCGAAGTCGCTTCGGTAACGCGGATAATG
>JADZEF010000345.1 GCA_020850695.1 Planctomycetaceae bacterium | reverse complement strand
GGGTTTCACCGGCACGTTCCGAAGCGCTCGATAGGATGACAAGTCGGACTCTGCGGCGGCCGTGCACACAACCGGCCTCCTCTTTGAACTTATCAGATTCGCCCACTCATGACGAACCGGACTGATGTCTCGCAGAGGTCGCCAAAGCCTCAAGCTGCGGCTCCGTTCCACGACCGCAGTTTGAGGTGCGGAGCCCGTGGCAATCCAGGAATTCCGAGTTCAGCTCCTCGTCCATTTTTCGGGGATCGCTTCAGGCTGCTGTCGAACGCCAGAAGCAATCAGGGCTTGCTGACGGGAAAGTCTCTCACGCTGGTGGGCTTTCCGGTCACAGGATTCTGTTGGCCTTTCGACAGCTGTTTGACCCGGCGAGCGACATGCGCGTCAAGTGCGGTGAGATAGACCGCTCCGTCGGCCGTCTTTTCCGCTTTGCCTTCGAGCCCCTCGAGCAGGGCCACGGTGAAGAGTCCGTGCCGAAACTGATGGCTTTCCTGAGCCGACTCGTGCCCGAGCGCCGAGCACATGACGATCAGGCCGTTCTCCTCGGCGGTCAGATCGCGGACGAGTTGATCGGTCAGTCCCCCATTTCCTCGCGACTTGCCGCTATCGATGGAGCCGGAATGGCACGCATCGAGGAGCATTGTGAGACGTCCAGGGATTCCGGCCAGCTGCTTCTTCAGGACATCCGCATCGATGGACGAGCCGGCGAGGTCTTGCTCGTCGAAGTCGACCGGCAGGAAATAGAGTGAGCCATCCTTGTCCTTCTCGCCGTGTCCCGCGAAGAAGAAGACGCCCACGGACCTGGAAGTCATTTTTCCCCGGAGCCACTGAAGTCCCTGAAAAATCTCCCTGCGAGTGGCCTGTTCGTCTGCGATGACTTTGACCTCGACCTTGTCATAGAGCGATCGGCTGTGCTTCTGGTAGCCCTCGGCCACCGCTTGTGCGTCGAGGGAGGCATAGTCGAGTCGGCGCGTCGCCGGGTATTTCGATATTCCGACAGCCAGCACGAACAGGCTGGGGAGCCGTGCGTCGGAAATCGGATTGGCGGCTCCCTTGTAGGTCACTTCGATTGGGTCCGAGGCGCCTTGGACATACTCCGTGTCGGCCAGCACCTTGAGTGTGTGCCGACCCGGATCGAGTTCGATCTCCCAGGATGCCCGCGACTCGCCCGATTGCGGGGCCACCGGCTTGAAGATGCCCCGTTGACCGCCGTAAGGCCGTCCATCGACCAGGAGCCGGAAGGCCTTGACGGGAAATTCACCGCGGGCCTCGGCAATCGCTTCCACAGTGATGCGATTGGAGGTGAGTTCCATTCCGTCGCAGAAGCGATCGCCGAAGCGCACCTTCGGCGGCAGGCTCTTGCCCACACTAACGGTTGCCGTCGGCGGCTCTCCTTTCATGATCGAAGCCAGCAACCCCGGCTGCCAGAACTTCTGCTGGTATCGCTCCAACGGCACGAAGTCGAGCGTTCCGGCGATTCGATAGGCCACCCGACGCACCGCATTGACCGAACCGTCAAAAAGTCCGTCGGGAGTGATCACGAGCCAGTCCTCCCCGTTGTCGAAACTGAGCAAAGAGCAGAGCGGCTTCTGACTCTCGGAATCAATCACATTGAGAAATCCTTCTCTCGACCTGGAAAACGTCCGCCTTCCGTCCGGGGATCGACAGACCACCTCTTCCGAAAGGTACGGTGAAGCGGCCACCGGCGCGACCTTCAGCGCTTGACCGGCAGATGCTGCGGCCTTCGCCCCGGTTGTGATGTTCCAGTGCGTTTGCGAACGGGAACGGGTCGTGAGGAACTGGCCGTCCGGACTGAGTTGCACTCCTTCGATACGGGCGCCAGTCGCAATCGACCGGATCTGCATTCCCGTCTTGGCGTTCCATGCGATGGCCTGACCATTGCTGCCCCCCGTCACCAGCAGGCTTCCGTCACCGCTCAGGCAGACGGAGGTCAGATACTCTTCGGCGCCTGTCGACCAGCCGGGCTCTCGGAGGTCGCCGCGATAGCCGCGAAAGGTCCGTGCCAGCACGCCCGCTTTCAGATCCCACAGGACGGCGGTGCCGTCGTAATAGCTTCCCGACGCCAGACTTTCCCCATCATCGCTGAGATGCATGCAGATGACGTCGGGCACATCGCCATGGAATGAGCGGATCCGCGTTCCGGTCGTCAGGTCCCAAAGGCTTGCCGTTCGATTGGTGTGGTGACGGGTGACGAGGGTCGTCCCGTTCGGATCCAGCACCCCATCGGCTTCACCAACCAGGACCTGCAGCCGAACCCCCGTCGCGGCGTTCCAGACAATCGTGCCATGGTCAAAACCGGCTGCCACGCGGGTTCCATCGTGGTTGAGGCTGACGCACAAGCAATTCGTCACAAACGATCGTTCGCTGGTCGGCGTCTTGACGTGAAACGTGGTGTCCAGTTCGCGCAGTTTCTGACCGCTGGACGCATTCCAGAGCGTGATGCTGTGTGTGTCTCCGATGACAATGGTCCGACCATCCCCACTCAACGCCGCACCGAAGTGGACGACCCGCGGCGAGGGAAATCCGCGCAGTTTCAGGCCGGTCGACGCATCCCATAACAGGACCTCTTTCTCCGTCGCCGTAATCAACCGCTGGCCATCGCCGCTCAGGTGCAGCGGCTTCCAGCCTTCGAATGTCCGCAGGACGCTGTTCGTCTCCAGATCCCTCAGGGTGACGGTTTTGTTCTCCCCGACGGCGAGTCGATTCGAATCGAGTGCAAAGACCGCGAGGACTCCGAGGGAGAGCCGATTGAGCCGCCGCCCCGTGCGGGTGTCCCAAAAGTCCTCACCGGCCAGGACGCGATCACCTTTTCCGGAAATGGCAACCTTCGGATAACGGCCGGCCCCTGCAAAACTGCGGAGCATGGCGCCGGTCCGGGCATTCCACAAAATTGCGGTCTGATCCGTCGAACCCGTGACGAGAAATTCTCCATTCGCACTCAGCACCGCCTGGCTGAGCGTCTTCCGATGGCCGGTTTGCACCACAAGTTCCAACGGCGACCTGTCCTCCGCGTCGGCCGCTGCCGTCACGAGACCACAAGCGATCACTGCCAAGACAGTCGCATGGAGCTGATGCATGTGAAGAATCCTGAGAGAGGCAGCTGGCCTGCGGACACAAGGCAATGAACACGGCCTGCGGACAGGAGCTTACTGTAGCTGCGGACAATCGCGCGCGTTCGTCGTCGAGAGACAGTGTCAGACGTTCCACCAGATCCGGGAAGTGGGATGCAACTCTCAAACGGCACACGACGAAACGCAATTCCGATCGAAATCTTCCCACAAATCACGCTCGCGCAGTAGATTCTTCATGAGCGAACCTTCGGAAGCCGACGGGAACCGGACCGCACCTGCGATCGTGACGCGTATCGCGCACACGCGAAATCGCTGTCCCCCTGCTGCGGATTGATGGATATACTCACCGCGCCCGGTCACAAAGAAATGCTGTCTGCCCCGGATCGAAGGGACTCGTCCTCATGATTTCCCGACTCGCTTGCCCCTTACGCCGCCCCGGACCGCCCTCTCGGGTTGCGGTCGCCGGCTTACTGGTGCTGATGATCGGCGGGCGAATCATGGCGGACGACGAGGACGCGAAAGCCGTGATCGTCACCGTGAACGGAAAACCGATCACGGCAGGAGACCTCGAGTTCGGCTACATGCTTCGCCGGGTCGGGACGGACGACCGCGAAAAGGCCCGCAAGCAGGTGCTGGAGCAACTGATTGATCAGCGGCTGATGCAGGAGTTTCTCAAGGACCGGAAGGCGACGGTTCCGGAAGAAGAGGTGGCGGCACAGATCGCGCGGATCAACACCGTCATCCAGCGCAACGGGGACGAGCCCGCGAACGTGCTGCCGAAGCTGGGATTCACGCCCGAGCGGCTGAAGCAGGAAGTGACCGGCATGCTGGGCTGGACGCTCTACGCCCGCCGCATGATTCCCGACAAGCAGTTGCGGGAGTACTGGCAGGCGCACAAGGCCGAGCTGGATGGAACGCAGTTGCGGGCGTCGCACATTCTCATCATCCCGCCGGCCGCCGCCGACAGCCCGGAGCGGAAAGAGGCCGCAGAGAAGTTGTCGTCCCTGCGTTCCGAGATCCTTGCAGGAAAGCTGACGTTTGCCGAGGCGGTGAAAGCCCATTCACAGGCTGCGAGCAAGGCGAACGAAGGAGATGTCGGGTTCTTTCCCTACCGCGGGAAGATGCCGGTCGAGTTCACCCGGCCGGCGTTCGAGCTGAAGACGGGAGAGATCAGTGCGCCGGTTCAGACCCCATTCGGGGTGCATCTGATTAAAGTGACCGAACGCAAGGCGGGGGATTTGAGTCTGGAGGATGTCCGCAGCGAAGTCCTGCAGCGCGTGCAGCTGTCGTTGCGGGAGGAGATCCTGCGGGACCTTCGCGGCAAGGCGCAGATTGAGTGGAAGACCAACGAGAAGTGATGTCTGAATCGAGCGATCGTCCGAAGAGTGCAATGACGAATGGGACGAATCCGTTCCGCCGCGTGTGCGTGTTCTGCGGTTCGCGGCCGGGGGGCGATCCGCGGTTTCGTGCGGCGGCCGTCGAGACGGGTCGCGAAATGGTGCGTCGCGGGCAGTCCCTGGTCTATGGAGGTGGGAGCGTCGGGCTGATGGGGGTCATCGCCGATGCGGTGCTTGAGGCCTCCGGCGAGGTCATCGGCGTCATTCCGCACGCCCTGGCGACGACGGAACTGCTTCACCCGCGCGTGGCCGACATGCGGCTGGTGGTCGACATGCACGCCCGGAAAGCGCTGATGGCGCAGCTTTCGGATGCGTTCATCGCGATGCCCGGCGGCTACGGGACGTTCGAAGAGCTTTTCGAGATCATCACGTGGCGTCAATTGGGGCTGCACGCGAAGCCGATCGGGCTGCTGAATGTCGCGGGGTTCTTTGATCCGCTCGTGTCGCTGGTGGATCATGCGATCGAGTCGGGGTTCATCCGCGGCGGTCATCGCGAGTTGATCGTCGTCGAGACGACGCCGCCGGCGCTGCTGGATCGGCTGCAGGGGTGCGCTATGGGTTGACGCGGCTTTCGATGGTCAGAAGCCGACGTTCCCGCGTCCCTTGAGATGCAATCGCTCGCGAACTTCTGCCGGCGTGGCGATGTCGAGGGAGAGCTCCTTGAGGATCGTACGGATCTTCTTCACCTGTGCGGCATTCGATTCGGCCAGGACTCCCTTTTCGAGGTAGAGGTTGTCCTCGAGGCCGACCCGTACGTTGCCTCCCATGATGGCGCCGGTCGTCACGAGGTTCGTCTGGTGGCGGCCCGCCGCGAGGATCGACCATTCGTAGTCGCTGCCGAAGAGCTTGTCGGCCATCCGCCGCATGTGGATCAAATTCTCGGGGTCGGCTCCGATGCCGCCGAGGATGCCGAAAATCGTCTGCACGAAGAGCGGCGGCTTGACGATGCCGCGCTCGAGGAAGTGGCTGAGCGTGTAGAGGTGGCCGATGTCGTAGCACTCGAATTCGAACCGCGTTCCGTGCTCGTCGCCGAGGCGGCGGACGATCGTTTCGATGTCGTGGAACGTGTTGCGGAAGATGAAGTCGCGGGTCCGTTCGAGATACTGCGGTTCCCACTCGTACTTCCAGCCGCGGAAGCGATCGAGGGCGGGATAAAGGCCGAAGTTCATCGAGCCCATGTTGAGCGAGCACATCTCGGGACGGCAGCGGAGCGGTCCCTCGAGCCGCTGCTCGACGGTCATGTTGTGGCCGCCGCCGGTGGTGATGTTGATGATGGCGTCGGTCCCCGCATGGATGACCGGCAGGAACTTCAGAAAGACTTCGGGGTCGGGCGTGGGGCAGCCGTTCTCGGGCTGGCGGGCGTGGAGATGGAGGATCGAGGCGCCGGCCTCGGCGGCGCCGATGGCGCTGGCGGCGATCTGCTCGGGGGTAATCGGGAGGTGCGGGGACATGGTGGGGGTGTGGATCGACCCCGTCACCGCACAGGTGATGATGACTTTGCGAGCGGCCGCCATGGGAGACCTGATGGGTAAGAGAGCGTCACTGACCCCCGATCCGACGAACGCACAGGATCCAGCGCCCGGCGTGGCGAATCAAGCGAGAGGAGGTGGATCGATGAAATCGGAATGTGGCATCTTGTCAGCGCGAATCGGGCGAGTCTAAGATAGAAATTCCCTGGTCCCGTGGTTCTGATTCTGGTTGCCTTCCGCACCACTGAGTGGTTTTCGCGAAGGGCCAACCGTCCGAGTGATCTGACGCGGCCGGGATCCCCCTCAGGACAGCCGTCATGGAATGGTTTTCTGCACCCGTCGCCGGCGGAATCGCGTTTGCTGCGCTGGGCCTTGTCGGCGCCGTGGGTTGGAAGCCCTGGCGTTTGCGGCGGAAAGCGGCGGAAGTCCGCGAGTCGGTGCGGCGATTCCGCTTCCAGCGGGAGATGCTGGAAGCGAAGTTCTTCGATCTCGCCAGCACGCTCGGCAAGCCGCGCGGCCTGCGGTGGCTCGACTGCGAGTGGCACGATGAAGTGCGCTACGCCCGCGACGTGAATTCGGGATTGCTGACCGCCTTCGTGGGGGTCAACATCCGTTTTGAAGCCATCGAAGGGGGTGAGATGGAAGGGGTGGCCGCGGTCAGCGATATTCGCGATGCGGCAGCCGTATTCCACTACCGCAGCGGGCGCTGGGGGACCGGCGGACGCGCCCTGTTCAACATGGACCCGAATGAGGCGGTCGTGCGGCTGCAGGGTCAGTTTGAACCCGTGCAGATCGAGCCGACCGCCCCGCGCGTGTGAAGGCTTCGGCCGTTCCGTGGAGGCGTTCGATACGGTCCTCGGTTGTCACGTCGATTCCACTCAGGGTGCGCTCGCCACCTCGCGCCCCTCGGCCGCCGCATTGACCGCCTTCGGCGTCAAGCACAAACATCCATGGCCGCGCGTCTCACAATCGTGGTCGGTGAGTTACATATGCGTTCGACATGACTCATTCCGGGCCATCGCAAAACCTCAGACCCGGCCATCCAACCCCCATTCTTGAACGAGTCGCAGTAGAACGGGTGAGTCATCCCCGGACGTGGCCGCCTCAGCTTTTGCCCGGTGCGCGCGCTGGCTCTCAGGGAGATAATGGACGAAGAGTTGGAAACTCGGATGCGGCTCCAAGGGCCGCGCGCCGGTCGCGCCTCATTTCGCTATCGGAGGTCGCTGTGATGAAGATCTGTTGTCTGGTCGTGCTGAGTGCCCTGGTCTGTGTGGCGGGTGGATGTGCCAGGGAACTGGGGCCGAAAACCTCAGAAGTGACGCCGAAGCCCGTTCCTGCGGCGCCGTCGTCTCCTCCGGAGACCGCGGGGGTGGACTCTCCCGTTCCGCCGGAGCTTCCCGAGACCTACGCCCGCCAGGAAGTGACCGCCAGGAAAGTCATCGATGAGTCGCGGGAGGCATTTCAGGCGGCATCGGAATTTGCGGCGCAGTCCAAGGATGAGTTTGTGGCGGAAGCCCAGCAGAGGCTCGCCCGGATGGATGCGAGGATGGCCGAGTATGAGCGACGGCTGAACGACAGGTCGAAAGAGTTTTCAGCCGAGACGCGCGAGACGTGGCGGACGCGCCTGGCGGACCTGAAGATGAAGCGCGAGGAGATGCAGAAGAAGCTCGATGAGCTCCGCCGAGACAGCGGGTCGGCCTGGAAGGATCTGAGTGCGGGAGCGCACCGCTCCTGGAATGAAATGTCGAAAGCGTTTCGCGAAGCGGCGGCCGAGTTTGACGACGCCGAGGCCAGGGAATCGCCGGAGAGCGAGTCGCCGCGCGAGTTGAAACCCTGAGCAGCGGATGTGCTGCACCGAAGGGGAGCGTGCGAGTCTTCTCTCGGCTGACTGATGCCGTGCGGCGTTGGTGGGAAATCGCGTCGTGGTTTCGAGGCGTGGCCAGCCTATTTTTGATTCGCCCGCCGGGCGAGGTCATGTACCGCAGAACGTGTGGTAGCCGGACTCGTCGGCGGGCGGTTCCTCGTATTCGGCGAACTCGGGACGTTCGTCAAAAGGCGAGGAGAGGACATCGACGAGCCGGTGGAGCGGGGACAAGTCGTCCCGTTCCTCGGCCGCGGACAGCGCTTCTTCCACTCGATGATTCCGCGGGATGACGGCCGGGTTGACCTTCCGCATCCGGGTGCGGACCGCGGCCAGAGACTGGCCTTCGCGCTGGAGGCGTTCGTGCCAGCGCGCGGTCCATGCGGCGAGTTCCGCGGCGCCATCCGGGCAGACGTCGTCCGGTTGCTCGCGGGACAATGAGCGGAATGTCCGCGTGAAATCGGCCTGCGTCTTCTGCATCCCGTCAAGCAGGGACGTGACCAGGTCGAGGTCGTCGGGCTGTTCGGTGGTGAGGCCGAGCTTGCTGCGCATCCCGGCGAGCCAGTGCTTCTCGAACCGCGCGGGGAATTCCATGAGAACTTCTTTCGCAAACGCGACCGACTGATCCGGGTCGGAATCGAAGAGGGGGAGCAGCGTCTCGGCAAGGCGGGCGAGATTCCACTGCATGATGTGCGGCTGGTTGCCGTAGGCATAACGCCCGCCATGGTCGATCGAGCTGTAGACGGTGGCTGGGTCGTAGGCATTCATGAAGGCGCACGGGCCGTAGTCGATGGTCTCTCCAGAGATCGCCACGTTGTCGGTGTTCATCACCCCATGGATAAACCCGACGCACAGCCAGCGTGCGACGAGCGCCGCCTGGCGTTCCGTCACCGCACGGAAGAACTCGCGATACTTCTGCGGGGAGTCGGAGAGTTCTGCGTAGTGGCGTTCGATCGCGTAGTCGGCGAGGGTTTTCAACGTCGTCTCGTCGCGGCGAGCGGCATACTCGAAGGTGCCGACGCGAATGTGGCTGGCCGCGACGCGCGTGAGGATGGCGCCTCGCTGGGGCACGGTGCGGTAGACGGGCTCGCCGGTGGTGACGACGGCGAGGCTGCGCGTCGTGGGGATGCCGAGGGCGGCCATCGCCTCGCTGATGATGTATTCGCGAAGCATCGGCCCGAGGGCCGCGCGGCCGTCGCCGCGCCGCGAAAACTGCGTTCGCCCAGACCCCTTGAACTGGATGTCGACGAGTTGGCCGGAGGGGGTCCGGTGTTCGCCCAGCAGAATGGCACGGCCGTCGCCGAGCATCGTGAACCCGCCGTACTGATGCCCCGCATACGCTTGTGCGATCGGAAATGAGCCGGAGGGGAGGGCCTGTCCGGCGAACAGCGCGGCGGCCGCGTCGGACGCGAGAGCCGCAAGGTTCAGGCCAAGTTCTTCGGCCAGTGGGAAGTTCAGCACGGCCATGCGCGGCTCGCGGACCACCGCGGGTTTCGACGGGACGAACAACGATTCCGGGAGACGTGCATAGGTGTTGTCGAACCGCCAGCCGACGGCGTCCGAATCCGCGACCGGTGCGGTCGATGTGCTCATTCCTCGTTCTCCGCCCGGAACAATTCGGGACATCGATTCGATCCAACGATCCGCACTTCCATTCTATCCCTCGCGGGAGAGGGGAAGCGGACCGTGTCAGGTCAGGTGGCAGCGGGACGACGCCGGTCCGTGCGTCTCAGGGCGCTGACGATGAGGAGCTTTCCGAAGGCTGGTCGTTCGGTCCACCGGCCGGCACGGGGGCTGGAGGGATCATTCCCGTCTTGAGGGGCGGAGCGGGAGGCAGCCCGGTCACTTCGAGAATCTGCTGCTGGTCGAGGGTCTCGCGTTCGAGAAGTGCCCGGGCCAGGGCGTCGAGAGCGGGGCGGTGCTCGGCGAGGAGTCGCCGCGCGTCGTCGTGGCAGTCACCGATAATCCGCAGCACTTCGGCATCGATGGTCTCGGCCGTCTGGTCGCTGAAGGGGCGCTCGCCCCCGTAGCCCCCTCGGCCTCCGAGATAGGGATTTTCGCGTGGAGCAAGCTGGACCATTCCGAGCTTGTCGCTCATGCCCCAGCGCGTGACCATGCTGCGGGCGAGGCTGGTCGCCTGCTCGATGTCGCTTTCCGCTCCGGTGGTCTTCGTTCCGTAGACGACTTCCTCGGCGGCGCGGCCCCCCAGAATGCCGACGATGCGGGCCCGCAGGTAGGCCTCGGGATAGTTGTAGCGGTCGCTTTCCGGACGCTGGTACGTCACGCCCAGCGCCTGGCCACGGGGCACGATGGTGACGCGATTGACCGGATCGGCCCCGGGCACGACGAGACCGAGAATCGCGTGGCCTCCTTCGTGGTAGGCGATCCGTTCGCGGTCCTCGGGGCTCATGATGAGCGGCCGCTCGGGCCCCAGGACAATCTTCTCAAGAGAGTCCATGAAGTCCTTCTGAGCGACCGAATTCTGGTCCCGGCGGGCCGCCAGGAGGGCCGCCTCGTTGACGAGGTTGCGGAGATCGGCCCCGGAGAGTCCCGGGGTTGCCGACGCGATTTCGCCGAGGTTGACGTCGGGGCCCAGGGGCACGTTGCGCGTGTGAACCTTGAGAATTGCCTCGCGTCCTTTGCGATCGGGGAGGTTGACGACGACGCGGCGGTCGAAGCGTCCGGGGCGGAGCAGGGCCTTGTCGAGCACGTCGGGCTGATTGGTGGCCGCCAGGACAATGATTCCCTCGCGGCTCGAGAAGCCGTCCATCTCGGTGAGAATCTGGTTCAACGTCTGCTCCTGTTCGCTCGAGCCTCCCATGGCGAACTGCCCGCGGGCGCGGCCGATCGAATCGAGCTCATCGATGAAGATGATTGCGGGCGCGTGTTCGCGGGCCTGCTTGAAGAGGTCGCGAACGCGCGCCGCACCGACGCCGACGATCATCTCGACGAATTCCGAGGCGCTCATCGAGAAGAAGGGGACGCCTGCTTCCCCCGCGACGGCCCGAGCCAGAAGCGTCTTGCCGGTTCCCGGGGCCCCGATCAGCAGCACCCCTTTGGGCGCGGTTCCCCCCAGGCGCGTGTATTTCGCCGGATCGCGGAGGAAGTCGACGATCTCGACCAGTTCGTTCTCGGCTTCGTCGATTCCCGCCACATCGCTGAACGTAAAGCGCTGATCCTTCTCGGTGTCGAAGCGGCGGGCCCGGCTGCGGCCGATCCCCATCAGCCCCATGCCGCCCCCCTGGGCCTTTCGATACATCCAGACGTAGAAGGCGACCAGCAGAATGGCGGGGCCGAAGCCATAGAGCAGGTTCAGGAACGCGTTTCCTTCCTGCCGGATCGGCTCGGCCCGGATCTCGACTCCGTGCTTGATGAGATACCCTTCGAGGCCGGGATCGACGAAGGCGGGAATGATCGTCGTGAAGTCCTGCACCTCACGCGGTTTGACGTCCTTCTTTTCTCCCTTCTCCCCCTCCGTTTTCTCGTCCGACGGCTTCGGGAACATCACCGGCTTGGTGAAGCGGCCCGAAATCGTCTCGCCGCGGCCGTAGATCGCGTGGACGTTGTCGGCCCCGACCTGCTCCCGGAAAAACGTATAGGGGACCTTTGCGGGATCTTCCTCTCCCGGCAGGACCAGACGCATTACGAGATAATTCAGCAGCAGGATCACGGGAACCCAGACCCAGCTTCGTCCCGGGGGAAACCCCGCCTTCTTTTCCTGGGGTTCGCGAGGACCCGCATTGGAAGACTTTCCCGACGGACCGCTCGGCTGAACTGGCTTGCTCATAGACCCGCAACTCACTCGGATTTCGTCGGCTCAAGGAATGGGAATGCACACCCTAGGCGTTCGCACGATGGCCGCCAAGTGAGCGGACGGGATGTCCGCGGGCCTTAGTCGTCGACCGCCATGAAGATGACGGGGGAGATGACGGGCATGACACCCTGAAGGCTCCCCTCGGCACGCTGGATGTCCTTTCATTCTAGGGGAGTGGAGGTTTCTTCAACGGATTGAAGATCCGGGGTGGACCGGAGCACTCCAGCAATTGACCAGCGACGGAACTCGGCGAAGGCCGCCTCACCGCTCATTGATGAGGGGCTCCTCTCGACACCCGCACGGAAGTGGGGGCGTCTCCGGTTCGTGCCGATTGCACGACGCGGCCCTGCAACGTGCATGATCCAGGGGCCATTACCCGCGTCCCGATTGAAGCGCCGGCCGAAGTGCAGGCACCAAATCCTGAGGCGACTTGATGAGTTCTGGCAAGTTCGACCTGGCTGGCATCCCGCGTGCTTTTCTCTCTTCCGACGTGTGCCGGAGAAACCAGGCAACTCGCCTGGCGATGCCGGCGCCCGCTTTCCGCGGAGGTTGCCATGTTCGCACTTCATCCCTCGTTCCAAGGTCAACCGATTGAGATCCCTCATCAAGTTCCCTCGCGAAATGCCGCACCGAACACGTTGGAGATCAACGAAGCGTTCTGCACCGGCGCGATTTCGGCAGAGTCGGAGCTATGCGATCCGTGGGACAGAGCCCTGTCCTCCCCCTTCTTCGCCACTTGGATCGGCCGATGCGTCATCGTGACCTTGTCGGTCGTCGGCGCGGCACTGTTCGGATTCGCAACCGGTGCGGTGCTGGGGGCCATCGCCGGAGGTTGCTCGTCGCCCTTATTCGGCGATCCCTCGATGCTGGGCGAGGACGTGCTGGCCATGGCCCTCGTCGGCGCGCTGGCTGGCGCCGTGATTGGGGGACGGGGAAGCGATCCTCTCTCAGCCGCCAATAGCGCTCCCGAGCCGTTGGCTCGATGAACGCTTGCCACTGGATTTTTGGCCGAGCCCGCGCCGTGAACTGGCATCTGGTTTTGTGCTGCCATTGAGAATGAATTTGTCCGCCCAGCTGGGGAGACCTATCGGGATCCACTCGTTGATGGACATAATGCGAGCCGGTCTGCGTCGCGCACGATTCGAGCCACGAGACTCTCATGCCGGGCAGCACACACGACCTCCATCAACGCCCATTCCCCGCTGAGACTTCCAGGAGACGACATCGATGGCTTTTCGATTCATTCTCGCCGCCGGCATGCTTGCGGCGGTGTCGGCATCCGCGGCGGCCCAGGAGAAGTACCGTGTCTACTTCGGGACCTACAGCGGGAAGGAAAGCAAGGGGATCTATCAGTGCGAACTGAACCTCAAGGACGGTTCGCTTTCTCCTGCGACGCTGGCGGGGGAAACGAGCGATCCGTCCTTCATCGCCTTCCATCCAAATCGAAAGTTTCTGTACGCGGTCAATGAAGGGCAGGCGACGATCAGCGCGTTCGCCATCGACGGAGAGTCGGGCAAGCTGACGTACCTCAATTCGCAGCCCTCGCAGGGGGGCGCACCGTGCCACCTCATCGTCGATCCGACGGGAAAAAACGTCCTCGCGGCCAACTATACTGGCGGAAGCTGCCTCTGCCTGCCTGTCGAAGCGGACGGCAAGCTTGGCAAGGCGACGTCGTTTCAGCAGCACGAAGGACCGCGGAAGAACGGGCATTCGATTCACGTCGACAAGGCCAACAAATTCGCGCTCTGCTGCGACCTGGGGCTCGATCAGGTCATCATCTACGCCTTTAGCCCGGAGAAGGGGACGCTGACGCGGCACGGAGCCTTCGACACGCCCAAGGGAGCCGGCCCGCGTCACTTCGCCTGGCAGCCGGACGGCAAGACGGCCTACGTCAACGGCGAGACCGACCTGACCCTCATCGTCTGCGACTACGACGCCGACAAGGGAGAGTTGAAGCAGCGGCAGGTTCTTTCGACGCTGCCGAAAGACGTCGTCCGCAAGGGGGGCAGCACCGCCGAGACGGTTGTCCATCCGTCGGGCAAGTTCGTCTATGTCTCGAACCGCGACCCGTACAACTCGATCGCCATCTTCTCGGTCGACCCGCAGACGCGTACGGTGAAGGCGGTCGGCCATCAGAGCATGGGGGTGAAGACTCCCCGCAACTTCGCCATCGAGCCGACGGGGAAGTACATGCTGGTGGCCAATCAGTCGGGGGACAACGTCATCGTGTTCCGCATCGATCAATCGACCGGCGCGCTGTCGCCGACCGAGGCGAGCGTGAAGGTGGCCAGCCCGGTCTGCGTCCGATTCATGGAGGTGAAGTGACCATGCCGGAACCCCAACTCGTCGACCCGCACGACCCGGTGATGACCGGGGAGAACTCCTTCCTGCGTCTGTCCAACGATGACGGCGCGACGTTCACGCACCGCGCCAGCCACTGGCGCGTCCTCTGGTCACCTGTCGGGCAGGGGCATGCACTGTTCCTCGAAAGCCCGCTCGTCGGGAAGACGCCGCGAATCTATGCAGACAATCCGGCGGTCGCCCGCTTTCTGCAGCGAACAATCGAGGTGATGCTCTACAAGCCGTTCGCCGACGAGTCGCTTCCGATTACGGACGCGAAGTTCGAACGGGCGGGGCATTCGTTGAGCACGGTGGAAGAACGGATCGTCTCGGCGCGGGATTCCGTCCTCCTGTCGTGGTGGGACCTGATGCCGCCGTTCATCCTGACGATGCCGCCCGGCGCCATGAATCGTCCTCTGGGCGTCTACAGCACGTTTCTGCCGGCCCGTGCGGCGCAGCTGACCTTCAATGAAGAAGTCGCTACCGGCCGGGTGATTCCGCAGGATCGTTCGGGCCGGCCCATGACGAGTTGCTGTCTCGCGTGGTCCGAGACCTGGACGAAACCGCGGGAGTGAGGGGACGCGTCGCGGATTCCTCCAGCGCCCGCCGCGATCAACTCGCGGGTTCCAAGCCGGTGAGCGTCCCGGTGCTGGAGGCGAATCGGTCCGCTTCGATTCCCATTCGCTGGAGCATGCTGACGAACAGGTTGCACAGCGGGGGATTCTTGTCCGGGTCGAAGGCGAGATGCTGGCCGTGGCGGAACCCGCCGCCGGCCAGCAGAACCGGCATGTTCTTGACGCTGTGCTTGCTGGCGTCGGCCAGGTTGCTGCTGAAGAAGACCATCGTCCGGTCGAGGAGGCTCTGGCCGTCTTCCTTCGAATTCCGCAGCTGAGAAAGGAAGTTGCCGAGCACTTTCATCTTCTCGGTTTCGAGGATCTTGAGCTGCGCGATCTTCGTCGGGTCCTGCCCGTGGTGCGACAGGTCGTGGTGCCCCTGGCTCACCCCCGGGATCGGCGGGACGCTGCTGGTGCCGAGAAGCTGCAGCGTGACGAGCCGCGACGAATCGGTCTGCAGGGCCAGATGGATCAGGTCAAACCAGACCCGCGTCTTGCCGATGACGTCGGCGCTGTTCTGCACGTTGACCGGAGGCTTCGCGTCGACCTTCGGCTTGGGCCGCTTCGACCAGGCCTCGGCCTGGGCCAGCCGCTGCTCGAGTTCGCGGACGCTGGTGAAGTACTCGTCGAGTTTTTCACGGTCTCCCGCACCGAGGTCGCGCTGCAGCTTGCGGGCCTGGTCGCGGACGGCATCGAGAACGCTCTGCCCGTCCGCGAGGCGGCGGGCCTGCGCCTCGACGACGTCCGGCCGGCCTTCCAGAAAAAGCTGAGCGAAGACGCTCGACGGCCAGGAGTCGGCCGGGACGGGAGCCCCGCTCGTCGTCCATGACAGCGTCCCCCCTTCGCACGACAGCGGGAGCGTGGGGAACCGCGTCTGGCCGTAGATGTGCTCGGCGGCGAACTGGTCGATCGAGATGCTGTTGCGGAAGCCCGCCCGACGTTCCGGGTGCGGGGCTCCAGTCAGAAAGCTCTGGTTGGAGTCGTGGCTGGGCCCGACATCCGGGTGCGACAATCCCGAGACGACGGTGAATTCATCACGTAAGTCTTTGAGGATCTCCAGGTAGGGCGACAGATCATAGTCGCGTCCCGACTGCCTGGGAAAAAAGTACTCGGGGTGAACCCCCAACGGGGTATTGATGAAGACCATCCGGCGCGGAACGGCCGCGGCTTCGGCCGCCAGAGTGCGGCGCGGAGCGAACGCATCGAACATCGGCAGCGCCATGGCCACGCCGGCGGCGCGAAGAAACGAGCGGCGGTGAAGTTTCATCGTGTGCTCCTCGATGGGGGCAAGGGCTCGATCGTTCCGTCGTGCCAGTGATGCACATCAACGTTCCTTCGTCGAGAACACGAAGGGGCGTCAGGATGTCCGACAGGGGTTTGAACAGCTTACTGTAACCACTTCCGTGCGGAGAAGGACCATCAGAAACCGTTCATGCGAACGAATCTTTTGCCCGCAGTCTCTCGATTGGCGGCGGGCGAGACACTAGCATGTCGCCGTCCGGCGATTGCCCGCCTTTCGACCATTTGACTGTTTACTGGCTTCGTTCTGGTGGTGTCCCATGTTCCGCGTTCTCGTCACCGATGCTTTGTCCCCTGCCGGCCTCGCGATCCTGAAGGCCTCTCCCGGCATTGAGGTGGACGATCGGGGGAGCCAGAAGATGTCGGCGGACGACTTGCGGGCTGCGGTGAGCCAGGCGGATGCGATGGTGATCCGCAGCGGATACAAGCTGACGCCGGAGATTCTCGACGGACAGACGCGTCTCAAGGCGATCGTCCGGGCGGGGGTGGGGGTCGACAACATCAATCTCGCGGCCGCCACCCGGGCGGGCGTCGTGGTGATGAACACGCCGGCCGGCAACACGATCAGCACGGCTGAGCACACTGTCACGCTGATGATGGCCCTGTCTCGGCACATTGCGACGGCCCACGCGAAAATGGTGCAGGGGGAATTCGACCGGAAGCTTCGCGGGACGCAGCTCGCCGGGAAAACGCTGGCGGTCGTCGGGCTGGGGCGGATTGGTTTGGCGGTGGCGGCGCGGGCTCAGGCCCTTGAAATGAAGGTGCTGGGATACGACCCCGTCTTCTCGGCTGAGAAGGCAGCCGAGATGGGGATCGAGTTCCACAAGGACGTCGCCGAGATCCTCACGAAGTGCGATTACGTCACCTTCCACACGCCACTCACCCCCGAGACGAAGAACCTGATCAACGCCGAGCGGCTCAAGACGATGAAGAAGGGGGTGCGGATCATCAACTGCGCCCGCGGCGGCATCGTCGATGAAGAGGCCTTGTGCGACGGACTCGAATCGGGGCACGTCGGCGGGGCGGCCCTCGACGTCTTCGCGACCGAGCCGCTCCCCAAGGACAGCCGGCTCCTTAAGCAGAAGAACATTCTTCTCACCCCGCACCTTGGAGCCTCGACCGACGAGGCTCAGGAACTGGTGGCGGTCGAAGCGGCTGAGATCATCACGGGGTTCCTGCTTCGCAACGAAGTGCGGCATGCGGTGAACATGGCGCCGATCTCGGCAACCGAGATGCAGGAGATGGGACACTACCTCGACCTTGCCTACCGGCTGGGGCTGCTGCTCGCCCGCTGGGGTCGCGGCAGCGGCATTCGCCGCGCTCGCATCAACTTCCGCGGCGAGGCGGCGACGAAGAAGCACAAGCCGATCACCGCCAGCTTTGCGGCGGGGCTGATGCAAGATGCGCTCGAAACGTCGGTCAATATCGTGAACGCCGAGATGATGGCGAAGGAGCGCGGCGTCGAGATCAGCGAGTCGTCGTCGCAGGAGCCGAGCAACTTCACGACGATGATCACCGCCTCGATCGAGACCGATCGGGGCGAGCTGACGGCGGCGGGAACGATCTTCGGCAAGCAGTTCCTGCGGCTGGTGAAGCTGGGCCCTTACCACCTCGATGCGTACCTCGACGGAACGCTGCTCATCTACCGCCACCGCGACGTGCCGGGGCTCATCGGGTACATCGGCACCGAGTGCGGGAAGCACCAGGTCAACATCGCCCATATGGCCCTCGGCCGCGAGCGGAATGAGCCGGGCTACGACTCGGTCGCCGTGCTGAACCTCGACAACGAGCCGTCCGCCGAAGCCCTCGCCGAGATCGCCCGGCATCCCGAGGTGCAGGGGGTCGACCTCGTCCGTTTGCCGAAAGCCGGGGCTCCGCTGCCGTGGGTGAGCGGGAACTGACGATCAAAGACGAAATGGCAGGGCCACGGAAACGACGGATTGGACGGAGAGTCGCGCGAAGCGTCTCACCAGGGCGGGTTGGCGTTGTCTAACCGCTCGGGTGCGAGCAATGGCGGCAATGGCTTCCATGATGCGTTTCGGACGATGAAATGTTTGCGGAGCGGGGGTGCGCTCACACGCCCGACGTCTTTGACGTCCGGCAGATCAGCTTCGTCCAACGTTCCATCGATCTGCATCGGCCGGAAGTGGTTCTCGGCGGACCAATCCGGCAGCTTGTCCATGTTGTCGACGTAGAGATTCTGTCCTCGGTAGTAGAACCACCAGTGACCGTTCATGCTGCGGGCAGCGCCACGAAGGGAAACTTTCCGTCCCTTTTGATCCTTGAGATCGACCAGTCGCGGAATCGCAGGTTCAACGCGATAAACGCCTGGCTTCGACGATCGACTGATTTTGCCGAAGACCTCGACTCGATGACCGACAAAACTGTCATCCCAGTCGTCCTTGGGACGCACAATCAAGCGCCAATCGCCGGCAACGATTGAGGGTTCTCCTTCGACGGTGCGCGCCGTTCCTTCGAAGAGCGCTTCGCGTCCGACAAATTCGTCCGGCGTGAACTCTGAGGGATTGATTGTGCGACGTTGCTCCACTTCAAAGAAGTAATGAAAATGGCGAGGCGCCGCCTGCACGATTTGCTTGCTGTTAGGATTCACTCCGACGAACTCGCCGACTTCATGTCCGATGATTTCATAGGACTCTCCGAATCGGAAACCCCGTTCGGAGCGATCCGATGTGGAGTCTCCACGGACGCTGAATTCCTCGCGAAGGGTGAGCTGAATATCTTTCTGCGTGGCCACTCCGTTGATGTATCGAACGCGAAGGTTGGGCCCGCCGTCATACCCTTTGAATGGTCCATCCACGACGGTGCCCTTCAATGTCACTTTCGTGTTGAGGGGTAGTCCGAGTTTGCCCCGCTGCTCGATCTGCTTTTCCGACTTGGGGCTTGACGGGACGATTCCCGGCGATGGACGTGGCGACTGCCCCTGTTGTGCGTCTGCCGGACCACACACTGCCACAAGAGCCACCGACCAGAACACAATCGATCGGAATGAGTTGCGCGTCATCGTGGCGTATCCCTACAAGGCCACCGAAGGTGCTGACAGCAGCACGGATTGTAGCGTGTCGAGCACTACCCGATGCAACAGCGACAACTTCGCGCGTGCACTGGCAGCTGTTGCCAAGAAGCGACGGAGCGACGTTTCAACGCTTGGAAGTCTCCATGATCCCTCCTTCGAATCCGTCGTTTCCGTGGCCCTGCTGTTTCCGCGTCACGCCACATGCAGCAGACGCGGGAAGCGGTCCGGGACCGGCGTTTCGAGGCGGCGGAAGGCTTCCAGCAAGCGCTCGTCGTAGCCTGCCTGGTCGACGTGGCGGGCTTCGTTGTGGCGCGCGGCGGGGACGACCCAGAGGAGTTCCCGCGTCGGATCGACCCGCTTCGCCAGGATCTCGGTGATCTGTGGCGTCACGTAGGTGTCACGGCCGCCGGCGATCATGAGGATGCTGCGGTCGCTCAGGACGGGGAGCGAGCGTTCGATCGTCACGTGGCGGACGCGCTTCCGCCAGCCCGAGAACCACCGCACCAGCACCAGCGTTCCGCGGACATGCCAGATCGGCAGCCGCCGCATCACCCATGCGGGAACGTATAGCGACGCCCACCGCAGCACATAGTGCAGCATCAGCGATTCGGTTGAGTACGCCCCTTCGCAGGCCACCACCTGGACGTCGGGCGTGCGGATGGCGGCCGCCAGCGCCGCACCGCCGCCGCGGCTGATGCCGAAGAGGCCGATGGGCAGTGAGGCGATGTCCGCACGCGATCGGGCGTAGCGAATGGCCGAGAGGACGTCCGAGACTTCGTACTCGGTCAGCCAGTGCATCGGCTCGTAGCCGGGGGTCGAGTCGCTCTCCCCCTGGTTGCGGAAATCGAACGAGAGGACGTCGTAGCCCCCCGCGAACAGCCCCGCCGCGTAGTTGTTCGCCGACCAGTGGCTGCCTTCGAGTTCGGGGCAGAAGATCACCAGCCCGCGCGGCTTCTGGTCGGTGTGACGCAACAGCGAACCGCGGAGCGTCAGGCCGTCGGCCGAGGGGAATTCGATCCGCTCGGCGGACAGGTTGGGAGTGGCCTGCTCGACCGCGAACGGGATCTTGCGCTCGAAGTGCCGCAGGACGAGGCGGCCGCAGATCGTCCGGACGATCAGGTCGAAGACCAGGAGCGCCCCGGCGGCGACAAGCAGGACATTCGCGAGCGACATGTCAGCCCTTGTAGGCTGCGAAGATCAAAGAGATGTTCTGGCCCCCGAAACCAAAACTGTTCGAGAGAGCATACCTCACCGGCTTCTCGCGGGCAGTATTGGGGACGTAATCCAGATCGCAATCGGGATCGGGAGTTTCGTAGTTGATGGTCGGGGGAAGGACGCCGTCCCTGATGGAAAGCAGGCACGTGATGGCTTCAACGGCTCCGGCGGCTGCGATGAGATGGCCGCTCATGCTTTTGATGGAAGAGATGGGGACTTTGCGGGCGGCTTCGCCCAGGGCCCCCTTGATGGCCGCCGTCTCGACGCGGTCGTTCACCTCGGTGCTGGTGCCGTGGGCGTTGATGTAGTGGATGTCTTCCGGGTTGAGCTTCGCGTCCCGCATCGCCATCCGCATGCAGGCGGTGGCCCCGCGGCCTTCCGGATGAATGTCGGTGATGCGGTAGGCGTCGGCGCTCGAACCGTAACCGACGAGTTCGCCGTAGATGTGAGCCCCCCGACGCTTCGCGTGCTCCAGCTCTTCGAGAATCAGGATGCCGGCCCCTTCGCCGAGGACGAAGCCGTCCCGGTTCTTGTCGAAGGGCCGAGACGCCCGCGAGGGGTCGTCGTTGTTGGTCGAAAGGGCCGTCAGCAGGTTGAAACCCGTCACGCCGAACGGGTGGATCATGCTGTGAGCGCCGCCGCTGATCATCGCGTCCGCATCGCCGCGACGGATCAGTTCGCTCGCCTCGCCCAGCGCCTGGCTCGACGCCGCACACGCGGTGAGGCAGTTGAGGTTCGGCCCTTGGGCGTTGAACAGTTGAGCCAGATGCCCCGCGGGCATGTTGGGCTCCTGCTCCAGTTCGATTTCGGGCGTGAGCTGTTCGAGCCCCTGGCGGGTGAAGTTCTCGAGATCGAGCGTTCCGGACGACTGGGCCTTGGCGATCATGTTCATGAACAGCGGGAAGTCCTGCTGTCCTTCGCCGGCTCCGAGGTAGACGCCGAGCCGGGCCGGGTCGAGCCCCGATTCATTGATGCCCGAATCCTTCATCGCCTGCACACCGGCCGCCACCGCAAAGCGGATGTTGCGGCCAGCGGGGGCGAACGTCTCGGGGTCGGGGACGTAGTCGGCGAGGTTCATCCCCTTGACTTCGGCGGCGAACTTCGTCGGGAACTTCGACGCGTCGAACAGCGAAATCTTCCCGATCCCGCTCTTCGCTTCGCGGAAGGAAGACCAGAGCTCGGCCGCGCTGTTGCCGACGGGAGTGACGCAACCGATTCCAGTGACGACAACGCGACGACGCATGGGAGGGTCTAGGGCTGAGGGTCAAGGGTCGAGGGACAGACACGAAGCCGGGTGCGATAGGGTTACACCCGCCCGACGTCCATCACGCTCATCAGATTCATCGAGAACACGAAATTCTTCTGGTCGATCGCGCCGAACGTCGGATCGCTCTGGTCGAGATGAGCGAACATGATCTCGGCTTCCGCGACAAGCCGCTCGCCTACCGTAGCGGTGCACTCGACCGTGCCCCCTTCGTCGCGGGCGTCGACGAGCTTCGCCGTGTAGATGACCTGGTCGCCGGGGACGACCTCGCTGTGGAACGTGATGTTCGGCACCTTCGCCAGGATGACGATGTGCTTGAACTGGTTCTTCTCGCCGAGCAGGATGCCGCCGGTCTGCGCCATCCCTTCGAGCATCAGCGAACCGGGCATCACCGGAAAGCCCGGGTAATGATCGTGGAGATGCTCTTCGGCCATCGTCACATTCTTGACCGCCCGCGCCTGCACGCCCGACTGCAGTTCGAGGAAGCGGTCAATCCAGATCCAGCGCATGTGAGTCCTTCCAGCGCGGGGAAACCCGGCGCTCACGGATGAGGCCGGGTTCCGGTTGAAACATTGCGAACCCGCAAGCGACGAATGAGAGTCGATTGAGCGAAGCAAGCGTCGGAAGAGTGAGATAACCGTTGGCCTCTCCCCCCATCGCCCCATCCCTCAATCCCCCCATCCTCCTCAGGCGGCGGCGCTCTTCGCGAGCTTGTTCTGCAGGAACTTCACGATCATGCCGACCGTGAACAGTTCCTGGATGTTCTGGACGCGCGGGTCGGCGGCGAGCTTGTCGACGTCGGCGTGCGGCATGCGCTTGCGGAGTTCGGCGATGCCTTCGGTCGTGACCTTTCCATCCTTCACGAAGCCCGAGTCGGCCGAAGCGAGGCTTTCCGGGAACAGTTCGCCGCGGGGAATCTTCAGGCTGAAGTTCTTCTCGAGGCGGAACACGATATCGAGGAAGTCGATCGACTCGGCGCCCAGGTCGCCGACCAGGGTCGATTCGAGCGTCACTTCATCTTCGTCAACGCCGAGGGCGTCGCACAGGGTGGTGCGGACCTTAGTGAGGATGTCGTCTTGCGTCATCGGCATGGGAAAACTCTCCTGAATCATTGGAGTGCGGGGGAAGCCCCGCTGCCACGGAAAGCAACAGACCCTCCTGGCCTGCTGCGAACCGGCTGACGCAAGGTCGGCCGGACGTCAATCGGGGTGCGGATCAATCCGGGTGCGAAGAGGTGTGAAGAGGTGCGAAAAGGTGCGAAGGGGCAGGAAGACTTCTCTCTGCCGGCGGCTGAAATCCTGCCTCTTCGCACCTCTTCATACCTTTTCGCACCTCTTCGCACCCCGCCTGCCCGCACCCTGCCTGCTAAAACCCACCCAGCGTCAATCCGCCGTCGACCGTCAGGACGTGCCCCGTGATGTACGAGGCCTCGTCGCTGGCCAAGAACGCCACCGCATTCGCGATGTCGTCGGGCTGGCCCAGGCGGCGGCAGGGAATGTGCTTCTCGATTTCCGATCCTGCCGCATTCCGCACCGCGACAGTCATGTCCGTCTCGATAAATCCGGGCGCCACCGCATTCACGGTGATGCCGCGCCGGGCGATCTCGGTCGCCAGGCACCGCGTGAATCCTTCAATGCCCCCCTTGCTGGCCGCATAGTTCGACTGGCCGGGGTTGCCGCAGTTGGCCGCGACGCTCGACATATTGATGATCCGCCCGTAGCGGGCCGACATCATCGAACGCATCGCACTGTGGCAGAAGTTGTAGACGCTGTTCAGGTTGGTCTCGATGACCTCGGCCCAGTTCTCGGGCGGCATCGTCGCCAGCAGACCATCCTTAATCACGCCTGCGTTATTGACCAGAATGTCGATTTTGCCCCACTTCTCCAGAACCTTCTCGACCGTCGCTTCCGCGTCCTTTTTCGACTTGACGTCGGCCTGCAATGCGATCGCCTCGCGCTGATCCAGCGCGAGGTCGCTCACCATCTTTTCGGCAGATTCGGCGCTGGCTTTATACACAAAAGCCACTTTCGCCCCTTCGCGGGCGAGTTTCCACACGATGGCCTTGCCAATCCCGCGGCTTCCCCCGGTCACCAGAGCGATCTTCCCTGCAAGTCTCATCGAGTGGCCTGTAAACGGGGTGCGAAAGGGTGTGAAGAGGTGCGAAAAGGTATGAAGTGGCAGGAGAAGGCAGTGGTTTCAGCGGGGAGTGGAAAGAATGTTAGGGAGAAAGCAAAGTCGCGGGGAGGTCTCTTTTCCTTGCCTCTTCGCACCTTTTCTCACCCCTTCACACCTCTTCGCACCCTGCCTTACCCCGCCGGTGGAGTCCAGAGGCGGGTAAACTGAGCCCGCAGCAAGTCGATTCGCCGCTTGTCGTTGTCGGCGAAAGACGGGTTGCGGTCCGAGAGATTGAACTGTTCGACGACGATCCGGGCCGACACTGCCGACTGTCCGTCGACCGTGCCGGAGGCTTTAAACGTGCTGACGCGATCGCCCCACTCATGCACCGTCAAGGTGACGGACAGCGACCGGCCCGGTGTCACAAAGTTATTGAACTTCACGGCTTTGGCCTGCTTGAGCAGCGTCGTGCTGCAGGCAAAGTCGGTGGTCGCCCGCATCAGCCAGGCAGCAGACTGCACCAGCGTCTCGACCATCATCACGCCCGGCATGACGGGGAAGCCGGGGAAGTGATCCTGAAGGTATTCTTCGGCCAGCGTGAGATTCTTCAGGGTCGAGATGGCCCGCCCTGGCTCCAGCGCCGTGATCCGATCAACCAGCGAAAAATGCATCGGTACGATCAGCCTTGAACGAGTCCTTTCGCTCCCTCAATTGGGGGAGTATAGGGAAACCTTGCGGGCGGGACAACCCGAATCGCCCAGTCCCACAGGCGCGGCCAGTCGGGATCGGAGTTAGTCGGCGCCGCCGGTCGGTGCTTCTACGGATGCGGCCGGATCTCTCCGTCATTGAACGGGGCGATGCCTCGTTCCCCCAGTTGCTGAAAGAGGATTAGCAGCCCGTAGACCGGCCAGGTTGTCGCGGCAATGAAGCCTGGCTTCAGTTGGTGTTGCTCGTGCCATTGGTTGATCAGGCGACCGTGATCTCTCGCTGAGATTTCACGGTACAGATCACTCAACGCGGCGATCTCGTCGGACGATAGCCGCTCGACGTGGCCGGTATGTCTTCCAAGTTCAGGATCCCACTCCCAGATTCTCGCTTTCGTCCCGTGCTGATCTGCCAGCGGGATAATGTAGTGGAGTTCGCTTGGCAAAAGCCTGGGGGCGATAGCCATCATGGAATCCGTGAGAAACGGTCTAATTATCTTTGCCTTCGTGGGCCTCATCCTCAGAGCTTACGGGCTTTGACGAAGTCGAAATCGCATCGTCGACTTCGTCACCCGCTACTAGGCCTAACGCCTCCATCCGCCGGTACAACTTCGGCCGGTTCATTCCAAGCAGCGCCGCCGCTCTCGAGCGGTTGTGCCGGCACAGCTCCAGTACCCGTTCAATCTCATCCCGCTCCGCGGCCGCCAGAAACTCCTCGAGTGGCATCACGCGCACCGCGTCGTCACCGGTCGAATCCTGGGCGTCGCGTCCGGTTCGGAATCGGAACGGCAAGTCCGCCGCCTGAATCTGAGGCGTTGCGGCCGCGGCCCATGCTTCACCCACCACCGCCGCCAACTCATCGAGGTTGCCCGGCCAGCGGTACTCGGCGAACTGCCGCAGCACATCCTCGGAAAGTCCGCTCCGCTGCGTCTCGGCCCCGCGGTTCCGCTCTTCAAGGAACACCTGAGCGAGCAGCGGAATCTCTTCGATCCGTTCCCGCAACGGCGGGATCGCGATTTCGAGCGCCGTCAGCCGAAAGTAGAGGTCCTGGCGACACGACTCATTCTCGACAGCCGACGCGAGATCGACCTGCGTCCCGGCAAGAATCCGCACACTCAGTCGGGGAGAATCTCCCGCAAGCTCCTTCGCCACGAACTCTTGAAGATCGCGCGACAACGCCTCGACGTGCTGCAGGAACAGCGTCCCGGGTTGCAGTGCAGTCGAAAGCGTCGATTCGGGACGTCGGTCGTCCGGATCGCGTGAGAAGAGCCGCCGCAACGTCTGCCGAACCTCGAACTCGGGGAGCGTGCGGCAGTCGAGCGGAACGAAGCTCCGGTTACGCGTCTCGCTCTCGGTGTGAATCACCCGCGCGAGGTGTTCCTTCCCGACGCCTCGCTCGCCGCGCAGCAACACCGGAGACATCCCTCGCCGCGCCATCTCCACTTGCTGCAACACCCGCAACATCGCGGGGGTGCGGGCCACGACCGACTTCACGCCATACCGGCTGCGAAGAGCGTTCCGCAGCGCCGCCACCTCGGCATGCATCCGTTGCGACAGCGGGGCCTCAATAACATTCACCAGATCGCGCTCGGTGATCAGCCCCACGACGCTCAGCACGTGTCCTTCGGCGTCGCGCAGCGGGACGAAGTGAATCTGCTTCGCAAGACAGTGTCCATCGCGGTGCAGGATCTCGGCGGGAACCGAAGCCGTCGCTCCCCCGCTGAAAACCTCCGGCGGCGGACAGAGAGCGGTCGTCACGGCCGTCACGTGCGAGGGGTTGTCGTCTCCCGCGTAGTCGCATTGCTCGCCCAGCACATCCTCGGCCGTCCAGCCCGTCAGCGCCTCGCAGCCCGCGTTGAACAGCGTCAGCAGGCGGCGATCGTTGAGAGCGAACACCGGAGTCGCCGCCGACTGGATCGTCTTCTGAATCGAAGCCCCGCGTCGCCCCCGCTTGCGCATCAGAAGCTACCCCGTTCTCGCACCCTCGCGTCGTGCCGTCCGAGACCGCTATGTCTTCTTGGACCTTTTATACCTTACCTACCGGGCAGGTCCGGAAACAAAACGACCCCTGCGCGAGGGCAGGGGTCCTGAGTTCAGCCGGCACATTCGAGCGGCCTTGCGGTCACTTCTTTTTCTTGGCCGTCTTCTTCGCTGCCGGCTTCTCTTCCGCCTTCTTGGCGGGCTTCTTCGCGGCCGCCTTGGGCTTCGACTCGACAGCTCCCTCTGCGGCCTGGTCGCCGAAAATGTTGCCCCAGTTCTTCCAGAACTTCGGCGTGGTCCCCGTCCGCACAATCGGGCCGCTCATGGCTCCCCTATCCTCATTCGTCGCTGTCTGACAGACTGACGTGCAACACCCGACGCACCGGCCGGAGCACTCCGGAGCGGGCAGCGAATCCGCCCCGGACGATGATTTCGTGACAGCCGCGATTCTTGGCATGCACCGCACGCGAAGTCAAGCAGCGACTGTGCAATCGAGCGATCAGGTGAATTCCGCCCGCCGGGATTGAGGAACGAAGGGGCGATGAGGCTGTGCGTAGCAACTCGAGAGGTCCTCAACTAAAAGTAGCCGGGGCACTCCGTGACCCGTCGCCGAGCCTCTCAGGCGATCGGCATCCGCCGTGAATGGCAGATGCGACTGATGTCGACGTCCATGAGTGCTGAGCGTAAACCTTCCCACGACCGGGTTCACCTTTTGACTGCCGCCCCCTCATCGTCGTCCGCATTCGAAGCCGAGCTCGATCGCTGGGGGCCATCGGCGACGCCGCGTGCCATCCTCAGTCTGGCCGATGCCCAGACCTACTGCCGTCGGCTGGCGACGTCGCACTACGAGAACTTCCCCGTCGTTTCCTGGCTGCTGCCGAAGGCCCTGCATCAGCACTTCTATAACGTCTACGCCTGGTGCCGCTGGGCCGACGACCTCGGCGACGAAACGGGCGACTCGACCCGCGCCCTCGAATTCCTCGGCTGGTGGCGGAGCGAACTCGCGAACTGTTACGCGGGCCGTCCGACGCACCCCGTCCTCATCGCCCTGCGTCCCACAATCGATGAGTTCGCGATCCCCCCCGAGCCCTTCGAAGACCTGATCTCCGCCTTTGAACAGGACCAGCGCGTCAATCAGTACGACAACTTCGACCAGCTCCGCGACTACTGCCGCCGCAGCGCCGACCCCGTCGGCCGCCTCGTCCTGCGGATGTGCCGCCAACACACGCCGGAAAACGTCGCCTGGTCCGACTCGATCTGCACGGGGCTGCAACTGGCGAACTTCTGGCAGGACGTCAACCGCGATCTCGACATCGGCCGCATCTATCTCCCGCGCGAGGACCGCGAACGGTTTCGCTACAGCGAGTCCGAACTCTGCGAGCGGCGAACCACGCCGGCCTTCCTCGAACTGATGAAGTTCGAAGTCGACCGCGCCCGGTCATTCCTGCGGGATGGCCTGCCGCTGATTCCAAGGCTTCCCGGCCGGCTGCAGATCGACATCGATCTGTTCGCCCGCGGAGGTCTCAAGATCCTTGAACGCATCGAAGGCATCGGCTACCGCGTCTGGGAGCGACGCCCCAAAGTGACAAAGGGGGACGCAGTCAAGCTGCTGATTGGCAGCATGCTGCGGGCAGCGGGACGGAAGATCGGCATCGGCCGGTCGGGCTATTGAATCGTAGATACCGCCGCCGCTATTTGCCCCCCAGTTGCACCAGCGGGAGCGATTCATTCATACTCCCCGAGCGGAAGCCGTCCAGGTCGAGCGTGATGTAGCGGAAACCGAGTTCGCGCAGCTTCCGCGACACCGCAGCGCGCGTCTCCGCATCGGCAAGCCGCGGCAGCGCCGCGACCGGGACTTCAATCCGCGCGAGGTCGTTCTGCTCGTGCCGCACCCGCAATTCGCGAAGATCGAGCGTCTCGCGAAGAAACCGTTCGGCCTCATCCACCCGCCGCACCCGCTCCGGGGTGACGGCGAGGCCGTACGCTAACCGGCTCGACAGACACGGCGTCGCCGGCTTGTCCCACACGGGAATATCCCACAACCGCGCCAGCGCGCGAACGTCCGCCTTGTTGAGCCCCGCCTCGATCAGCGGGCTCCGCACCGCATGTTCGTTCGCCGCCTGCATCCCCGGCCGATGATCACCGCGGTCGTCGAGGTTGGCTCCGTTGACGATGACGTCGCATTCGAGCTTGGGAAGCATCGTCTCGAGCCGCGTGTAGAGCTCCGTTTTGCAGAAGTAACAGCGGTTCGACGCATTCCGCAGGTAGTCCGGGTTCTCGAACTCGCGCGTGCCGACGACCAGATGACTGATGCCGATCTGCAAGGCGACTTCACGCGCCTCGTCCAATTCGCCCGAAGCGAGGCTGTCGCTGACGGCCGTCACCGCAACCGCCCGATCCCCGCACGCCAGCGCCGCGGCCTTCGCCACGACCGCACTATCGACACCCCCCGAGAACGCCACCGCCACGCGGCCGTAGCCGGCCAATCGCGCCAGAAGGGCGTCGCGCTTCAGTTCCAACCCGGAAGTGAGACGTTCGGTTGTCACGAGGTGATTTCGTCCAAAAGAGTGAATGCTGCCGCGGGCCTTCCAGCGCGGCGGAGGCAGTGAGAGTCGACGCGGGCCGCCGACGACACGCATAGGAATATGATACGGGTCCGCCGTCTCAGGGAGATAGTGCGGGGGATGGTGGAACACGATCGCCGGGGGCTCCGGAAGAACGCAGCGAACGATCACTGCGACTTGCGGCAGTCGACCGGAAACTCGACAATTCAGCCACAAGCGGCCATCAATGAGTGTGCGGGCGATTGCCGATTGGTGCTGCGGAGAAATGCGATGGCCGGGTATCGCGGGTTGTGGGCCGTTTTCGGTTGCACTTTCATGGGCGCAGCGGCCATTGCCGCCCCGCCGCAGTCCAAGCCCGGCGAGACTCCCGAGACGCGACACTACGAAGAGCAGCTCCTTCCGCTGATTTCCCGTCATTGCGTGGCCTGCCACGGCGGGGCGAAACCCGAAGGCAAACTCGCCCTCGATGTCCTGAAGCCGGACTTTGCTGACGCCCTTGCTCGCAAGCAGTGGGCGGCCGTCGTCGAGCGGCTGAAGTCGGGCGATATGCCGCCGAAGGACAGGCCCCGTCCGACGGAGAAGGAAATCGAGGCCCTCACCAGCTGGCTGGCCCCCCGCGTGGCGTCCGCAGAGGCCGCGGCGCGGGCCAGCCAGGGACGCGTCGTGCTCCGCCGGCTCAATCGGGTCGAGTATGAGAATACCCTCTGCGATCTGCTGGCCATTCAGGCTCCGCTGAAGGATCAGCTGCCGCAGGACGGCTCGGCCGATGGCTTCGACAATGCCGGCGCGGCTCATCACACCTCATCGTTCCTGATGGAAAAGTATCTCGAAGCGGCCGCCACGGCGCTGAGTCTGGCGATCACCAATCGCCCGAAGCCGCCGCCGTTGATCGCAAAGAAATACAGCATGAAGAACATGCATCCCGTCAGGACGACGACCGAGGATGTCTACCGCATCCGCGAGGACGGCGAGGTGGTCTGCTTCTGCTCGTCCGAATGGCACAACGTCTGGGTCTCCGAGTTCTACCCTCCGGATGCGGGGAGATACCGCTTCCGCATCTCGGCGTCGGCCGTTCAAAGTCCCGACAAGCCGGTGACGTTCCGCGTCACGCGGACCGGATCGGCGTTGATGGGGACAACCGGATTGATTGCATACTTCGATGCCCCGCCGGACAAGCCGACGGTGTTCGAGTTCGTGCGCCACATGGAGCCGCGCACGACCATCTCAATGCTCCCCTACGGCCTGGCGGGAGCCAATACGGTCAAGATGGTCGGCGGCCAGAAATGGGACGGTCCGGGGCTGGCGATCCAGCACGTCGAGATTGAAGGGCCGCTGAACGAGGCCTGGCCGCCGGAGAGTCATCGCCGCATCTTCGGCGACCTCCCGCAGAAGAACTTCAAAGCCTACAACTTCAGCGATCGCGTCGAGGTGGTGTCCGACGCGCCGCTTGTCGACGCTGCACGCATCCTGAAGGCGTTCGCCCGCCGCGCCTTCCGCCGGACCGTGGCCGAGGAAGACGTCGCCCCGTTCCTGGCCATCGTCAAGGCGAGGCTGGAGGGAGGAAACACATTCGAAGTGGCGGTGCGGGCCGCGCTGAAAGGGATTCTGATCTCTCCCGAATTCCTCTTCCTGCGCGAGAAGCCCGGCACGCTCGACGACTTCGCCCTGGCGAGCCGGCTGTCGTACTTCCTGTGGAGCACTATGCCGGATGAAGAGCTGCTCTCGCTGGCCGAGCGGCAGGAATTGAACCGGCCCGACGTCCTTCGCCGGCAGGTCGAGCGCATGCTCTCACATCCGAAGGCTGCCGCCTTCACGCAGAATTTCGTCGGTCAGTGGCTGGGGCTGCGGGAGATCGATGCGACCGAGCCGAGCCATATCCTCTACCCGGAGTTCGACCACCTGCTGAAGGTCTCGATGATCCGTGAGGCCGAGCTGTTCTTCGAGTATGTTCTGAAGCACGACCTGAGCCTGACGAACTTCGTGTCATCCGACTTCACGATGCTCAACGGCCGCCTCGCCAGGCATTACGGCATTGCCGGCGTGAACGGCTGGGAGTTCCAGCGGACGGCGCTGCCGGCCGAGTCGCATCGCGGCGGCGTCCTGACGATGGCCGGCGTGTTGAAGGTGACGGCCAACGGAACGACGACATCGCCCGTGATGCGGGGAGCCTGGGTTCTCGACCGACTGTTGGGCACGCCCCCGCCGCCGCCCCCCGAGAATGTTTCTGCCATTGATCCCGACATCCGCGGCGCGACGACAATCCGCGAGCAGCTGGCCAAACACCGCTCGGTGGAATCGTGCGGGGTCTGTCACCGCCAGATCGACCCGCCCGGATTCGCCCTCGAGAGCTTCGACTGCATCGGCGGCTGGCGCGACTGGTACCGCGTCACCGGGAACGGCGGCGAGGTGAAAGTCGATGGCCGGCGGATGGCCTACCACAAAGGGAAGAACGTCGACCCGTCGGACGTGATGCCCGACGGAGCGAAGTTCGAGAACATCGATCAGTTCCGGCAATTGCTCTTGCGCGACAAGCCTCAACTCGCGCGCGCCCTGACCGCGAAATTGATCGCCTATTCCACCGGCCGCGCGCCCCAACCCGCCGACAGGGAATCCGTGGAATCGATCGTGAAGAAGATCGAAGCCAGGAATTACGGCTTGAGATCACTGGTCCACGAGATCGTGCAGAGCGAGACGTTTCGGAGCAAATGAGAATGGGCTCCACGACGGAAACCCCGCATCAGAGTTCCCGTCGGACCCGTGATGATGAAGGCCTCGGATCGGTCGCCTTCCGCCCGGTCCTTATTGCAAAGCGACCCTTCCCATGCATGTCGACCGATACTTCGCGGATCCCACGCTCGCCTATGCGTCGCGGCGCGAGTTCCTGACGCGATCCGGTTGCGGATTCGGTTCACTGGCGCTGGGGAGCCTTCTCGCACAAAGCGGTCTGGCCAACCCCGCCTCCCTCTCCCAAACCAACCCACTTTCCCCGCGTCCCTCTCATTTCGAGGGGAAGGCCAAGTCGGTCATCTGGCTCTTCAAGAACGGCGGCCCCAGCCAGGTCGACACCTGGGACTACAAGCCCGATCTGGCCAGGCGCGACGGCAAGGAGCTCGAGGGGTTCGACAACAACACCGGGTTCTTCACCGGGGCGGTCGGACCGCTGATGAAGTCGCCATTCCAGTTCACGCAGCGCGGCGAATCGGGCAAGTGGGTCTCGGAGATCTTCCCGAAGCTCGGCGGCCTCGTTGATCGGATGACGTTCATCCATTCGTGCTGGACCGATTCCAACAATCATTCGCCGGCCCTCTTCCGCATCAACACCGGGATGTCGCGGATGGGCTTCCCATGCGTCGGTTCGTGGGTGACATACGGACTCGGCACCGAGAGCCAGAGCCTCCCCGCCTTCGTCGTGATGTACGACACCCTTGGCCGCGGGCTTCCCAAGGGGAACGCCAGCAACTGGGGAGCGGGCTTCCTGCCGAGCATCTACCAGGGGACCGCCCTCAAGCCGCAAGGGCAGCCAATCGACAACTTGCAGCGGCTATCCGATGTCGGCGCCCCGCAGCAGCGGGCGCAGCTCGATCTGCTCCGCTCGCTCAACGAGCGGCACTTCGAGCGCAACCCTTCCGAGTCAGACCTGGCCGCCCGCATCGAGAGTTTCGAGCTCGCCTACCGCATGCAGATGGCGGCCCCCGAGGCGCTCGACCTCGAAAAGGAGTCGAAGGCCACGCAAGAGCTCTACGGACTCGACAACCCGAAGTGCTCGCATTTCGCGAAGCAATGCCTTATCGCCCGAAGGATGGTCGAGCGGGGCGTGCGGTTCGTGCAGATTTACTCGGGCAGCATGGAGAACGAGCGCAGCTGGGATGGCCATCAGGACATCGTGAAAAATCATGCGGGCTTCGGCCAGGAGACCGACACGCCAATCGCGGGGCTGATTCTCGACCTCGCTTCGCGGGGCCTCCTTGAATCCACGCTCATCGTCTGTTGCGGGGAATTCGGCCGGCTGCCGATCGTGCAGAAGGGGGGAACCGGCCGCGACCACAACCCGCACGCCTTCACGACGTGGATGTGCGGGGGGGGAACGAAACCGGGCATCAGCTACGGTTCGACCGATGAAATCGGCTTCAAGGCGGTCGAGAACCGCGTGAGCATCCACGACCTGCACGCGACGATCCTGCACCTGCTGGGCATGGACCACGAGCGGCTGACGTACCGCTTCCAAGGCCGCGACTTCCGCCTGACCGACGTCGAAGGGAACGTCGTCCGCGACGTCCTGGCCTGACCAGCGTGGTACGACAGTTGATGTCGTGATTTCGCGCGGAGCGTTTTGAGAATCGTTCCAAAGCTCACCGGTTCTCATGGCTCCGGTTCATGGCCAGGGAAAGCCCATGACATCCCGTCACCGCGGGGCAAGCCGCACCGGAGAGAGGTCGTTGACGCTGATCAGGTCGCCGCGGAGATCCGCACGACGCACGCGCGGACCAACGACGCCGATCGGCTGACCGATGTGGTTGTCGAGGTTGACGTTCCCCGTGGGTTGCAGGAACGCCAGCACGCGGCCGCTCGGCGCGACCAGGACGTGTTGCGGCATGCCTGGGCCCATCGGCCGCATCTTCTGCACGATGCCGGCGCCCGAGAAGCCATGCACGGTCGCGGAGACCGGCTGCTGACCCGTGGGGTCGGGCACGCCCGCACTCGCAACGCTGCCGTTAGCAACGCCCGGCTGGGGGGCGAACGACTGACCGATTCCCGGCTGGCCGAGACCCGGTTGACCAATCGCGGGTTGACCGAGGCCGGGTTGACCAGGAACGGACTGTCCATTGAAGGGCGCGTTGCCGACAGGGCGGTTCGCCATCACGGGGACCTGTCCCGCCGCGAACCCGCCCATCGGACCGGCGGACGGAGCGACCGTCGTGACGACCGGCGGGGCTGAAACCGGATTGCTCCCGACTGTCGTCGGGGCGGCCTCCGGCGAGCGGACGATCGGCGATTCAAACGGATCGGCGGTGGGGGCCGGCACGGCGGCAGGAGTGCTCGGAGCGCCCGGGATGGCACGGTTTTCGGGCGGGCCAAAGATGATCGAGTTCGCCAGCGGGTTCGCCGGAGCGTCCGGGTTCGCCGGAGCATTCGGCATCGGGGTTGTCACCGAGGCAAGATCTTCGGCCGCGACGGGAGCGGGAGGCTCATCGGCTGGCGAGCCGATGACCAGGGAGGGCCCCGTTGCCGGAGCGCCCGGCGTCGTGTTCATTGGCGAACGAACCGCGACCGGAATGTCCCCCGTCGGGGTGGCCGATGCCGTCGCCGTCCCGCGCTGCAGCTGAGCCAGTTCCTGGTCGCGGCGGGTCGTTTCGGTCGTCAGCCGGATGAAATCGTCGTATTCCGCCTTGATCTTGCGGTGCTGAGCAATGGTCTTGATCCGCGGCTCGATCTGCCGGGCGATCGTCGGGTTGGTCGCCCGCTTCGAGAGCTCGAGGTACGACGCTTCGAGCGCGTCGAGGTTCCAGGTGCTGATGTCCGACTCGAGCGTCTTGCGGAGCGACACATCGATATCGATCAATTGCTGACGTTCACGCTTGAAGAGATCCGCTTCCTGAGTGACCGGCGCTTCCGTGACGGGAAAATCCGCGGCCGCTGACGGCACGCCCGCGACCGGCGAGCCGTGAGGAACAGGCGTGGATCGGACGGCCGTTTTCGGGGCAGGGCGGGCCACCGGGCCGAAGCCGGCGGCGGCTTCATCAATCTCGGGAGGCGCCATGCCGCGGCCGCGCGGCAGCGGTTCCGATTCGGCCTTGGCGACGGGGCGAGCCGTCGACGGTGTGCCGAACGGATCCTTGTCGTGCTGCTTGCGAAGCGTCGCATCAACGGGCGTGACAAACTGCCCCAGGATCCAGCGGTATTCGTGTTGCGGCGGAACGATGCGATAGAGCTTCTGTCCGCTCGGGCCGACAACCGGGGCATCGTCCATCAGTTGGATCTGGTCGTTGGTGGAGAGCTTCACCTGCTCGACGTCCGCCGACTCGCCGATCTGGCTGCCGACATGCACGGGCACATTGTTGCCCGTCACCAGGGCGCGACGGTTGCCCAGCGGCTTCACCGCATCGGCCTGAATCCAGCTGAAGCTGCCCGCCGGCGGGGCGATCATGTACCACCCTCCCGGATCGTGCCGGAACACGAGGACGCGATCGGCCGACTTCAACCGCCCGGTGGGGTAATACTTCTTCCCCGGCCCGCTGCGGATGAAGACGTCATCCCCCCCGATCGTCGCTTCGTAGGGAAACCGCTGCACCTGGGCATGAGCCTGGGGCAACCGGTCAACGGATGCGAACGCCGCAATGGCGACCGCAGCAACGATTGAGGCACGACGCAGAGTGTCAGCGCGCATGGCGAGCGACTCCCAAATGGGAATTCGAACGGGCAATTCGAGGGGAAGCCTGTGGACGCGTCCTGAGCGCGCATCTCCCGCGAACGGCAGGGCCGGTCGATGGGTCAGGTCCACAGAATGTGATCAGGGGGAATCGAGAGACAGAAAGGCGAGTGGAGAGGTGAAATACCGAATTCCGGATTTTGACTCAAGATCAGCCGGCGACTTGCCGAGAGGCGGTCCCGTCCGCGGGAATGTCTCTGACGCAAAGACGCCAAGCCCGCAAAGCTTTCGCAAAGGGGGAGGCCAGAAAGCCGTCTCAGCGAAAGACTCTTTCGTCTTTGCGTGGCTTCCTTTGCGACTTCGCGCCCTGGCGTCAGAGCCAGTCGCTTAGAGCGCATTACCTTCGGGTTATCCGGGTGGCCGGGTCTGACCGAAGGGAAGGCCCGGATCACGCGTGCGTTCCGGGCCTTCGCAAAGCCTCAGACCCGGCCACCCTTGGTTCTTTTGCCGGAAAACGCGAAGGTAATGCGATTAGGGGACGACGATCGGGGCTGCGTCAGGCGGAGCTGCGACAATCGGTTCACGGTCACCCTGGGCGCGGAGTTGGCCGTCGTTCAGGAAGCGGACCGTCATTTCGGCGACGGATGGATCGCGCATCAGGAACGAGTGGAGGCACTTCACCGTGGCGAAATCGCAGGCCCCCGGCAGCCGCGTGCTGACGACGCGGACCGTTCCGTCGTCGTCCCCTTCGATCAGTGGATTGAAGCCGCGCTCGTCCCCTCGCCCGCCCGCAATGACGGCGAAGTCGAACTCGGGCGTCGGCAGCGACGCGATCAGACCCTTCGGATCGGTCACCAGCTGCTGACCGGCCGGCCCGTAGATCATGCGGAACAGCAGATTCCGCTTCATCAGGTCGGCCATTTCGGCCCCCTTGTTGGGAACCCCCAGCATCACCATCCGATGAATGCGGTCATCGTGATGCATCCCGAGATACGAGCGGACCACCAGCCCTCCCATGCTGTGGACGACGAGATTGATCTCCTCGACCCCTTCCAGCGACTGGATGCAGCTGTGAAGGTACTCCGCCGCTTCGGGAATCTGCACCTGGGTGCTGGGATAATCGAACCCGAACACCTGGTATCCCGCCTTCTTCAACGTGTCCAGCATCGGGACGAACGACTTCGACGACCGCAACACGCCATGAATGGCGATGACCGCCTTCCCTTTCATGGGAGGCAGCTTCCGCTCGATGCGGATCTCCTCAAGCCGCTTGCGGCAATCGTCGAGCGAGCCCCATGCCTGACGCTGGTCTTCCGCGTCGAGCAGCCGATAGTGACCCGTAAACACGTTCCGCTGAATTCGATAGTTCTGGAAAAACGACACATCGCCCCAGAACTGCCGCCCACCCATCGTCCGCACGGCAATGCTCCTCTGAAGATCCTCCAGGACATCGTTGGCAGCCGGGACGGGTCTCCTCCGGGGGCTCTGCGCTTCCGCATTCTCTTCGCCAGGCGCCGCAGATTGGACTGCCGGGAGCGAACGCCGCTCGAACCGATTACCGTTGCCGGACGATCCCGCGGTTCCCCGCGCTTCGGGAGAACGTGGTTCATCGGCACGCGTCGCGACCGCGGCCAACACAACGGACAGAGAAAGCAGAAACCGAAGACCCAGGGAAACCATGACTGGCTCGACGTCCGCGCGGAGGAAACGGATTCGGGAACCTGTGCAACCTCCATTCGCCAGATTCCAGGCGGCGAAACAGGTCAATTATAACGAAATTCTCCGCGGCGGAATTCCCGGATTGTCCGGCGGCCGACTCTGCCGGACTTCAAAAGCGGCGTCGAAACAGCCCCGCCGGCATCCCTTAAGTGGACTGGCGACGGTCACATCGACGAGAGCGCCGCGCCCCAGGCTGCATTCTCCAAGTGCCGAATGTGGCCGAGGATACAAGAAACCGGCGGGGTGCCAAGAGGAATCAGCGCCCGGGAAGGATGCGGGGGAACGTCCGGGGAGTCGCGGCGGGCCGGCCATGGCGACATAATCGGGCGTCTCCCCCTCCATCTGCCGAACGAGCGAACGTGAACCACGCCCCGGCGTTTCTGCTGTATCTCAACGTCCTCGTCGTGGCGACGTGCGGGCTCATCTACGAATTGCTCGCCGGCACATTGGCCAGCTATGTGCTCGGAGATTCGGTCACGCAGTTCTCGCTGATCATCGGCGTCTATCTCTCGGCGCTGGGGGTTGGCGCCTGGCTGTCGCGGTTCGTCGATTCCGGGCTCGCCCGCTGCTTCCTCGAAGTCGAACTCGGCGTGGCGCTGCTGGGCGGGCTCTCCGCACCAATCCTCTTCCTGAGCTTCGCGTGGCTCGCCTGGTTTCGCGTCGTGCTGTTCGGACTCGTGTTCCTCATCGGAACGTTGGTCGGCCTCGAGCTCCCGCTGCTGATGCGGATCCTTCAGGGGAACGTCGATTTTCGCGACCTGGTCTCGCGCGTGCTGGCGTTCGACTATCTCGGCGCACTGTTCGCTTCGATCCTCTTCCCTCTTTTCTTCGTCCCGCGACTCGGGCTTGTGCGCACCTCGCTCGTGTTCGGCGCCATGAACGCCCTCGTCGCCCTCTGGGGTACGTCGCTGCTGCGTCCACTTCTGAAAGGGGGGACGCGCGGATTGAGAGTCCGCGCCCTCATCGTGCTGGGCGTGCTGGCGGCGGGTCTGTTCCAGGCCGATCGCCTGACGCTGCTCGCCGAAGAATCCCGCTTTCAGAATCCGGTCGTCTTCGCGCGGACCACGCCTTACCAGCGGATCGTCGTCACGCGGACCGATCACAGCTTCCAGCTCTTCCTCAACGGCAACCTCCAGTTCAATTCGGTCGATGAATACCGCTACCACGAAGCCCTCGTCCATCCGGCCATGTCGCTTCGCCCCCACGCACGTCGCGTGCTGATGCTCGGCGGCGGCGACGGGCTCGCGGTTCGCGAGCTGCTGCGATACCCGCAGATCGAATCGATCACGCTGGTCGACATCGACCCGGGAATGACGGGCCTCTCGCGCGAATTCGCCCCGCTCCGCGACTTGAACGGCGGCGGCCTCGACGACCCGCGCGTCACGATCGTGAACCAGGACGCCCTGATCTGGCTGGAGGGGCCGGGCGAGCCGTTCGACATCGCACTCGTCGATTTTCCTGATCCGAGCACCTTCTCGCTCGGGAAGCTCTACACGACGCGTTTCTACCGGCTGCTGAAGCAGCGGTTGCGGGACGATGCGGCGGTCGCCATCCAATGCACCTCGCCGCTCACGGCCCCGCGGTCGTACTGGTGCATTCTGCGGACCATGGAGTCCGCGGGGTTCATCGTGCGTCCCTATCATGCCGCCGTCCCCTCGTTTGGCGTGTGGGGATATGCTCTCGCGAGCGTGAACGAGTTCGCGACTCCCGAGCGCGTGTTGCCCGAAGTCGCCGGCGGGCTGCGGTACCTGAATGATGCGGGGCTGCGTCAGATGTTCGAGCTGCCGCTCGACCTGAGCCCGCGGGATGTGGAAATCAACCGGCTCGACAACCAGATCCTGGTGCGGTACTACGAGGACGAATGGGCGCGGTGGAATTGATGGACGCCACCCCATCGGAAGTTCCACTCACCGCCCAGAGGAGAAATTCGATGACACGCCTCCTGTCGATCACTCTGTTTCTCGCGCTGACTTCAAGGGCCGTTCTGGCGGACGATCCGGGCTGGAACCGCGAGGCGGCGGCCAAAGCCCTCGACGCCCGCGCGCAGGCCTGGTTCGACTACAGCGAAGCCGATCTGGGAACGGGCGAGACGAAGACCACCTGCGTCTCGTGTCACACGCTGGTCCCTTACGCTCTCGCCCGTCCGGCGCTGCGCAAGGCTCTCGGCGAATCGAATCCCCCCGCACAGCAGTCGCGGCTGCTGTCGAACTCGCGATTGCGGGCGAAGCACTGGAACGACCTCGCCGACGCGAAGTTCGGACTGATCTACGACTCCCCCGAGCAGAAGCGGAAAGAGTCGCTGGGAACCGAAGCGGTCTTTCATGCGGCGATCCTCGCTTTTCAGGACCGCGCTGAGGGCCGCACGAATCCGTCCGACGAGACGCGGGCCGCTTTCACCAATCTCTGGAGTCGCCAGCACACGGAAGGTCCGTTGAAGGGCGCGTGGGACTGGCTGAACTTCGGACTGGAGCCCTGGGAATCGAAGCACGCTCCCTATTTCGGAGCGTCGCTCGCGGCCGTCGCCCTGGCCACGGTTCCCGGCGACTCGATCGCGAACGACGAATCCGCCAGGGAACCCATCGCGCGGCTCAAGTCCTTCCTGAAGGAACGGCTTCCCGACCAGAACCTCTATAACCAGGCCTGGGCCCTCTGGGCTTCTGCCGCACTGAAGGGGACGCTGAGCGAATCGGAGCAGAAAGGAATCATCGAACGGCTGCTCGCACGGCAGGAAGCCGACGGCGGGTGGCGGCTGGCGACGCTCGGAAACTATGTGCGAAGCGACGGAAGCGAGCAGCGAAAGGGCTCGGATGCCTATGCGACCGGGCTGGTGCTGCACGCGCTGCATGTGGCCGGCGTGCCGAAATCCGATCCGCGCATTGCGAAGGGGCTGGCGTGGCTGAAGCAGAATCAGACGCCGGCGGGCGGATGGATCGCCGAGTCGGTCAACCAGAAGCGCGATCCCGAAACGCACGTCGGCAAGTTCATGTCCGATGCCGCCACCGCCTTCGCCGTGCTGGCACTGACAGACTGACGGAGGCGTGCCGTGTCATTGCCGCGCGGCTTTCAGCGTTGCCGTCACGCTCCGGTGACGAGCGGCACCATTGCTGGTCCGGCGAAACAGGATCGGTCCGGCAGAATCTGGCTCGAATATCAGTCGAGAGAGCCTTTCCGACTTTCATCGAAAAGGCTCCCGTTCGATGACAAGACGAAGGCTTCTCTGCCGCACCGTTCGAGTTCGGCCCAGCCATCTCTTCATCCGCTCGCCGCGCGGAGCGTGCGGCCAACACTCCAGGCTTCAGACCGTAATCCACCGGTCGCGCGACGCGACGTTCCAGCGCTCGACGAACTTGCCGTCCGAGACGACGAAGACCTGTTTATGCAGGGCCGATGTCGGACAGATGTGACGCGGTATGGCCAGCAGGACGTCCCCCGGCGTGAATTCGCCGGCACGCGACGTCTTCAGCACCAGATGCTCCTCGTTCTGCAGCACGGCTTCGGCGTCGGGAAGGTCGGGGAAGAGAAGTCGCTGTCCGGCGGGGGGGTCGCTGGCGACCGCCTTGTAGCCCAGGTCGCACGTCACGCGGTCGGGCGTCGGCCGGCTGATGACGCGCGTGAGCAGCAAAGCGGCCGGAGTGAATGTCAGGTCGGGGAAGGCGTTCCCGTAGCCGAAGTCCTGGAACACGCATGTCCCGGGGCTCAGTTCAATCGTCGGATCGTCCTTCGCCGCATAGATCGGGAATGACGCCGTTCCTCCGCACACGAGTTTCGGAACGTCAAATCCGTCCTTCACGAGCGCGTCGCGCAGCGCCGTCACCTTGGCAAACTCTGCATTGACGGCCGCTGCCCGATCGGCGGGATCCTTCTGATGTTGATGCCCGTCATAGACGTGGAAGCCGGCGGCATTCAGCCCCGGAGTCTTCGCCAGGATCTGATACAATTCGGCCGCCCGCGGTCCTGCTTCGACACCGGTGCGGTGCTGCCCGCAATCGATGTCCAGCAGGACATCAATCGAAAGTCCGGCGGCCGACACCGCTTCGCCCAATTCCGCGATCGGCTTCTCGTGGTCGGCGGTGACGGCGAACTTCACGCTCGGGAATCGGCTGCGGAACGTCGCGGCCCGGCCGATGTTCGGCCCGACCATGTTGTAGGCCAGGACGACGTCCTTCACGCCGGCGTTCGCCAGCATCTCCGCTTCGGCGAAAGTCGCGGCCTTTCCCTTGTGGATCCCGAACTCCATTTCGAGTCTTGCCACCTCGGCCATCTTGTGCGTCTTGCAGTGCGGCCGCAGCCGGGCGGGATCCTTGGCGATGGCCACCATCTTCTGGATGTTGTCCCGGACAATGTCGCGAAAGATCACGACTCCCGGAGAGATGATTTCGCTGGTGTCGTCGATGGCGTATTGGGCGTGCATGCGTTCGATTCGGAGTGGTGGAACGAAAGCGGACATTCAAAGGCGTGGTATCCCGAGTTCATCGCAGATGACTCGGGCTGTCGTCTCGCGGAGTTCGCGGTGTCGCGGCGCAGCGTCCGTTGGCGGGATTTCGGTAAATGGAATGTTTTGCCCCTTCGCGATCAAGCGTGCAACCATGAGCACGAAGGTGCTTGATGAGATCGACTCGCTTCATGCGGCGGGAACTTCAACGATGAGCTGTTCCCAGATGGCTTCACCCGGAGCATCCTTCCGGGCGTTTTCACGGTAGGACTGAAGCAGGAGTTCGACGGCCTCGCGGATGTTTTCTCGCGCTTCATCGAGGGTTTGCCCTTCGGTGACCGCGCCGGGAAGTTCCGGTACCCGCGCGAGAAACCACCCGTCTTCGATCGGCGTGAAGACCACGTCATATTCGTGCTTCATCAGACGTCTCATCCGTTCGGCGACGATTCCGCACAGGATTCTGCAGAATCCACTCACAAGGGCGTCAACCTGGCAACCGTCTTGATTCGGTTGAAGCCGCCTCTGACATGTCTTTTACTATACTCCGTGCCCTGTCTGTGGAAATCCGAGCGGCGTTCGAATCCGATCTGAAAGCCTCGCCTGATGCCCGACGAACTCGTCTTCATGATGGGGCAGTATGCCGCCAAGATTCCCGGCGACCGATCGTACGCCCCCAACCATCTGTGGCTCAAGCCGATCGACGGGGGGTACCAGGTCGGGTTCACCGCCTACTCGGTCCGCCTGCTCCAGGACGTTTATTTCCTCGAGTGGTCGATCGACCCCGACACCCGCGTGCGGAAGAAGCAGTCAATCGGCGAAATCGAAAGCTCGAAGGCCCTTTCGACGTTGTACGCCCCGTTTGAAGGCCGGGTCATCGAGTTCAACGAGAGCCTGCTGAGCGACCCTTCGGCCATCAACACCGACGGCTACGGACGCGGATGGCTGTTCACCTTCGAGACCGACGCCGAATTGCTCGATCCCGCGGCGTATGTGAAACTTCTCGAAGCGGGGTGGGAAGACACGCAACGCATGATCAAAGGCCAGATCAACGAGGGGTAAACGTCCCTTTGCAACATCCGAAGCGGCGACAACGGGTGCCGCCTGTCGCTACGATGGATCGTTCCTCGACGCTCGACCCTCCTCCCTCGACCCTCCCATGCCTGCCAAAAAGCTCACCGTCGTCATCTCGCAGGGACAGGGAAAGAATCCCGCCCGCCGCAACCTCGAAGAGGACATTGCGGCGGCGCTCATCATGGACCCCGACGTCGACGTCTCGCTGGTCCCGCACCTCTATGACATGTCGCGCGACCACACCGGCATGCTCTTCCTGCGCTCGGTCCCCGGCGACCTCGTCGTCCTGTCGTGGCTCTATCCGCGGGCGACCCGCTGGATCCTCGACCGCAGCGATGTCAGCGGGCAGGAAGGAATTTCGCTGCTGAAGGATGAGGATGCGGACGACGAAGAGGAGTTTCAGGAGGCCGCGGCGAAGGACGACGACAAGGATCGCGTCGCCGCCCACCGGAACGGCGTCCCCAAGCGGAAGATTTACTGCATCGACCTGCGGGCCGCCTCGGGATCGAAGCCCTTCCTCGACGAGATCCGCCGCATCGCCCGAGAAAACACGGTCCAGACATTTGACCTCATGCAGTGGATTCAGGGAACGCCCAAGCCGCAGCAACTTGAGCGGTATCTGCACCCCGACCGCATGCTGGCGGCCTCAAAGGCCACCCCCCTCGGCGATGAGGAAAACGGCAGCGCGACATCCGTCGCTTCGCCCGATCTCCCCGAGCCGACGAAGCGGCGGTGGTATCCGGTCATCGACTACAGCCGCTGCACGAACTGCATGGAGTGCCTCGATTTCTGCCTGTTCGGGGTGTACGGCGTCGACGGTCAGGAGCACATCCTCGTCGAGCAGCAGGACAACTGCAAAAAGGGATGCCCGGCATGCAGCCGCGTCTGTCCCGAGAATGCCATCATCTTCCCCGGGCACAAGACGGCGGCGATCGCGGGGGCCGATGGGGAAGTGGCCGGACTGAAGATCGACCTCTCCCGGCTGTTCGGCGCTCCGAATGCCATTGAGCTGGCTGCCGAAGAACGCGACGCGGAACTAGTGGCGGACGGCCGGACGGCGGTGGGGCTGACGGTCGGGATTCCGAAGCGTCAGACCGAGAACGCCGCGAAACCCAAGGACGCCCTCGACGCCCTGATGGACGGGCTGGATGAGTTAATGTGAGGTGAGGGTGACAATGGAGGATGCATCCGACGACCATCCCGCGCCCAACCCGCTGCATCGACTGTTCGGGCTGTCGCTGACCGACTTCTTCCAGGGGACCGACGTGACGGTCGAACTGGAAGTCGACCTGTCGCACCGGCAGCAGTTTCTGGATGTCGTCCTCATCCGCCGCGGAACGACGCCGCTGCCCCGCCGACTGCCCGATGGCTTCGAAGAACTCGCTCCCCACAATCTCGTCTCGTTCAAGTCGCACCGCGAGTCGCTCGACGGCTGGGCGCTCTGCGAATTGATCGGCCATTACGTCAACTACCGCAAGCAGGCAGGCGCATCGATGCAGGACCTGCTGCCCGAATCCGACTTCCGAATGTACGCCGTCTGCGTGCGCTACCCCCAAAACCTCGCGAACTCCGGCGTGTTGACGGCGGTGAGTGAGGGAGTGTGGGATGCCATCTTGCCGGGAGTCGCCACGATCCGGATCATTGTGGTACACCGGTTGCCGCAAGAGGAACACAACGCGATCCTGCATTTGTTCAGCGCGCAGGCAGAACCGTTGCGATACGCGCGGGACCACTACCGCCCCCACTCGAAGGAAACCAGCACTCTCTTGTATCAGTTGTATCGGATCTACCAGGAAGACCCTGCCATGGCGACCCAGCTCGAGGAATTCGCTCGCAAGACAATCGAAGAGTTGCTGAAGGAGCTTCCCCCGGAGAAACGTCTCGAGGGATTGACGCCGGAAGACCGACTGGAAGGATTGTCGCCGGAGGACCGATTGGAAGGATTGTCGCCCGAGGAGCGTCTCCAGGGAATGTCGCCCGAGGAGCAAAGGAAGGCGTTTGAGGTCCTCAAGCGGCAGCTCGGGTCGAATGGTTCCACGCCACCATCGAACTGAGTTCTTCTGCAGACCGAGCATCGACTCCCCCCTGCATCACTGTCAGCCGCCACTCCAGTAAAGGCCTCGATGACTCTTCCGGAGATTTCGCTCGAACGGCTGACGGCCGCCTATCAGACGGTGCGCGACGGGTTGCTGGCCGAACGGTCGCCCGCGGGACATTGGGTGGGCGAGCTTTCGACGTCGCCGCTCTCAACCGCCACCGCCGTCATGGCGCTCGAGATGCTTCGCCGCGACTGGCACAAGACCGGGCGATTGCCGGACCCCAACGACGAGCGGGCGGCGCTGCTGGTCGACGTCCAGACGCTGATCGACCGCGGGCTGGCATGGCTGGCCGCGCACCAGAACAAGGACGGCGGCTGGGGAGACACGACGCGGAGCATCAGCAACATCTCGACGACGATGTTGGCTCGGGCCGCCTTTCATGCGGCGGGAGCCGACGAGCAATACGCCCGCACCGTTTCCGACGCCGCGCACTCCATCGACGACGTGGGCGGCATTCGCGCGGTGAAGCAGCGTTACGGACGCGACCACACGTTCTCGGTCCCAATCCTCACCCAATGTGCCTTGGCGGGGCTGGTCGAATGGCGCGACGTTCCCGCACTCCCGTTCGAGCTCGCCTGCATTCCGGCCCGGTTCTACAAGACGGTCAAGCTGCCGGTCGTCAGCTATGCCTTGCCCGCCCTCATCGCCATCGGGCAGGTGCGGTTCCACTTCCGAAAACCACGAATGCTGCCGACCTGGATACTGCGGAAGCTCTCCGTCGCTCCGTCGTTGCGGCAGCTCGAACGCATCCAGCCGGAGAACGGCGGGTTCCTCGAAGCGACTCCTCTCACCAGCTTCGTGACGATGAGTCTGGCCGGGATGGGACGCTCGGACCATCCGGTGGCGGTTAAGGGTTTTCGCTTCCTGCGGGAATCGGTTCGCGAGGACGGCAGTTGGCCGATCGACACCAATCTAGCCACCTGGGTGACGACCCTTTCCATCAACGCCCTCGGCGACGACCTGCCGAGCGACTCCCGTCCCGCCCTGCGCGACTGGCTTCGACGGCAGCAATGGACCTCACTGCATCCTTACACCAACGCCGATCCCGGCGGCTGGGCCTGGACGGATCTTCCCGGCGGAGTCCCCGATGCGGACGACACGCCGGGAGCCATTCTCGCGCTGCTGCAACTCGGAGCCAACGGGGAGGGGTGGCAGTCCGATCGTCAGGCGCTGGCGCAGGGGGTGAAGTGGCTCCTCGATCTTCAGAACCGCGATTGCGGCTGGCCGACGTTTTGCCGAGGGTGGGGGAAGCTCCCGTTCGACCGGAGTTCGAACGACCTCACCGCTCATGTCATCCGCGCACTCCACGCCTGGGTGAACGGGGCGGCGTCGGAATCCAATGGCGATCTTGCGCTGCTGGCCGAACGCGCGCTCGAATCCGGATTCGCATTCCTGGAGAAGAACCAGCGGCCGGACGGCGCGTGGCTCCCCCTCTGGTTCGGCAACCAGCACGCCCCGGACGAGGTGAATCCGACCTACGGAACGGCGAAGGTTCTGGCAGCCTATCGGGCGGTTGGTCACGAATCGAACGCCAGTCGCCGCGCGCTCGATTGGATTCGGAATAACCAGAATGCGGACGGAGGTTGGGGGGCAGGCCCCGGAACCGTCTCATCCATCGAAGAGACGGCCCTCGCGGTGGAAGCGCTGCTGGGTGCGAACCCGAATGACTCTGCCGCGCAAACCGGGCTGGAGTGGCTGGTGAACAAAGTCGAACGAGGCGAGCACCGCGAAGCCTCCCCCATTGGTTTCTATTTCGCCAAGTTGTGGTATTTTGAAAAGCTTTATCCGCAGATCTTCCTGTGCGGATGTCTCCGCACCGCGTTGAGCCGTCTGTCGACCGGAGTCGTTAGGGTTGAGTCGGTGGTTCCCTAGGGGCTCTCCATGAGAACGTATGCATGACCGCGATTGTGAATGGAATCATCTGATCGTCCCCTCGGGTTGCAGCGTGTTTTTTTTGACTTTCTGATTATCGCATTTTTCGCAGACGAAATTGTTCCTTGGGAGTTCCCTCGTGTCGCTTGATTCGACTGATCTGCCCGGAAGCGGTGTTGCGGAGGCTTCCCCACTCACCCGCCGCCGCGAGAGCGACATCCAGCAGGACGAGGATGCGACGACCAGTGCCGATGCGGATGCCGAAGAGACTCATGTCGAGGACGACGACCCGGCCCCGGTGAAGCCGAAGCGCCCCGGCCGCCCCAGCACCGCTCATCTCAAGATCGTTCCGGAAACGCTGGAACTCCGCGAACGAGTGAAGGCTTGCGCGGAGAAGTACGCCGCGGGACTCGACAAGTCGCGGGCTTTCACCAAGAACGAGCTCGAAAAGCACGGGCGCGCGCTGCTCGACCAGATGGCCCTCCCCGAGAAGTACCTCGGCTTCGCGATGGTGCTGATCGGCAACTTCTTCTGGAAGCGGCAGTTCCTGGCCACGCCCTTCGAGCGCCGCATGCTGCTCCTCCCGCACTGCCTCAAGCATGCCGAAGGTTGCCCGGCGGACTACGACGAGTTCGGGCTCGACTGCGAGAAGTGCGGGGCCTGCTCGATCGCCGACTACAAGGTGAAGGCCGAGAAGCTGGGATACAAGGTGCTCGTGGCCGAGGGCTCGCCGATCGTCCTCAAGATCATCGTGGCGGGTTACATCGACAGCATCCTTGGCGTCGCGTGCCTCAACGTCCTCGAAAAGGCGATCGATAAGGTGCTGATCGCGGGCGTGCCGTCCTATGCCATCCCGCTCCACTCGGGGGATTGCAAAAACACGAAGATGGACGAGTCGTGGGTGTGGGACGTGCTCGAAAAATACGAGCCGCTTCCCGAGGAGCAGACCACGACCTACGTCCCGCTGATGCGCGTGTCGAACCGGCTGTTCGAGCAGGACTTCGACCGCCTGCTGCCGCGCGTCCGCAGCAAGACTCCCGAAGCCGCCAAGTCGCCGCTGGGCATCACCGAAGATGTCGCCTACGACTGGCTCGCCAACGGCGGCAAACGGTTCCGGCCATTCATCACGCTCGCCGCTTACGACGCCCTGACGGGCGGCAAGGCGACGTCGTCCGGCCCCGGCCATGAAGGGCACATCCATTACTCGGACGGCGTCTGCCGCGTGGCCATGGCAATCGAAGCTTTCCACAAGGCGTCGCTCGTCCATGACGACATCGAGGACAACGACCTTTACCGCTACGGCCGCGAGACCATCCATCGCCGGCATGGCATCGGGATGGCCATCAACATCGGCGACCATCTCATCGGTCTCGGTTACCGGCTGGTGACCGCCGCCCGCGGCGAGATCGGATCCGAAGCGACCGCCGACATCCTCGACCGCATGGCGGCCGCTCACATCAAGCTGTGCGACGGCCAGGGAGCCGAGATGGCCTGGCAGGCCCAGCCCGATCTCAAGATCTCGCCGCTCGACGCCCTGCAGATCTACGCCCTCAAGACGTCTCCCGCCTTCGAAGCCGCCCTGTACGCGGGGCTGCGGCTGGCGGGCGACGTGAAGCCCTACGAAGAAATGGTCCCCGTCTTCTGCCGGCACCTCGGCGTCGGCTTCCAGATCCTCAATGACCTGAAGGACTGGCGGGGAGACGACAACAACAAGCTGGTGGCAGGGCAGGACGGGGCGGCCCTCCGCCCGACAGTGCTGCTGGCCCTTGCCCTGCAATCGGCAAACGACGCCCAGCGCCGCGAACTGGAAAGCCTCGTGACCTCGACCGAGCCCGCCACGTTGCGGGCCGGAAAGCTGCGGCGGATTTTCGAAGCGTGCAACGTCTTCGACACCGCCCAGTCGCTGGTCGACAAGTCGCGGTCACGGGCCGAAGCCCTGGCGGACGACGTCGCGAACGAAGAGCTGCGGAAGCTCCTCTACTTCCTCGTCGACACCGTCCTGGCCGAGGAGGAGCCGGCCACGCCGGATCTGCGTACTTCAGTCCTTGTCCCGCTGCCGATCACGTCGATCGGATAGGCATCCCCGGCAATCCCCCTTGAGTCGTTCTTGCCTCTCGCCGAGTCCCGGGATTTTTCCCCGGGTGTGCGTCTCGGGGGGCTTTTCGCCGATCCGCAACTCTGCGTGATGTCCACGTCGGCCGCGGTCCGGGCGACATGGAACCGATGACATCAGGACCATCCGGGGACGCCATCGACCCGGATTGCAGGCGAGGCTAGAGCCGGCACCTGCGCTCACCTCAAAAATTCGGTCGTGAATGCCGCCTCGGGATCAACCGAGCCTTCCTTGATCGCGCCGATTTCAATCAGCTGGTCGGTCAGCGTCTTCCAGCGCTCGGCCGTCATGCGGCCGAGGTTTGCCGGGTCGGAGTCGTCGCCGAAGCAGAGCGGCTTCATTGTCTCGACGCCGTCCTTCAGCACTTCGAGCGACATCAGGTCGTTCGCCTTATGGATCGCTTCGTTCGCCTTGGCGGGGTCTTCGAGATATTTCTGCCATCCTTTGAGGGAGGCTCCCACCATCCGCTTCATCAGGTCGGGCTTCTCCTTCACCAGGGATCCGTTGGCGATCAACAGGCTCGTGTAGGGGTTGTATCCGAGGTCCGAGACGAGGAGCGAGCGGGCCTTGCCTCCTTGCTCCGCGACGCTCAGCGGCTCGCTGAAGACGTAGCCCTGCTGCACGAAGCTCTTGTCGTTCAGGAACTGAGCGAGGCCCGCCGGGTTGGGGACGATCTTCACGTCCTTGAGCGGAAGCTTCTTCTTGAGGAACTCGGCCCACGGCTGGTTTCCCATCGCGAGCGTGACCCCTTCGAGATCGTCGAACGACTTGATCGGCGAGTCCTCGTGGACGATGAGGCATCGGGGGCTGGTCTGCAGCGACGCAAACAGGGCGACGAGGTCCGCCCCCTGCGAGCGGAAGCCGAGCATCTTGTCCGCGTTGTCGATTCCGAACGTCACCTGACCGCCGGCGACCATCGGTCCCACCGGAGCCCCCGGCCCGCCGGGACGGATCTCGACCTTCAATCCCGCCTCTTCGTAATACCCGTGAACCAGCGCTGCGTAAAACCCGCCATGCTCGGTCTCGGGAGTCCAGTTGAGCTGAAGCGTCACTTCCTCAAGGGCCGGCTTGGCGGCAGTGCCGGCCTTCTCCGGTCCGGCCGGATCGACGATCGGTTTCTTGCCTTCATCGCAACCCGTCGCCAACAGAATAAAGCAAACCAGGCACGAGGCGATGGTGCGAAAACCGGACGATGCCCACATCATGTTGCGTCCCCTCAGCAATCGGCGTCGAACGAAGCTCTCTCCGTCCCTCGGTCTCTCCATCGCTCCATCCGCGAAGCGCGTCCCCCCATCTCCCCCTCGCCCCATCCCCCCATCGCGACTCACTCGGCCTTATCCTCCGGGAACAGCATGCTGATGCTGCTCCGGTCGTGGATCGAGCGGATGGCCTGGGCGAAGAGGGGGGCGACGGTGACGGTTTCGATATTGGCGGGGAGCGGATCGACGGGGTTTTCGACGGTGTCGGTGATGAACATCTTGCGGATGAGGCTGTCGCCAATGCGGGCCGCGGCCCCCTTCGACAGCACGCCGTGCGAGACCGCCGCGTAGATATCCTTCGCTCCGCGCTCGCGGCACACCTCGCCCATGCTGATGAGCGAGCGGCCGGTAATCGCGAAGTCGTCGACCAGGATCACGTTTTTCCCCTCGACGTTCCCGATGACTTCGAGAACTTCAGGGTTTTCCGAGTGATCGACGCGCTGCTTGTTGCCGATCACGACCGGCACGCCGAGGATGTTCGCGTAGGCGGACGCTCCCTTCGCAAAGCCCACGTCGGGGCTGCACACGACCAGGTCGGAGATGCCGAGCGACTGGATGTGCTCGCACAGGACGTGGCGGGCGTAGAGGTGGTCGACGGGGACGCTGAAGAACCCCTGGATCTGGGGGCTATGCAGATCCATCGTCAGGACGCGGTCGGCTCCGGCCGCTTCGATCGCGTCCGCACAAACGCGGGCGCGGATGGAAACACGGGGCTCGTCCTTCTTGTCCCCCTTCGCGTAGCTGAAGAACGGGATGACGGCCGTCACCTGCTGGGCGCTGGCCCGCTTGAGGGCGTCGACCCAGAACAGGAGTTCCATGAAGTTGTCATTCACGGGGTGGTGCACCCCCTGAATGATGAATGTGTCGCGGCCGCGGACGTTCTCCTTGATTCGCACGAAGACGTTGCCGTCGCTGAAGATGTGGGCGCGGCAGGGGGTCAGGCGGACGCCAAGGGCGTTAGCGATCGATTGCGCCAGGAGCGGGTTGCCGGACCCTGCGAGGATCGCCATGTCCCCTTGCGGCGCCTGAAACGGCTGGGGGCGCGGGCCAACGCTGGGAGCGGCAAGGGACGGACGCAGGCGGGACATGCGGGTGGCAATGGGTCAGTAAAGCGGAACGAGCCGTCGCCGCAGGAACTGGACCGGCAGCAACGGCTCGAAGAAGTCGGCTCGTGACGGAAAATGGACCGCCACTTCATAATAGCGAAGCCGGGGGTGGGTACAAGGGAGGGTTTCGGCAGGGGGCGGTCGGGGTTGCTGTGACAATCTCCGTCGGCGGCCTGCGGCAGGTGGCCCGACCCATTTGCTTAAGGGATGTCCCAATGCCCGTGCATGACTGGACTCGCGTTTCGGCCGGCACGTTTCACGCGTTCCATGTGGCGTGGTTGGCCGAACTGCAGAAGGCGCTCAACCACGGCTTGCTCCCAAGCGGCTACTACGCCCTGGCCGAACAGGTCGCCGGCGGCATCGGCCTGGATGTTCTGACACTCGAATCGCGTGGCACGGCGGAAGCGCGAGAGATTCACATCAACCCCATTCGCCGGCGGAGACTCGTCATTCGCCATTCCAGTGGCGACAGGGTCGTGGCGTTCCTTGAAATCGTCTCGCCGGGAAACAAGGACGGCGCGCGGCTCCTCAGTTCGTTTCTGGACAAGGCGGTCGCGGCGCTTGTCGGTGGATATCACCTGCTGGTCATCGACCTGTTCCCGCCGGGCCCGCACGATCCGAACGGCATTCACGGAGCGATCTGGGACTCGATCGACGGGCCCGGTTACACGGCTCCGCCCGAGGCTCCGCTGACGCTCGCCGCCTACGCCGGATCTCCCGCTTTCCGATGTTACGTCGAACCAACATCCGTCGGCACGCCGCTCATCGAGATGCCGCTGTTCCTCAGCACCGATCACTACGTCAACGTTCCACTCGAAGCGACCTACCTCGAAGCCTGGTCCGGCGTCCCGGAACGCTGGCGGCGCGTGATCGAAGATCGCTGAAGTGTTATACGCTCGCGTCGCACAGCTCGACGTACCACATCGGCGAGAGCCCCCACGCGATGGGGGACGTGCTCAGCACCCGCAGTCCGGCCGCACGGATGTCCGCGGCAAAATCCGACATCGGAATCGGAATCCGATCGGTCGGCGTCGTTCCCCGCAACCAGTGTTTCATGCGGAACCGCACGGCATCGAGCGCGAACGAGTTGAAGAACGACACGAAAATCCGCCCGCAGCAGATGCGACGGAACTCGCTCAGCACGGCGACGCGAATGGACGGCTCTCGGAAATGATGGAACAGGCGGTTGCAGACGACGGCGTCGAAGGTTCCGTCGGCAAAACCGGTCGCTCCCCCTTCGCGCACCAGGAACTGTGCGGTGGCGTCCGTCCGCCCAGGGCCGCGTCGCGCCCAGTTGGCGTGTGCGAGTTCGGCCATCCGCGGCGAACTGTCGGCTCCGGTAATCCGCAGCCCCCGTTCGGCCAGCAGCGGGGTCAGGCGTCCCGTCCCGCAAGGGAGATCGAGAACGTTGCTTCCCGCGGGGACCGTGGCAAGGAACCGCCTCAGTCAACCGACCTCGCGACGCTCACGCCAGGAACGGCCGAACTCGGACGGGTACTTGTCGGGCACTCCTGCCGTGTCGAACCGCGCGACGACTTCGCCGTAGCACCCCGCGGTGGCCAGGGCCGGACGCGAATCGCTCGGGATCGGGCATAGAGGCGAGGAAGCACTGGATACGTCTTGCGATGCACCCCAAGCCTCGGATTCCCGCAGGGAAGCCGAAGAATTATTGATGGCGAGGGAAGGAAGCGACATTGGGAGAACTCCTCGCCGCAAGAAGGCGACGCAAACGTCCAGAGAGGATCCCGCAGGGGGCCGGGATAGTAGAAATCTGCGTTCGGCGTGGAAAGACCATTTCTCATCAGGGATTGCGGCGAAATCCCTAATCAATTCATAGGTTTTTGTAGATCGCAGTGTCCCATGGGCAACGCCGCAGGAGTGAGAGACGTTCCGCGACGACTTCGGCCGCGTCCGAGAAGGGGCGTGAGCAGGGCATTCGCCTTGTGGAACGTTATGATGCTCGGACCACAGCGAAGGAACAGATTGAGTCCCTTCGACTTTGATGCAATTCCGTCACCAACGCTTCCCGCGCTGAGCGAGTCTCCCCATGCTCTCCCCCCTGCGTTCGACGATTCTCCTGGCGTCACTCGTCCCCTTCAGTTGGCTCGGTTCGCCCGCCGCCGGCGAGGATTCCTTCCGTTGGGTCGATGACGAGAAGGCCGGCACCTGCGATCTGCTCCTCG
>JADZEF010000344.1 GCA_020850695.1 Planctomycetaceae bacterium | reverse complement strand
GCCGGGGTTGTAGCGGAACATGTACCCCATCTGGACGAGGAGCCGCTTCGACCTGGCGATCTCCAGCACCCGTTTGAAGTGCGAGAGCGATTCGCCCGCGGGCTTGTCGAGGTGGATGTGCTTCCCGGCGGTCACGCAGGCCTCGGCGGTCGAAAGCAGGTCGCGGACTTCGGTTTCCACGAGCACAACCTGCAAGCCCGGAACATTGAGCAGTTCCTCCTGCGTCATCAACGGAATATCACGGAACGGCGCCTGGCTCTGCAGGACCGCACGCCGCTTCGGATCGGGTTCGACGAGCCCCACGACCTCATAGTCGACCGACTGCCGGTAGACCGACAGCTTGTTCGCATGGGCGTGCGTCGTGCCGATCTGCCCGATGCGGATCCGTTCGCGGGCCGGCTTGCCGCTCTTTCTCGCGGACTCGGCGGTTTTTTCATCGGCGGAGGCAAGGGCGTTCCAGGAACCGATCGCCGCGGCTCCGATGAGTCCGGTGAATTCGCGTCGAGTCCAGGTCATCGAAGGGTCCTTCGCCAGAGTGAGAGCGACCATTGGTTCTGCGTCGAGGCGACGAATCATCCCGTGCCGCGCCGTCGGGTGCGGATCACCATAACAGGAATCCGCGGCGTGTGCGTCAAACGCCCGTCGACGTGCGGTGATGGGGCTGAACCAATACTGGCACCTGCCTTCGATCGGTCAGTTCCCGGAATGGGACCTCCGCTGGTCGAGATGGCTCGGGCCGGCGTGACATGTCGCTCCGTCAATGCGAGTGAGATTCCCATTGGCAACCCTCGTGGGGTGACCTATAACGGGCGATTCCTCAACCCCGCGTGGGGCACGACCCATTTCGGAAGGAGCCTCTTATGACGTGCACGACTTCTCGACGGATGGCGGTTTGGATGGCTGCCGCGGTGACGCTGGCCACCGGCTGGAACGCGACCGCTCAGGCCCAGGGTTTCGGACCGCCGCGCGATCGCCGGTTCGCCGAACGACCGAGTGGCCGCGAATACCGTTTCGGCGCGAGGGCCTACACCGCCGAATTGGCGCAAGACCTCGCGCGGGAAGCGAATGCGATCTGCGTCGAGCTCGACCGCAATTACCGCGACAACCGGGGCTATCGCGAGACGTACCGCGACGCGTACATGCTGATTACCGATTCAAAGCACATCCAGCAGTTGATCCGCGAGGGCTACCTGCGTCAGTCCCGCCGCAACGATGACCACATCGAACGGGACCTCCGCGACCTCGATCGTCTGTTCCACAGCGTGGAGCGGGACGTCCGCAACTGGAATGTCGATCGCCGGGCGCCGGGCCGCCAGGACCGCGCGACACTGGTGCGACTCATGAATGACTTCGATCGGACGTTAAATCTTCTGATGACCGACTACGGTGTCCGCGACACCACATACGACCGTCGTGGCCGGGACGACCGCCGGGACGATCGCCGGGATGATTTCCGCCGCTGAGTCGCGCATCGCAAAGCGAACTCTGAGAAGGCCAAAAGGCCCGTCCCGTTCCAGCGAACAGGGCGGGCCTTTTCCATTTCTATTCTTCCTTGGCCGAATCGCGAATCGAGATGGTCAGTGCCCCACCTCGCGTTTGAGGGCTTCGAGCTCCGCCTCAACGTCGCGAGCCCGGGCGGCGGCGACGGCGGCCAGCGGGCGTTCCATTGCACTTCCATTCCCGGCTCGTGGAGCGGCAGGAGCCTGGGCGCCAAGTTCGGAAAGCCGACGGCGGGCGTCGGCCAGCCGCGACTCGACGGCCCGTAGTGTTGTGGTGAGGTGATCGCGGGTGTTGCAGGCGGCCTGGTGCTGCTGTTGCAGGCCGGCCACGACATCCTCGATCTCGCGCTTCCAGACGAGCATTCCCCGGGCGTCCTGCTCGCGTCCGGCAGCCAGCTCGGCCTTCGCCTGGTTCGTCAGGTCGTGGATCTGCCGGCGGTGCTCGCTAATCTCCTTCTCAATCCGGTCGGCCGACGCGGCGGCAGCCCCGACACTTCGCGTGGCCCCCTGAAGTCCCTCCTCCATCTCGGCGATGATTTTCGGCAACGCCGCCGCCGGGTTGGACTCGATGGACAGAACTTCGGTCAGATTGCAGGTGACGATTTCTGTCAGCCGGCTGAAATAGCTCATCGAACGACTCCGCTTACCGAGGCCTGTCTCGCGCAGACGAGGCGAAAAACCCATGGCTGTCGACGTCCCGGGACGGGCACCTCGCCCGCCGTCCTCTCCGGGAAACCCTCGACCCTAACCGACAGGCTTTCCCTCGACCATCCACCGCCCGGAAATCATGGCGTCGTGAGACGTTTCCGAGAAGCCTGATCCTCTAAGAAACGATCCCGACAGGACCCCGGTTCACAAACCTTCGCGACTCCTCGTCAGATTTTCCATGAAAAGTCCTTGGGGACCAAAGTTTCCCGCCGCGCCGAGTCACAAGTCCATCGCGGACGGCCTGGCTGATCGGTCATGTCGACGCCCCTGCTGCCGATGGAACCGCGCCCCTTTGCATTCATCCGGTCACGGACTACCATGACCGGCGACGGTTTCGTCAGGTTTCAGGTCACCAGATTTCAGGCAGGATCGGGTTCATGTTTCAACCGACCGCGGACGGATCTCGGCCCGCATACGTGTTGCCTCCCGTCGGAAACAACCCTTCGACGACCGCCCAGGGAACAACCCCCGGCAGCTTCTCGCCAACGCCGCGGATCGCCCCCGGAGCCGAAGGCCGCTGGACGTTTTCGTCTCCTGACACGCCAGGCATGCCTGAGCCCTCGACGAAGACCGCGTGGGACTTCCTGCCCGAAGGTTGGATGACACAGGTCGGGCCCTTCAGCTCGGGTGCGGGTCCATCGGCCGATTCGAACATCAAGTATGGCGTAGCGGGCTTCGAGCAGAGTGACGGAACGCGCCGGCGCGTGTGGTTTCCGCTAGGGTTCGAGCCGGTCACACAGCTCGAATTCGCACGGGTCGGCTTTGTCACACCCGAAATGCGCCGCGTTGCAGAGCGTGAGCCGCACCTCACGCCGGCCCAGGTCCGTGACGAGATTGCCGCAGGCCGGCTCATCATTCCCGCCAACAAGGTCCACCTGCAGTACAAGCTCGACCCGATGGCGATCGGGCGGGCGTCGAAGACGAAGATCAACGCCAACATGGGGGCCTCGCCGGTTTCGTCGGGGACCGATGAAGAAGTCGAGAAGCTGAAGTGGGCCGAGCGGTGGGGGGCCGACACGGTCATGGACCTCTCGACCGGCGGCGACCTCGACCAGTGCCGCGACGCCATCCTCCGCAACAGCACCGTCCCCATCGGCACCGTGCCGATCTATTCGATGATCATCGGTCGCAAGCTCGAGCAGCTCGACCACGAAGCCATCCTCAGTACGTTGCGGCATCAGGCGAAGCAGGGAGTCGACTACTTCACCATTCATGCGGGCGTGCTCAAGGAGCACCTGCCATTCGTGAAGAACCGCCTCATCGGAATCGTCAGCCGCGGCGGCTCGCTGCTGGCGAAGTGGATGCTGATCCACAACCAGCAGAACCCGATGTACGTGTTGTGGGAACAGATCTGCGACGTGATGCGCGAGTACGACGTCTCGTTCAGCATCGGCGACGGACTGCGTCCCGGCGGACTGGCCGACGCGACCGACGAGGCGCAGCTGGCCGAACTCGTCACGCTGGGCGAGCTGACCGAGCGGGCGTGGCGGAAGGGCGTGCAGGTAATGATCGAGGGACCAGGGCACGTCCCGTTCGATCAGATCGAATACAACATGAAGCTGCAGCGGCGTCTGTGTCACGGAGCGCCGTTCTACGTCCTCGGCCCCCTCGTGACCGACATCTTCCCCGGCTACGACCACATCACGAGTTGCATCGGAGCGACGGCCGCCGGCTTCCACGGGGCCAGCATGCTCTGCTACGTCACGCCCAAGGAACACCTCGGCCTGCCGAAGAAGGACGACGTGAAGCAGGGCTGCATCGCTTACAAGATCGCCGCCCACGCAGCCGACGTGGCGCTGGGCATCCCCGGCACCCGCGACCGCGACGACGAGCTGACGAAGGCCCGTGCGGCTTTGAACTGGGAGAAGCATTTCGAGCTGAGCTTCGACCCGGACACCGCCCGTGCGTATCACGACGAGGACCTCGACGTCGACACCGACTTCTGTGCGATGTGCGGGCACGACTGGTGCAGCGTCCGCATCTCGAAGGAGATCCAGGAGTTCGCCAGCGGAAAGTCGGGCGACTACCAGTGGGAGAAGGCGAAGGTCACCGCCGCCCTCTCGGCCGAGCAGAAGGAAATCCTCGAAAAGCGGGGCGTGCTGAGCCCGGACGAGATCCACAAGCTGGCGTCGAAGACGAAGAAGGCGGTCGGTGCCGAGGCGGGCCAGAAGGCGAACTGCCACAGCGACTACGTCGACGACGAGGAGGCCAAGCGTCTGCACGAACGCCGCATGCCGCTGGTGAACCTCTCGACGCCGAAGTCTTGAGGGATGGAACTCATGTCGCGTGAGAGATCTCATTGGTGGCTGCTGGCGCTCGGGATTCTCTATCCCGTGCTCAGCATTGGTGCTCTCTTCGCGGTTCGACCATCACCGGGAGTGTTCGTTTTCGACCCGCTCGCCTATGCCATCATCGCCCCGGCACTCGTAGTCTTGAGCGTTATCGTCACGCGAGTCTGCGGAGTGCCTCTCCATCCGCTGGCCATCGGCCTGTTCGTTCTCTGGATGGGCGGAGTGAGCTTTATTCAGATTCTGATCTTTCACGCGGCGTCAGCTGCCGTTTAGCGATTCCACATCCGAGGGAATCGCGGTGATCCTCTGGCTCTGCGTGCTGGTGCGGATTGTTTCCAACCCGGTCTCGAATGCGCTGCAGAAGGTTCTAACGCAACGCGGGCTGCATCCGTTGATGATCGTCGGCAGCACGCACCTGCTGTTGTCGCTGGCGTGCGTGCCGATCTGCGTGCAGTCGGCCGAGGACCTGTCGATGAGTTTCTGGTGGAGTATCTCCGTTTGTGCGGCACTGGCGGTGACGTCGAATGCACTGCTGGTGCAGGCGGTGAAGCTTTCGGACCTCTCGATCCTCGGGCCGATCAACGCGTGGAAAGCGGTTGTCAGCCTGCTCCCCGGGGTCGTTCTGCTGGGGGAAGTTCCGAGCGTCGCGGCGCTGTGCGGGATCGGGCTGATTCTTGTGGGGAGTTATGTCCTGACCGGGCGATCTCGCGGCGGTGGGGGAGGTCGTCCGGCACGGCTGTACGCCGATCGCGGCGTGCAGTTCCGGTTTGCGGCGCTCGTCCTCTCGGGTGTCGAAGCGGTCTTCCTGAAGGAGAGCCTGCTCGAGTCGACGCCAATGATCACGTTCGCGTGGTGGTCGGTGATGGGGCTCGCCGCGGCGTTTCTTGGATCGGGGATCGTGGCACAGTCCGACTCGCGGTTCGAACAGTTTCCCGTGTTGCGGCGTTCGATCGGACTCACACTGGTGGTCGCCATCACCACCGGCCTGATGCAGTTCACGACGCTCGTCGTGCTGTCCGATTACGCGGTCGGGCCGGCGCTCGCCCTCTTTCAGACGTCGGCTCTGGTCAGCGTGCTGCTCGGGTGGCGGTACTTTCAGGAGCGAGATGTAGTACGGCGGCTCGCGGGATCGGTTGTCATGGTCGTTGGGGCGATCCTGATTGTCCTGGCACGCTGAGCGATGATCGGAAAAACGGGCCACGGACACGACGGATGGGACGGAGTCGCGCTGTGGCTCGCCGTGTCACTCCGTATTCTCCGTCGTTTCCGTGGCCCTGTCTTTTTCGACGATGCTCACGTCGCGTAGGGTTTCGCCAGGCGGTGCTGCGGGTGGGCTTCCAGGTAAGCCTTCACGCGATCGATGCGTGAGAAGGCGGTCGGCAGAAACGCCACGGCCTCGGCAATCCGCTCGTCGGTCTCCGCACAGCTGAACCGCAGGAAGCCATGCCCGGCCTCGCCGAAGCATTCGCCGCCGAGGCACGCGACGCCAAGCTTTTCATCGGCTCCTTCGAGCAGGTAGAGGGCCAGACCATGGCTCGTGATGCCGAGCTTGTTGCAGATCGGGGCGACATTCGGGAAGGCGTAGAACGTCGCGTTCGGCGGCAGCGTCTTCACCCCCTCGATCTTGTTGAGTCCGGCCACCAGCCCTTCGAGCTTCACGCGGAACTTCTGCATCACCGCGTCGCGCTCGCTGCGGTCGCGTTCGAGGGCGGCCTTGCCGGCGAGCTGCACAATCGGCGGCACGCACGACAGGGTGGTGTTGATCATGAGGCCGATCGCCTGGGCCATCGCCTTCGACGAGACGCTGAAGCCGAGCCGCCAGCCGCTCATGCTGTAGCTCTTGCTGAACGTGTAGGCCGCAATGCACTGGTCGAGCATGCCGGGCTGAGCCAATAGCGAGCGGTGCTTCCCCTGCCAGACCATGTGGCAATAGGGCTCGTCGCTGAATACCGCGACATTCTTCCCCCGCACCATTTCGGCCAGCCGCTTCAGGTCGTCCTCGGTGGCCACGCCCCCCGTCGGGTTGTGGGGCGAGTTGAGGAAGATCGCCCGCGGCGAGGGATCTTCATTGAGGAACTTTTCGACCGCATCGAGCGGCGGGCGGAAGTCGTGCGACTGCTGCAGCGCCGCATACGTAATGCGGCCGCCGCGGCGTTCGATGTTCGGAATGAACGTCGGGAAGTACGGGCTGAAGACCAGCACGCCGTCGTTCGGATTGACGACCGCTTCGCAGAAGTACTGCTGGAAGATCTTCGCCCCCGGACCCACGCTGATGTTCTCGGCGGCGGCCGGAATGCCGAACTCGTCCTTCACGAACTTCGCGGCGGCCTCGCGGAACGCGGGAAGCCCGGGCGAGGGGCAGTAGTGCGACTCATTGTTCTTGATGGCCTCGAGCCCCGCCTCCTTGGCCGAAGTCGACGAATCGAACGGGCTGTCGCCGATTTCGAGTTCGATGACGTCCTTGCCTTTGGCCTTCAGCTGCTTGGCGACGGCGAGGACGGTGAAGGCGGTTTCGGCGTTGAGCGAACTGGCGAATCGGCTGAGCGTGACCGACACGGGCGAATCTCCGGTGCGAGGCGGTTGAGTGAACTCGGGATTCTAACGTCGCCGCGGGGAAAAGGCATTTAACGCAAAGACGCGAAGGCCCGCGAAGAAACGCAAACGGAAGGCGGGAAAGGGACCGGAACGGGGAGTCTTCGCCTTCGCGATTTGAAAGACCGCGTTGTGAGAGGACGAAAGCGAAAGGCATTGCCCGCGAATGAACGCGAATAAAGGCAGGATCCGAAGAAAGACGCGGAGGGCGATGGACCGGAGGACGCTTGCATAGGAATCGGTCATGAACCCTCTGATTCTGGCCTTGGTCCCATTCGCGTCGATTCGCGCCATTCGCGGGCAAAGTCTTTCGTCCGGGCTCACCATCGTCTCTCAACCGCCTGCGGAAGTGTCATTCCCAAGATGAAGAGGAACTTATCATCCGCTCAAGGTGGCCTCAGCTTGAGACACTAGAATTTCAGTGGGCTGCGTGAAGTGGGCCGATGAGAACCGATGGGGGCGCGACTTGCCTGAGGCACTCCACGCCGGCGTCGCGCTCGGCTTTCCTCTTGCGGAGCAAGAGGGCGACTTTCTTCTTTGAGATCGCACGTTTAAACATGAGCAGCCGCACTCTCTTGATCCTAGATGAGGCGCGGATTGCCGACTTCCCGCGGTCTGCCGGCAGAAGGCAATCAGGTGATGCACGTCGGGGATCGACTCTCCAGGACGACGACAACCGTCTCTGCCGCTGCCACGGCCATGTCGCCGTAAGTGTTTATCTATAAATCACATGCAGTCACGCCCTCGTCCTCCCAAGATTTCTGCGAAGCAATTCCCATCATGGGCGCGGCGTTTGCCGTAGTAAGTGCTGAGACGATGAAAGGAGACCGAGCACGAAGCATGGCGTCCACGTCCCAACAACCACTGACCACCGCGGAAGACTATTCCGGCGATGCGAGCGTCCATGACGCCCGGCTGGTGGATGCTGCGCGGCGTGGCGACAAGGACGCGTTCGGCTCCCTGGTGCGACGGTACGAGCGACGTCTGATCCGGGTTTTGCTGCGATTCGTCTCGGACTACGAGCTTTCGCGGGACCTCGCGCAGGAAACGTTCCTGCGGGCCTACGAGCGGCTTGATCAGTTCGACCCGTCGCGGCGATTCGGACCGTGGTTGTTCCAGATCGGGGTCAACCTGACGCTCGATTACCTTCGGCGGCGGAAGCGTCGCGGGCGGTGGTCGCTGTTCAGCGACTCGCCGGCCGAAAGGCCTCCCGATCCCGAAGTGGTCGACCCGCGGCAGCAGATCGATCTTTCCCAGGAAGTGCAGGTCGTTCTCGACCGCGTTCCCGAGAAGTATCGGTCGGTGCTGATTCTGCGGGACCTCGAAGGATTCACCACGTCGGAAATCGCGGCGATCCTCAATCGCAAGGAAGCGACCATCCGCTGGCGGCTGGCGGAGGCCCGCACCCGGTTTCAAGCTTTGTGGAATAAACGCCAGGGGAACGGATCGGCCGCTTCCCCGGATGCTGAGAATGGCAACTCTGACGGCGGATCTGACTCCGATGAACTGCAGGCAGGCGAAGAGTGAACTGGCCCTCTGGGTCGGCGGCGATCTGACCGAGTCGTCGGCTCTCGAACTCGAACGGCACGTGGCCGTCTGCCCGTCGTGCCGTACGTTGAGGGAGGGATTGTCGGCGAGCCACACCGCGCTTCAGGCGGCGGCTGCAGCCCCCGTGTTGCGTCCGGCTCACGAAGAGAGCACCACAGCACGCCGCGAGGCAAACCGTCCGCGGCCGGCATCTGACAGCAGCATCTGGCCGGCGGTGTCGGCGCGGATTACGCGGAGCGAGCAGTCGCGTTCGCAGCGGTTCAATGGTTGGGTTCCCGCGATGGCCGTGAGTGCGGCGTGCGTCGCGATTCTTTTCGTCGCCGCACAGAACGCCACCCAGTCGACGCGCGGCTTCCGGTCGCCAGACGATTCGTGGCAGCAGCCGATTCCGCTGACCCCCGCCGTGGGGCCTCCTCGGATTTCCTCTCCCAACACGAATGGCATTGACCGGGATATCACCTTTCCTCAAGCGGTCCCCTTCGATCGCCCCGATCCACGCCAGCGGGAATTCCAGAATCGCCTTCGCGAACTCGACCGGGAATTCGGCCCCATGGAGCTTCGGTTCCGGGACAGCGGAGTGACGTTCGAACGCCGTCGCTGAGCTCCCAACAGGTCTGAGAAAAGGAACGAAAAGCCGAACTCGCGTCAGGCAATAACCAGGGGAGACCGCGTCTGACCGAATGGGAGGCCCGGAATCCCGCTCTGGACGGCTTAGTGGTCCATTTCAGAAGTTTCTGAAGGGTCATGAAGGGTGGCTGGGGTCGACCGAAGGGAGCCCCCAGCTTTCGACGCGGAGTTCGCTGGGGGCTCGCAAAGTCTCGACCCCAGCCACCCCTTTCTGGTCATTCAGGTTCGCTGGAACCCTCCTGAAACTTGTGACATGGACCACTTAGTCTTGTGCGGAGCAGGACTGCTATGAGTCACCGCACCGGTCGATTTTCCGCGCGTGCGGCTTGTGGCAGTGACTCTCGTCGCAGCAGCCGATCGCGCCAGGCTGCTTCGAGTTCGGCCGTCGATTCAAATCCCGTTCGACGCACCGCGGCGGGCCATCCGCTGGCGATCGTCGTGTCGATGAGCTGTTCCAACTCGGAATGGCTCAGGCGGGTGAGCAGGTAGTCGACCAGCGTCGTCGAGACGGCGTAGCTCTGCACGTCGTCCGCGTCGATTCGCTGGCGTTGAATCACACGGTCGATCGCGGGAAAACGTCCCGAGCGGATCCAGCCATCGATGATCTGCTGTCGGATTCGCACGCGGTGCGGGGCGTCTTCGCGACTTGCCAGTCCCTCGTCGAACCACGGGGGAAGTGAGTCGCCGAATCGCTGGTGCAGGACGACGTGGGTCAATTCGTGCGCAAGGACGGTGCGGAACGTGTCGATGTCTGGTGAGGAGATCCGGATGCGATACAGGGGATCGTCAGGCCGGAGCGGTGTCAGCGTGAGGGCCTTGTCGTCCGACGAGCCCAGGTTCACGTTCAGCGCGATTCGTGAACCGGAACCGGCGGAGTCGCGGGACCAATCGGATGCGATGCGGGTGTCCAACTCTTCTGCGAGAGTCTGAATCGCATGTGCCGAGATCTCGCCGCCCGAGACCAGGACGCGAATCCGTCTGTCGATTGCCGGAGTGTCGGACTTTGAGGCAATCAACTGAGCGCCGGCGAGAGTGCGGCTTTCAATCGACAGCGAGCGGTTCAGCCGATGGTTGGTCTGTTCGAGGCGATCGAGGATCGCGGAAAGTGGCTCGTCGGCCAGGAGTGTTCGCGTGGATGACGAGGAAATACACACGAGAATTGCGACTGCGAAGGTCCGAATCGTGCGATGCGAGATGGCCGAAAGTTGTGCCGGAAGACCGCGGATGCGCAATGCCGACCCATCGGTAGCACGGGCACTCATGCCCGTGCGTGAGACGATTGTGAACTGCTTCGCACGGGCATGAGTGCCCGTGCTACGTTCAGGTCGGGCTTTCCGACAAAGCGTGGTCACAAGCGTGCTCCGCTCGTCCTTGAGGGAGAGATTCGAAAGCGGGGGCCCGCCCAGGCGGGCCGCGATGGTCGTCTTTCGCTCTACGAAAGCACGATCGCGTTTGACGATGTCGTCTCGCGAAGCGCTTGCACGCTTCGGTGCAACCGCGCGCTTCCGCAGAGCGAAAGACGACCATGAAGAGACCCCGGCTACCGCAGGGGTAGCCGGGGCTTCGGGTTCTCAGCTCATCAATCGCATCGTGCGGATGATGGCGAGTGTGTCACTCCGCGGTTCGCCAGGCTCAGGCGGCCTTGCGGCGGACCATCGGCAGGATGACCGGTTCTTCGTCGGTCTCGGTCTCGGCGGCAACGCCGACGCTCTTGCAGGCGTCGATGAAGTTCTCGAAGACCTGCATGTCGAGGGCCGAGGCGGTCTCGTTTTCCGGGTGCCACTGCACGCCCACGAACCACCAGTCTTCTTCCACCGATTCGATCGACTCGATCACGCCATCCGGGCAGATCGCCGAGACGCGGAACTGCTCGGCGACTTCGTTGACCGCCATGTGGTGCTGGCTGTTGACGCGGATTTCGCCGGGACCGTAGATCGTGTCCATCCGGGTGCCGGGGACGATCTCGATCACGTGGCGACAGTTGTTCTCGACCGGATCGTTGTGGTGCAGGGCCTTCTGGACGTCTTCGGCGACGTGGCGGTGGAGCGTGCCCCCGCAGATCACGTTGACCGTCTGCATGCCCGAGCCGATGGCGAGCGTCGGCTTGCGGAGGTCGACGGCCATCTTCGCGATGCGGCGGTCGAAGTCTTCGCGGCGGACGGGCATCGGGCGGCTGGTCGGGTGGCGCTCAAGGCCGAGGCGGACCGGATCGAGGTCCTGGGTGCAGCCCGCGAGGACGACGCCGTCGAGCGTCTCCATCATCTGGGCGAGGTCCTTGTCGTCGGCGTACGGGGGAATGCAGACTGGGAGGCCGCCCGCGGCGGTGACCGAATCGTAGTAGCCGGTGTTGAACCAGCTGAGCGGATTCGTGTCCTTCCGGGCAGCGCGGAAGTCGCCGGTGATTCCGATGACGGGCTTGCGGGGGGTGGCGTTGCTCATGGTCAGGGTCCTTCCTGGGTCGAGGCACGTCCTGTGCCGGTACGGGATCGGGCGAGTTGACGAGAATACGGGCCACTCAGCGCGGACGGGGTGCGCTGCGAAAACACGAAATCATGGAGAACCGGGCCAGCAATGGAGGCGGGCCGTGCGGGACGCTCGAACGGGTCGAGGTCGCACAGGATTCAGTTCACGAGGGCCAGCACGACGGTGCGGGCGGAATAGTCGGACGCGGTCAAACAGTGGATTCCATTCCTGACGCGGACCGACTCCTTCGGTCGCCGCCGGGCCGCCTTTATCAAAGGTAAGACAGGCACGGCATCATGCGTCAACGACAATCAATCGCAGGGGAAACTCATCCGTTCGACGGGGCGAATCAGGTTCAACCTGGTTCGCGGTCGCGTCGAGTTTGTTGCGACGGGGGGGACTCTATCGGGTCAAAAACCGGTTGTAAAGCGTTTGGATCATTTTGTAGGAGAACTCGCGTTGACCACAGGATGTTGTGGTCGGCGTCTTCACGGCGAAAACGACGAGAAGGTGGCCATGAGAAGTCGCGCAGGTTCAAACCACTATCGAGCAAGACTTTTCGTCAATGTTGTCCTTCCAGATCTCGATGATGCGGATGGTAGGGGCGCATTCCGAAAGTCGACGGCGTGACGAAAAATTTCTCAGTGGAATTCTGAGTGGTGCACGCAAGAGTGAATCACTAGACGATGGACCTGGCATTGCCAGGCGTTGCGCAGCGTGGACATCCGCAGGAAGGGGAACCACGGAATACACGAAATACACGGAAGAAACCCGAAGGATACAGCCGCAGAATCACGGAACCCATCAAGGGAACTTTTGCGACGGAACGGGCCGTGAGGGGCGTTCAGCGGCATTCGAGATCGTTCCTGCCTGCAGAAAGCCGAAGACAAGAGGCAATTCAACAGAAGGCAACAGTGGAAACGGAGAGGAACGCAAGAGAGACGATTCGAACTCGAGATTCATCACTCTGACCTGTCTGCCCCAACCCACCCACGGACACCAATGTCCTCGACAGACCCATCAAGAAGAGGTCGTCTGTCCTCAACTTCTTCCGGCCTTTTCCGTGTATTTCGTGTATTCCGTGGTTCAACTCTCCGATTTCGGCTTCCGTGGTTCGAGAGGCATGCCCCATCGAGTCCGGCGTCGGCGATCCTCGAACTTCCCCTCGGTGTCTCCTACAATGCGGCCCCGCGACGGGGCGATTGCGCGTTGTCATAACATGCCCGTGCGGCATGGCTTCGAACACCCCGTTTTCTGCGCCAGGGAGCCGGCATGACCGTGTCGAGTTCAGACGAGAAATCGAAGATCCTGGTGACGTCCGCGCTGCCGTACGCCAACGGACACATTCATATCGGGCATCTGGTCGAGTACATCCAGACCGACATCTGGGTGCGGTTCCAGAAGCTGCGCGGTCGTCAGTGCATTTTCCTCTGTGCGGACGACACGCACGGCACCGCCATCATGATCCGCGCCCGGCAGGAGGGCCGTCCCGAGACGGCTGTCATCGCCGATATGCGCGAGGCCCACATCCGCGACTTCGCCAGCTTCGACATTCAGTTCGACAACTACGGCAGCACCAACAGCGAGCACAACCGCCAGCTCTGCCACCGCATCTGGAAGTCGCTGCGGGAGGGCGGGTATGTGGTCGAGAGTGAAGTCACTCAGCTCTACGATCCGAAGGCCGAAACGTTCCTGGCCGATCGTTTCGTCAAAGGAACGTGTCCGAAGTGCAAGTCGCCTGATCAATACGGCGACAGCTGCGACAAGTGCGGATCGACCTACAGCCCGACCGAACTGATCGACGCGAAGAGCACGCTCTCGGGCGCGACACCCGAAATCCGCTCGGCCAAGCACCTCTTTATCACGATCGAAAAGCTGCACGGCTTTCTGGATGAATGGACACAGTCGGGCGAGCATCTTCAACAGGAAGTCGCCAATTACCTGAAGGGGCACTTCCTCGGCGAGCCGCTGCGCGACTGGGACGTCTCCCGCCCCGCGCCGTATTTCGGCTTCGAAATCCCCGATTCGCCGGGCAACTACTGGTATGTCTGGTTCGACGCCCCCATCGGCTACATCGGCTCCACTTCTGAATGGTGCGCCATCCACGGAGAGAAACTCGACGACTGGTGGCGCAGCGAGTCCACCGAGATCCATCACTTCATCG
>JADZEF010000343.1 GCA_020850695.1 Planctomycetaceae bacterium | reverse complement strand
TGCCAAGGTCCCGCAGCGCCGGCAGTCGCGGGATCACCGCGTCGAACGTACCTTCCGGAGTGAAGCGGCCGACATCCACTTCGTAAATCGCCAGCTGTTCCAGCGGCACTCCGCGCCAGTCGTGGTCGGACCACGCGAACCGGTTCGGATCGTAGACAACCGACGCCCCGTCCGAACTGTGCGGTTGCCAGAACGAGGCCGGGTCGGCGCAAGTTGTCCGATCATCAAGACGAAACCGGTACTGCATTCCTTCGACGATCCCTTCCAGGGCCAGATGGAAATGGTCCCGGCCTTCCGCGCCAGGGAATGGGACGGCCGGGTCTGGCCATCCTGCAGAAGCTCCTGCGTGACCGACGCCGCATGAGGCGCCCAAACCCGCCAGTCCCATCGCCCTCCTGCGGAGAGGAGAGCGCGGCAAGCGGATTCCTTCATCGTGCGTCCCGAAATTCCCTTTGTTTGACGGCATCCTGCGGATCAAATTCCTCAGTCCTGTCAGTCCTGAATGTCGGCCACCGCGTCGACCACCCGTTCGATTCATTCCGGCGGTAACGGGCCGGGGGCCGGATCTCTTGGGACCTCGCGCGCGCCAAGAGATGCGGCGCCGTCGCGGCATTGATTCACAAAATCCGTCAGTTCCTCCTGCAGTCGATCCGGCGGAATGTCGACACGCGGAATTCGGAATCGTGAGAGGAGGCCGGACGAAGAAGTCCGAGCCACGGACTCACGCCGGGAGCCGTCGGGCGAGGACTCCGGTGGTCGTCGGCGTGCCCGTCGACCTGGCGCAGACTCTCGGCGAAGTACAAATCTCCCAGCGACAACGCCGGCTTCGGAAAGCCCAAGAGCATCGGAATACCTTGAGGATCGAGAAGGGTCACGCGTGGACCGGACAAGATGCTGGCGAATGCGGCGGCACGTCATCTCGGCGTTCGTTGCAATCGCGACGCAAACGGTGCGCCGGAGGGTGCGACGGCCTTCGCTTCGTTTTCAAACGACTCTGGTGGCAAGTCTTGCCGCTCTGCGGTGCCATCGAGCGATGCTGCCAGGTTTCGTGATCGAGGTGGTTGGCTGGAAAAATCCTTTCCACTCCATGAAATGTTTTTTCCACAAGTGCGGGACTGCGGCGATTGGACCGGGACGTTGCGGCGTGACGTTCTTCCAATCGGAATCACGATTTGGATTTACAGGAAGGGGTCCATCGAAGAAAACGAGGAGATCGGCACCGCGATTGCGTGAGTTCGCAGAGGAGTACCCCTCTTTCTGCCTCGGATCCCGATCGTGGAACAGAACCCCCCACTGCGCAGACGGGTCGATCCGATGTGGCGACATGTCCTTCCCCCCGTCGTTCTCGTCGCCATGCTCTGGCTGACGATGAGTGGCGCGACGACGATCTACATGGCCTGGGCCGAGACGGCGAATCGTCGCGTCTTTGTCGAGAACGTCTCATCGGTCCGCGCCGCGGACGCTCTCCAGGCCGCTGTCTGGCGTTTCGCGGCGGAAACCAGCCTTCGGCCTCCAGCCGAATCTGCGGAAGGGGAAGCGGCCCTCATCCAGGACGTGGAACGAGAGGTCCAGCGACTGCGGGCTTCCGCGACGTCTCCCGCGGAGATTCCGGTCATCGAGAGGGCGGAGTCGTTGCTTGCAGAAATCCGGCGGCACGTGTCTCCATCGAGCGGTGCGCCGCGCAATTCCGCATCCGACGTCGCTGCCTGGAACTGTCGGATGGGACAACTGGCGGGCGACCTGTCGGAGGCCGCCAACCGCCTCAAAGAGATCAATGAAGGGCTAATGACCCAGGCGACGATCGTGCGAGAATCGCTCGACCGCAAGGTTTTTCTCGCCCGGATCACTCTCCTGATGGCCGGGCCGGGCCTTGGCATCTACTTCGGAATGCGTCTCGCGCGGCGATTGCAATCGAGCGTGAGCAAGCTTCTGGTGACATTGCGCGACGCGGAGGATCAGCGCCTGATGTCGCTGGGAGAAGTGACGCTCGAAGCCGACGGCAGCCTCAGCGGCATTCAGGCTCAGGCGCGTTTTCTCGTCGAACGGATGCGGCGCGTCACCAGCGAGCTTCAGTCGGCGCGGCTCGAGGTCATCCGGTCGGAACGGCTGGCGGCCGTGGGAGAATTGGCGGCCGGAGTCGCACACGAACTGCGAAATCCTCTGACGTCGGTCAAGCTGCTGCTGCAGCATGCGGCGCGGCAGACGGCGGGCTCCACCCTGAAACCGGAAAAGCTGCGGCTGATCCTCGACGAGATCGATCGCATGGAATCGACGATCCAGGGCCTTCTCGACTTCTCGCGAACGCGGCCACTGCATCGCGTTCCTCACGATCTGCACGAGACCCTGCAGCGCAGCTGGAACCTGGTCGAGGGGCGCGCCCGCCAGCAGAAAGTCGAGATCGAACTCGAATCCACGGCTTCGCCGCTGCTGATCGAAGGCGACTCGGAGCAACTCAACCAGGTCTTCGTCAACCTGCTGCTGAATGGGATCGAAGCCATGCCGCACGGAGGACGGCTGGTCGTTGAGGTCGAGCGCCTGCCCGACCGGCCCATGATCCAGGTTCAGTTCCGGGACAGCGGTCCGGGGATCTCTGGCGATTTGATGCCTCGGTTATTCGAGCCATTCGCTACGACCAAGGAACGCGGAACGGGACTTGGCCTGGCCGTTTCTCGCCGCATCGCGGAGGACCACGGGGGCACCATCCGCGCGGAGAATCTGCCGGACGGGGGCGCGCTCTTCACTGTCGAACTCCCCTTCGAATCGCCGGACGGAGGGAGTGCCGAAAGGAGAGATACGAGCGCCGCGGAACTCCACCATTCACCAATGTCGACAGCAGTCTGAGGGACGGATGGAATCTCTGCTGGTCATTGACGATGAAGCCGGCATCCGGGTCAGCATTCAGGATGTCCTGGAAACCGAGGAACTCCGGGTCCTGACCGCGGAAGGGGCCGAGGACGGGATCGCGCTCCTGCAGTCCGAGAACCCGCACGTGGTGCTGCTCGACATCCGGCTGGCGCGCGAGTCGGGTCTCGACGTCTTCCGCCGCATTCATGAGATCGAGCCGCGCACGCTCGTCATCTTCATGACGGGGCACGGAAACGCCGACACGGCGATCGAAGCCATGAAACTCGGCGCGCTCGATTATCTCGTCAAGCCCCTCGATCTCGATCAACTCCAGCAGGTCGTGCATCAGGCGCTCAAAATCAGCCGCCTCATGCACGCGCCGGCTTCCGTGGAGACAGCCGCGGCCTCTGGAGAAACGTCGGACCGTCTGATCGGCAACGGCCCCGTGATGCAATCTCTCTGCAAGCAGATTGGGCGCGTCGCCCCGCAGGACGTGAATGTGCTGATTCTCGGAGAGAGCGGGACGGGCAAGGAACTCGTCGCCCGGGCGCTCTATCAGCACAGTCGCCGCGGCCAGTCGCCGTTTCTCGCCATCAACTGCGCCGCCATCCCCGAGACGCTCCTCGAAAGTGAACTCTTCGGACATGAGAAGGGCGCGTTCACGGGGGCTGACCGGCGACGCATCGGAAAGTTCGAGCAGTGCCAGTCCGGAACCATCTTTCTCGATGAAGTGGGCGACATGCCTCTGGCGACTCAGGCGCGGATGCTGAGGTTGCTTCAGGACGGTCAGTTCCAGCGCGTCGGAGGAAACGAGACTCTCACCGCGGACGTCCGCGTCCTCGCCGCGACCAACCAGGATGTGGAAGCGATGATCGAACGCGGAGCCTTCCGTCGGGATCTCTATTATCGGCTGCGGGGAGTGACGCTGACACTTCCCCCGCTGCGGGAGCGCCGCGAAGACATCCCCGAGCTGGCCCACTATTTTCTCTTCCGCTTCAACCGGCAACTGGGCACGAATGTGCAAACGATTTCGCAGGAAGCGCTCGACCGGCTTCAAAGCCACCACTGGCCGGGAAACGTCCGCGAACTGCAGAGCGTGATTCGCGAAGCTTTGATCGGATCGGCGGGGCCGACGCTGCTGCCGGAGTTTCTGACACTCGAAACGGAATCCGACTCGCCCGCTGAGCTCGATACGGCCGGTCCCCTGGGGGCCGTCGATCAGAATGCGTGGGCCGACCTCGGCCGCTTTGTTGAGAATTGCCTGTTGCAGGGCCATCCGAACGTCTACCGCGAGTCGCTGCGTCGCTTTGACCGGATGGTCGTGGGCCAGGCCATGCAGCACTGCAGTCATTCTCAGTCGCGCGCGGCAGAACTCCTGGGAATCAGTCGTCCGACGCTCCGTGTCAAACTCCGCGAGTCGGCATCCGAGGCTGAAAGCTGAGTCCGCGCAGGAGGGCATCGCACTCTGCTGCGCGGTTACCGGCAAATCCCGAGTGCGTCGCCATCTTTTTTCGCGTTGGCCGACTGGATGGCTCCAGGCGTCTTTCATGTGATGGCAGTCACTCCAATAATTCGCCGGGGTCTGGATCCGGTCCGGTTTCCTGTGAGTCGATGCGGATTGCCGGCTTGGAGAGCGATCCACGTCGGAAGGTCGAAGGTCACGAGTTCTTGTCGCCTTCATCGCGATCATCGCGTTGCCGAAGGTTTGACTCCGATCGCGAGGCAACAACGATCCACTTCCTTCGACCCGCCACGACAGAGGCCCGTATGAGCAACACGAGCGTTACGAAGGTGCAGTCGAAGGACTCGCCGCACGGAAGCATGGGACAGAAATACCTCGCCGCGGGCACGGATCTCGCCATGCGACTCTGGGAATGCAAGAAACCGGGCGACCTCGGCGCCATGACCTCGCGTGACTATGAAACCGTCGGCTATGTCATCTCGGGCCGGGCCGAGTTGCACACGGGCGGGCAGATGGTGCGGCTTGAACCCGGCGACTCGTGGTCGGTCCCGAAGGGAGCAGAACATGCCTACCGGATTCTCGAAACCTTCACCGCCGTCGAACCCACGTCACCACCGGCATTCGCCCACGGCCGAGATGAGTGACAAAGCGGCTCCGAGGAAGACGGAATGGAGACGAGCGCCGTGGGTGTCTGTGGAATCTGAGGATGAGCCGGCAGATCCGGGAGCTGACCTGTGAGCCGGACACCCGAACCATTCGGAAAGTCTGATTCCGGCGTCTTCACCCACCGCGTGCTGATCGCGACCGGCATTGCTGTCGCTTCTGCTCTTCCGATCGTGTTGGCGTGGTACGCGCGAGAACTCCTGCTCCTCGTGTTCGCCGGCATTCTGCGAACGCTCGAGGCAGCTGATCGTCCGGACGGCCCTGCATGCGATGGCTCCTCAAGTGGCGCCGCGAAGAATAGCGCCAACACGCCGCCCATTCTATCGATGAATTTCAGCAGCCTGCTAGAACCGAGGTGATCGCACGGTCTTGAGTCCGTTCGCGTCTGGATTTCCTGGCCGGGATTCGCATCGGGGACAGATTTCCGGAACCAACCGTCGTCGGCGGAAAGGTGATTTCCCTCGACAGGTTGCGCAATAAACAAGCGACGCGGACCGAACGAAACTCGACCTCGCAGCCGGGCACTCAATGGATTGCGTCGGATTCGGCGATGCGTTATCAGCAGTGAGAGCTTGCGCCGGACGCAATATTGACCTTGCTATGTCACGCAAACGAAAGCTTGTTCGACAGCAGGTGTTGACTTTCCGCGATTTCGGGTGCCGGTGGCACATGGCAGTCTCTTGGGGAAAAAATGCGGAAAGTCGTTTCTCAAATACTCCCTCCCGCCGGGCGTGTCGACCGACGGCTCTCTGCTCTGTCGGCAGGCAGTCGAGTCGGCTTCCGTTCCTGGACGCCTGCCGAAGGTCGAAGATTCGTCGTGACCTTCGGCACAGTGTCCGACGATTCAATCGACCCGCGGGAGTTCCTTCTGTGGCGCGCGGGAGGGCCAAAGACGATCGCAAGAATTCTTGTCGGTATCAGACCATTCGGTGACTTTCGAACATGACTCGGGCGGATTGACGTCGCATTGGGATCAGAGAGCGAATTCCGGGTTGATGCACGTGGTTTGGCGGAATAGTGCTTCGCCTCGGCCGGCCTGACGTCGTCCACCAGTTCCGCGGCGAGCGCCTTGGCCTGCATGGCATCCGCCAGGTGAGCAAGGGCTCCGACACCCCGGCCCGGTGCGGACCCCTGCTTGATCCGTTCTTCCTCCGACCACGTGATGGCTTTCGCGATCAACAAGACGGTCCCGCGCACTCGGTCGATCGGATGAACCCGGAAATAGCGGCTCGTGGCAGTCGCGTGTCCCCGGTCTGATTCAACCACGACGAACTGATTGTGGGGTTCGTGTGGCGCGACGGGAGGTGTCGTCAGGAAAGGCTCGAGGGGCCAGAAGGAACTGGATTTCGTCGAGGTGGACTGGAAGTGAGTGAATCGCCGCCATGAACCCGAGAGCCGCACGAGGATTCGGCGAGTGCTGACGATGAACTTCGCAACCACTTTGATCGGTCGCGACGCCAGGTGTCGGAGTGCCCTTGGCAAAGCAGGGGCGTACTCTCGGCGATGGTTGAATCGGCGGCGGCGGGCACATCCCGCCAGCGCCGCGCGAGGAAGATCGTCCGGCGGCTGGGCGACCGTTCGCCGCAGCTGGACCAGAAAGTTTAGCAGCCCGTTGTAGAAAGTGAGTCACGCTGAGGTTTGGAGAAGGAGCGTTGCAGTCTGTCGATTCTGCCTGAAGGGCGCAGCGGGCTGACAAGAGTGCGGGAGGAGCCAATCGTGGCGGCGAGTGGATGGGCCTCAGCAGTCGACGGGCCGGGAACGGCTGGCGGTGCGGGAACGCGCCGAGAATCTGATGGTGGCGGATGCCTGACGGGCTCGCGCGGGGATTCTTGAGCGGGAGTTCCGCCTGCGAAACATCGCATTATTCACCGCTCTGCGTCTACGGTGAGATCGGGGAGCAAAAGACTCCGCCACCCGGCAGCGGGACGGGTATGGTACCTGACGGACAAGTTGTGTTCGAATTCTGTTCCTGGAGCGCTTTGATAACTCCTGTATTTACAAGAGGTTGAGGTTTGGCAGCGGGCCGTTTCCCGCTCTCTCCGCTTTGAAGAAGACTCAGGGAGATTCGGAAATTCGGTTCCGGTCGCCTTGGAAACCGGAAAAGTCGCATGAGTGCGCCAATTCCGGTCAGCATCCGCGAGGTCTTCCGCAGCCTCACCGTGTAACCACCCGATGACGTGGCTCTGCGTGTCCGCGCTGACTGTGATGGCAGCATGTCCAAGCCCTTTCTGATCACTTTCGGTTGATCTCCCGTCATCAGCATTCAGGAATGCGGACCTCGGGTGCAGGTCGTGAAAACAAATTCACGGCCGTTCAGGTTCCACGCCTCTTGGTGGGTCCGGCTTCCTCATAGCACTCCTTTTGAGGGTGGATCATTGCTGCGCATTGCCGTCGCGATTTCCTGAGTTCAGCCTTCCAAAGCCGCCCGAAATTTTGCACCTGGCCTTGAAACGCGGGTTACAGCAAGGACCAGCGGTCGGCAATCCGCCCTATTGATGTCTTCTCGCCTTCGGACAGCTGACTGCATTCGCGCTTCCGCTGCGGCCATGTCCTTCCCTTGCATTTGCCCTCCGCCGCGTGGTACCGATAGAGATCTGCTGATCCATCCCTCGCCCGATTCGTCCCCGCCACTGGAATCCGCTCATGTCGGGCCTCCCTCGCCGCACCGCCAGTCTCGCCGAAACTCTCGGCCCGCAACCGCTTCCTCTCTCGC
>JADZEF010000342.1 GCA_020850695.1 Planctomycetaceae bacterium | reverse complement strand
ATGCCGAAGCGCATGCCGATGAGGATGCGAAGGAGCGGAAGCTCGCCGAGTCGCGGAACAAGGCTCACAGCTTTGTGTACGAGACCGAGAAGACGCTCAAGCAGCACGCCGACAAGCTCGATGCGGGTTCGAAGTCGGCCATCGAGGCTTCGATCAACAAGGTGAACGAAGCCGCGAAGGGAACCGACCCCGCCGCGATCGACTCGGCGTTCGAGGAACTCCAGGCGGCGACGCACGCGTTGTCCAAGCACATGTACGAAGCGGCGGCGAAGGCCGGCCCGGAAGGGGAACCGACCGGCGACGGCAAGCCCGCCGGTGGAGCCGCAGGCAAGGACGACGACGTGATCGACGCGGAGTTCACGAAGAGCAGCGAGTGAACGGCTCGGCCGTCGCACGACGGCCGGCTCGACGGATAGAATGGCGGGGGGCAACATGCGTGTTCCCCGCCATTTTTATGGAGTCGCCATGTCCCGGTCCGTCACGATCGAAGTTCAACTTCCGGACGATATGCCACGCCTTCAGTTGCCTGAAGGAGTGCAGCGTCGTCTGCAGGAACTGCTGGATCGTCAGGATCAGGGGGCGCCGCTGAGCGAGTTTGAACGCAGCGAGGCGGAAGGGCTTGTCAATCTCGCGGAGACGCTGACGCTGTTGCGGATGCGGTCGGAACGGACGCCGGGAAGCAACTGAGAAGGGACGTCGCGATGGGTGACATCTCAGCCCGTCTTCGACGTCTGGTTGTCGACCGCGCCCGGAACCGTTGCGAGTACTGCGGGCTGTCGCAGGTAGGACAGGAAGCGACGTTCCACGTCGATCATGTCATACCCGTCTCGGACGGCGGGCCGACCGCCGAAGACAACCTCGCGTTGGCCTGCGTTTCGTGTTCCCTTCGCGAGGGAGCACAACGGTCGGCGGTCGATCCGGACTCCGGATTGCTCGTTCCGCTGTTCTCGCCTCGGCGCGATTCGTGGGCCGAGCACTTCCAGTGGGATGGAGTCGCCATCGGGGCGCTGACGCCCACTGGCCGTGCTTCGATCGAACTGTTGAAGTTGAACCGGCCTTTGATTCTGGCGATCCGCGAGGAAGAATCGGAGCGCGGCCGACATCCGCCGGACTAGTTATCGTTCCGTTTTTCTGAGTTTCGAGTTCTGGTTCGTTGATCGCTATTCCATTCCCTGAACACCAATCGTCCTATTCAAGAACCATTATCGACGCGACGTAGAAGGAGATCTCTCTAGGGCATTCCGTTTCGACAAGCTCACCGTCAAATCGCAAGAGGCGGTCCAGCGGGCGCAGTCGCTCGCCGAGGACGCCAATCATCAGCAGATTCAGCCACTCCATCTTCTCAAGGCCCTCCTTGAGGAAGAGCAGGGGGTGGTCCGCCCGCTGCTCCAGAAGATCGGGGCCAACGTCGGGCAGTTGGCGCAGCAGGTCGACGGCGAGCTGAAGCGGTTGCCGCGCGTCACCGGGGCCGGCGGACAGGTCGGGCTGAGCCAGACGCTCAACAAGGTGCTGGAGACGTCTCAGGATGTCGCCAAGCAGATGAAGGACCAGTTCGTTTCGACCGAGCACATTCTCATCGCGCTCACCCGCGTCGACGATGCGGCGAAGCGGCTGCTGGCCATCAACGGCGTCGAAGAGAATGACGTTCTCAACGCCCTCAAGACCGTTCGCGGCGGCCAGCAGGTGACCGACCAGAACCCCGAGCAGAAGTATCAGGCCCTCGAGCAGTACGGGAAGGACCTCGTCGAGCTGGCCCGGCAGGGGAAGGTCGATCCGGTCATCGGCCGCGACACCGAGATCCGCCGCGTCATCCAGGTTCTCTCCCGCCGCCGCAAGAACAATCCCGTCCTCATCGGCGAGCCGGGCGTCGGCAAGACGGCCATCGTCGAAGGGCTCGCCCACCGCATCGTCCTCGGCGACGTCCCGCAGAACCTCAAGGACACGCGGGTCATCGCGCTCGACATGGGGGCTCTCATCGCAGGGGCGAAGTACCGCGGTGAGTTCGAGGACCGCCTCAAGGCGGTGCTGCGCGAAGTGACCGAGTCGAACGGGAAGGTGATCCTGTTCATCGACGAGCTGCACACCGTCGTCGGGGCGGGCTCGGCCGAAGGGGCGATGGACGCGTCCAACCTCCTCAAGCCGGCGCTGGCCCGCGGCGAGCTGCACTGCGTCGGGGCCACCACGCTCGACGAGTACCGCAAACACATCGAGAAGGATCCGGCCCTCGAACGCAGGTTCCAACCGGTGATGGTCCAGGAACCGAACGTCGAGGACACGATCTCGATCCTCCGCGGATTGAAGGAGCGGTACGAGTCGCACCACGGCGTGCGGATCACCGACGACGCGATCATCGCCGCAGCGACCCTCTCGGATCGCTACATCAACGACCGTTTCCTCCCCGACAAGGCGATCGACCTGGTCGACGAGGCAGCGAGCCGGCTCCGCATGGAGATCGACTCGATGCCGGTCGAAATCGACGAGGCCTCCCGCGAACTCACCCGCATGCAGATCGAAGCGGCGGCACTCGCCCGTGAGACCAGCAGCGAAAGCCGGCAGCGGCTCGACGCCCTCCGCAAGGAGATCGCCGAGCGCGAGGAAGAGGTCAACGCCCTCAAGACGCAGTGGCAGAACGAGAAGGCCGCCCTCGGTGGTGTCCGTCCGCTGAAGGAAGAGCTGGACAAGCTTCGCACCGCCTACGACCAGGCGTTCAAACGGGCCCAGACGACCAACAGCAACGAAGACTACATGAAGGCGTTCGACCTGCAGCAGCAATTGAAGCAGGCCGAGACGAAACTCGCCGACGTCGAGAAGGCCTCCTCGGAAACCGCCGGCAAGGACGGACACCGGCTGCTGCGCGAGGAAGTGACCGAAGAGGACATCGCGAAGGTCGTCAGCGTGTGGACCGGCATTCCGGCGACGCGGATGCTCCAGGGAGAGCGGCAGAAGCTGCTCGAAATGGAGGACCGCATCCACAACCGGATGATCAACCAGGAAGAGGCGGTGACCGCCGTCTCGAATGCGATCCGCCGCGCTCGATCGGGCCTGCAGGACCGCAACCGTCCCATCGGCTCGTTCATCTTCCTCGGCCCCACGGGGGTCGGAAAGACCGAGCTGTGCAAGGCGCTCGCCGAGTTCCTGTTCGACGACGAGCGAAACATGGTCCGCATCGACATGAGCGAGTTCATGGAGAAGCACTCGGTAGCCCGCCTCATCGGGGCGCCGCCGGGCTACGTCGGCTACGAGGAAGGGGGAAAACTCACCGAGGCCGTCCGCCGGCAGCCGTACTGCGTGCTGCTCCTCGATGAAATCGAAAAGGCCCATCGCGACGTCTTCAACGTGCTGCTGCAGCTCCTCGACGACGGCCGGCTGACCGACAGCCACGGCCGCACCGTCGACTTCACGAACTGCCTCATCGTGATGACGTCGAACATCGGCAGCGCGACGATCATGGACCTGGCGGGGAAGGAGCACGAAAAGGAAATCCACAAGCGGGTGATGGAATCACTTCGCCGGGAGTTCCTGCCCGAATTCCTCAACCGCGTCGACGAAGTGATCGTGTTCCACCCGCTCGGACGGGACGAGATCCGCCAGATCGTCGACCTGCAACTGACGAAGCTCTCGAAGCAGCTTCAGGAGAACGGCTACGGCCTCGAAGTGACCGACGCAGCGAAGGACCTCCTCGCGGCGGAAGGCTACGACCCGGCCTACGGGGCACGCCCCCTGAAGCGCGTCATCCAGCAGCGGATCCAGAACGGTCTGGCGAACGAGCTGCTGGCAGGCCACTTCGAGGAAGGAAGCACGATCACGATCGACGCCGCCCAGGACGGATTCGTGTTCGAGGCCTCTCAACCGTCGAGCTAGGCTTTGTCGGAAAACTCGAAAGGAACGTAGCACGGGCACTCATGCCCGTGCGAATGAGAATCGTTTCACACACGGGCATGAGTGCCCGTGCTACGAATGAATCGGCACTCGATATCCGGCGTTTTCCGACTCGGACGGACCGTCAGGATCGATGTCCATCGCTCGCATCGCGCTCTGAAGCAGGGCGCGATGCGAGTTCATTTAGTCTAAGTGGTCCATTTCAGAAGTTT
>JADZEF010000341.1 GCA_020850695.1 Planctomycetaceae bacterium | reverse complement strand
TGGGAGCGACCGACGCGGACGGGACGGGGATCGAAGGCAAGAGCTACCTGCCGGGGGACATCTGGGCGACGGTGGCGCACGCCATGGGCATCCCGCTCGACACGGTCCACACCTCGGGCCGCGGCCGCCCGATGAAGATCGCCAACGGCGGCACCCCGATCCAGGACCTCATCGCCTGAGCGACATCGTCCAGGCATCGTGAGTCATGCATTCGACCCCGGCTTCCTTTGCGGAGGCTGGGGTCGAATCACATTTGCGGCAATCAGAATCGGACAAGGACAGGGCCACGGAGACAACGGACGTTGTGCCGGAAGGTCACGGACCGGTTCCGTGCATGTCCGTCCTCTCCGTCGTTTCCGTGGCCCTGTCTTTCCTCGTGATCGTTGCGACGCTCACGCCCGCTGGACGAGCAGCACTCCGACGAGCAGGTCGTAGAGCGCGTGGCAGCCCACGGTGATTCCGAAGCCGCGCGTGAAGAAAAGCAACGCGAAGAACGCGCCCGCCATCACGCGGAAAGTGAACGTAAAGAGCTGCAGCGGATCGGCCCCCGGACCGATGTAATGGGCCAGCGAGAACGCGAGGCTCGATGCGAGAATCGAGAGGGCCGCCGCACGCCTTGGCGGCAGGCACCCGACGCGGAACCCCGCATAGAACACCGGCAACAGGAACAGCCGGAACATGACTTCTTCGTAGATGCCGGCTCCGACGAATGAAACGGCCCGCTCCGCATGGTCGCGCGTGAAGGCCATCGTCGTCCCGCCGCCGACGCGCTGAAAAACCAGGTCGGTCGCCTGTCCCACCACCACGAGAGCGAACGCGAACAGCAGACTCTCAGCCAGCATGCCGGCAAGCGTGTCGGGCATCACGCGCCAGTAGTAGCCCCCGACGACATGCCACAGCATCAGCCCGACGACGATCACCAGGGGCGGCACCAGGGGATGATTGAGACCAAACGTGTCGAGCCCCGCCCGCATCCAGAGATCGGCTCCGTTCCGCAGGGCGTCCGAGTCGCCGGACGTCATCCAGAAGACGCCCACTTCGTAAATGATGAGGAGAGGGGCGAGGAATACGAGGCACGCCAGGGGTTCGCGGGTACGCGACCAATAGTCGTTCCCCGAGTCGAGACTCACGTAAACCGCCGACTCACTCATGACCGCGCCCCACCTTCACGATCTTCCCACGGACGCCGGCGATCCCATGCGGCCCCTCAGAAAATGCGGCCGCCCCACGACGGACTCCACCCTCGCCGCCGTGTGCGGGGCTGAAACTTTTCCGTGCGCCCCGTCCATCCTTAATCTGCGTCGGCCGAACTCGGTGAGGGCCGGTGCGGTCAGAGGTTCGTCGAGTGGGCGAGTCAACGGCGTCTGGTCAATGGCCGAGAGGAACGCCTTCATCCACGCCACGTCCCACAGCCCGCGTTCCGCTTCATCCTGCAACGTGCGAGACGCAACCCCATCGGTCATGGCCGGTTCGGACACGGCGATCGCCGTGTCCGCCCCAAACCGCAATTCGACGAATCGGGTGGCGATTTGAAGCAATCGCTGTGGAACTCCAATCCGCCAGTGGTTCCAGCGAGCGGGATACCCCGATCCGTCGAGCCGCTCGTGATGGGCGGCGACCAGCTGTGGGACCAACGAGGGAAGCCCTTCGATTCCTCCGGCGAGAGCGGCTCCCAGCCGCGGATGGTCGCGGAAGTCGGCGGGGGGAACCAGGGCAGGCGGGGTCGATAACACCGCATGCCGGGCGATCAGTCCCGCATCGCTCAAGAGGGCTCCCATCGTCAGCAATTCCGCGTCTGCCGCCAGTCGCAGGAACTGGGGCGCCGTCCATGCCACGACCCGAGCCGTCAGGATGGCCGGCACGCAGCTCGCAATTGCCGGATACGCCTCCGCTCCGATCGTTGCGATCGCCAGGGCGGCATCGATCCCGGGGAGCGGCTGGGTGAGTTGTCCGTGCGACGATCCTCGGACGTCGGCCAGGATCCTGCGGGCAAGTCCCAGCAGCGGCTGCAGCGGACCGCGGCCCGCGACGGCTAGCGCGGCGATCAGTCCGTGGAGTTCACCGGCATACTCGTGGATTCGATCGAGCAACTTGAGTTCATCGGCGAGCGGGTCGAGCCGCGAGGCGAACAGGTCGATTCCCCGTTCGATCTCATCGGGAAGCGACGCCTTTTCGGACGGGCTGTCGACTTCCTGCAGGGCATCGAAGACAGCCTTGCCGGGGAGAACAAGCCGTCCCGCCAGTTCGAGCAACGGTTTCTGACCGATTCGAGGGTCGGCTGAGAAGCGGCGGGCGGCTCCGGCCAGTTCGACGTAGCGGCGGCGCAAGTTGTCGTATTCATCGCGACGGGCCGCCCGCTCGGCGCGCGACAGGTAGACCCGCGGAATCGCAAATTCGTTGGCAACCGCTTCTGGCTGGTCTTCGGTGCTCACGACTCGAGTCTTTCGCCGTGTGACGAGTGCGGCATGGGCGAACGGAAAGAGGTTTCACCGGCGCAGCGTCAAGACGCCGAGCGTACGGCACGACCTGCTCCTCTCGAATATCGTCGGACGCTGCGCGCAGGATCGGCATTCCTCGCCGGCAAAGGGTTATGCGGAGTAATCGCAGTCTGCGGACAATGCCGACAGGTTATGGGGCGACACCTCGACAGGGGCGATACGTCTGCGGGACGGCTCACGACTCTCCGAAGGCCGAACACTGATCACGACCCGACGTCCCTCGAAATCCGGTTCCCTGCCGATATCGCGCCGGGCCTGTTGGAATCGACCTGAGCGACCCCGCGCGGCACCGCTGTTTCCGCCCTTCTTGAGGCGTCGCCCCCCGAACCTGTTCGGAGCAGCCGCTGTCCGCAGGCCGTTGCTTCCTGCAGGGACAGGACTCTGACGAGAATCTGGATCAGGCGGCCGCGACTCGCGCCGCCAAGCGGTTTTCATCAGGAAGCGAAGTCGCTTGTCGAGGCGAGCCACGATCATGGGGCCGTTCCAATCCACCACATCCGCAGCACCGACCATGTCAAAACCCGACCCCCGCTCCCTGCCGGAGCTCGAAGCCGGACTCGACGAAATCGCCCGGTCTCCCAGAGATGACGGGACGCTCGAGCTGATCGTGGCTCGGCCGATGTCCAACGAACGCATCATCCTGGAATTCGCCGAGTTGGATCCCCGGCTCGGGCTGGTCGGCGACAGCTGGAACGCCCGGCCCAATTCTCACAACCCCGACGAACCCCCCGATCCGAACGTGCAGCTGACGCTGATGAATGTACGGTCGGCGCAGCTCATCTCGGGCGCGAAGGATTATTGGCCGCTTGCCGGCGACCAGCTTTACGTGGATCTCGACCTGAGCGACGACAATCTGCCGCCTGGGACGCAGTTGGCCCTTGGTGATGCGGTCATTGAAATCACGGCCGAACCGCACACGGGTTGCGGGAAGTTCCGCAGCCGCTTCGGCGGCGACGCCTTGAAGTTCGTCAATTCTCCCGCAGGGAAGCGGATGCATCTTCGCGGCATCTACGCCCGCGTCCTCCGGGCGGGGCGGATCAGAACCGGCGAACAGATCCGGAAGCACATCGGCACGTGAGAAACGTCAATGCAGTCGCCGAGTGAAATCGATCACGCCCCGTCCGCCAAAACTTCGGCGGTCGGGGCGTGAATGGTCTCGGATGATTTCGCCGCGGTCGTCATCGCGGTCAGTCTTCGATCGGGCGAATCTCGACGATCCACTCCTTCACGGTCTTCTTCCCTTCTTTCTGGGTGAAGGTGCCGAGCAGCACGTCGTCGGTTTTTTTCTTCTTCCAGACAACCATCACGCCGTTCAGCGACTCGGGGTCATTGAAGTCCAGGCGGAGCTTGGTCGAGTTGAGCGTGTGATACTCGCCGATCCGCTTCTGCTGCGGCGGCGAAGGCAACTTGATTTCCTTGGCCTTGCCCGACTTCACCGCTTCGACGGTCTTTTCGACCTTCTTTTTCTCAGGGAGCCCGATCCGCTTGCTGATGTCGAAGATGGCGCTCCCCTCGGTGCGGAACTTCCCTTCGAGCGTTTCGACCTCCTGTCCCTCCTTCGGCGGGTCCTTGGGCTTCGCCTTGTACTCCCAGATCGTCCCTTCGATCTGGTCGTTTGCGAGACGCGGCAGCGTCTCCTGTTGTTTGCCGGGGGCCAGCTTCTCGAGCGGACCCTGGGCGAAAGCCGACGGGACAACCGCGGCCAGCACCATCGTCGCGGACAGCATGGACAACGGACGCATGATCGATCTCCACGGGAAACAGGGCGCCGCGCTCTTGCGACGCGGCTTCCGAATCTACCGCGTTCGCCCGCTTCTCGACAACTGCCGCGCACGCCTCTCCCGATCGATACTCAAACCGGAGGCCAATGGTTTCGAACGGGCAGTTCGTGCCGGAGCGGAAAGCCGCAGGACGGCGACGAACCGGGTCAGGCGTACCGCGGGACACGGCGCGGCGGCGTGTCGTCGGACGCTTCGAGCCGCTCGATCCGCGCCAGCCAGGGAGACTTTCGCAGAGTCGCCAACCCCCCTTCGGAAATCCCGCAATTCAGCAGCTTGAGTTCGGTCAGCCGCCCGCAACTTGACGACGTCGCCAACGCTTCGGCCCCCGCATCGCCGATCCAGTTGTTCGACAGATCGAGATTCGAAAGCCGCACGAGTCGCGACGACTCGGCGAATGCCGTCACCCCTGGCAGGCCGATCTCGTTCTCAACGACGCTCAGCGTCCGCAGGTTCTCCAGCGGCGCTGCCAGGGCGACGTTCCGGAAGCCGTCATCGCCGAGGGCGTTCCCCCCAAGCATCAGCGTCTCCAGGGCCGTCAGCCCGGCATTCCGGGCCAGTACTCCGGTCTCGCGCGGCGTCAGTCCGCAACGCGCCAGTTCGAGCCGCTGCAACTTCTGGAACTCGGTCGACCTCGCCAGCCGCATTCCGGCTTCGCCGCCGAGGGGATTGTCGTTCAGCTTCAGCGTGACCAGGCGGCGCACCGCCTTCGACGACGCCAGCACATCGACGGCGGGAAACATCAACGCATTGCCGGACAGATCGAGTGCCGACAGGTGGGCGAACGCCGGCCCCTCCAGCAATTTTCCCAGAGCTGCCGGCGCCTGCTTTGACGGAAGCTTCCGCCAGGCCAGACCGCCGAGAGTCGGTGCGAGCCGTGCGATCGGTCGCCACATGTCAAGAAACTGTGTTCCCTCGACATGCATCCGATCGATGAATCCGCGATGAAACCGGACATCCAGAACGCCTGCGGGACGCAGCTCGGCGAGAGCCTGCGACTTCGCTTCCGCTTCCAGTTCCGCGTTTCGTTCGGCGAGGGCCTTTCGGCCGGAATCATCGGCCGGCATCGCCGCCAGCGCACACTGGATTCGGATGAATTCACCGCGGGGGTCGCCGCGCTCGTCGAGCCAGTCGGCCAGCAGCAGCCGCGGAGCGTTATCGGCCGGCACCCGCCGGATCTCTTCGAGAAAATCCTCTTCACGCATCACCAGACGGTAACAACCGCCGATCCTGTAGGATAGCCTTCCACGGGACCTCTCCGAGTCTCGCGGCACGCTGGGAAATCGATAACCCGTTGGCAAGACCAGTCGAATCTGTTACCGTTGATCCGTGTGTGGTGTCCCCCACTCGTCTCGGCAAAAGTGCGGCAATCAGGTGTCAGTATGCGGACCATCTCCGGAGGACGGCATCGGTTCTGCGACGGGCTTTCGCGGAGATCGTTCCTGCAGGTCGGCGGGCTCGCGATGGGCGGCCTCGCCCTGCCTGAATTGTTGCGGGCCGAGTCGCTGTCGGGCATCGGGAAGTCGCACAAATCGGTCATCATGATCTTTCTGTCGGGCGGTCCTCCGCACCAGGACATGGTCGACCTGAAGCCCGATGCGCCCGCCGAAATCCGGGGCGAGTTCGAGCCGATCGACACGAATGTCCCGGGCATTCAGATCTGCGAGCATCTGCCGCTCCTCGCGCAGCGGGCCGATCAATACTCCATCATCCGCTCGCTCGTCGGCTCCGAAGGGAAGCACTCGGCATTTCAGTGCCTCACCGGGCAGATGGGTCTCAACCCGCCGCCGGGGGGATGGCCTTCCTTCGGCAGCGTTGTCTCCAAGCTGAAAGGCCCCGCCACGGTCGGCGTCCCGCCGTTCATGAGCCTTGTCCCCAAGATGAAGGGTGGCGGCTGGGGCGACCCGGGACCGGCAGGATATTGCGGGCAGGCGCACACGCCGTTCGCTCCCTACGCCCAGAAGGCGAGCCTCGCCCTCAACGGCGTCACCCCGTCGACTCTCAGTTCGCGGAAGTCGCTCCTCAATCAGATCGATCGACTGAAGCGCGAAGTGGAGAACAGCGGGGCGCTCGAAGGGGCCGACGCGTCGTACCAGCAGGCCTTTGCCATCCTCACCTCGAGCCGGCTGGCCGATGCCCTCGACCTCGAGCAGGAAGACCCGCGGATCCGCGAACGGTATCGCGGCGGCTCGGATGAGCCGGCCGGGTACGGCGATGCGGGACCCATTCAGAACGACTACTTCCTCGCGGCCCGCCGTCTCATCGAGGTGGGTGTCCGGGTGGTGACGGTCGCCTACGGCCGCTGGGACTGGCATGGCCGTCCGCACGGCACGAACTTCGAGAATGCCCGCGACCACCTGCCTCTCTTCGACAAGGCCTACAGTGCCCTCCTGGACGACCTCAAGGAACGCGGCCTCGACAAGGACACCGCAGTCGTCGTGTGGGGCGAGTTCGGTCGCACGCCGCGGATCAACAAGAACGGCGGCCGCGATCACTGGCCGCAGGTCGCCTGCGCGATGCTCTCCGGCGGCGGCATCCGGGGCGGACAGGTCGTCGGCTCGACCAACGCCTTCGCCGAGTTCCCGAAGGATCGCCCGGTCCACTTCCACGAAGTCTTCGCCACGCTCTACGGCACGCTCGGAATCGACGTCGACTCGGTGACGGTCAACGATGTCACTGGCCGCCCGCAATACCTCGTCGACCACTCGAAGTACGGCCGGATCGGCGAATTGCTGTAACCGGGTTCAACCAGAGTCCGACAAAGACAGAGTCCGCGTCTTGGCGATCCTGGCGCTGATCGTCGGTTTCATTGCGGTTGAGTGCGGAGTCTACGGATTGTTCCGCCCGCTCGATCGGCTGTTGAGCGCCACCCTTGGATGGATTCATCCACCTCTCGCAAGAATCTTCGATCCCGAGAGCTTCATCGTCCGACTGGCGTCGGTTGGACTTGTCCTGGGAGTGTGCGGGCTGGTGCTGTGGCTGCGAACGCCTGTTCGCTGACCGTCACACCCACCGTCACTCCGGCAACCGAAGCGAGCCGACAAGCGGTTCGTACGCTTTCAGCACCGCCAGTTCGCCGTCGCGTCCAGGCCGAGACGCGCCATGGTCCATGGAGACCGGCCCCGAGAACCCGCGCGCTTCGAGGAACTCGAGAAGCGTTGCGAAGTCGAACGTCCCCGTCCCCGGCTCCTTGCGTCCTGGAAAGTCTCCCATCTGCACCGCCCCCAGGTGCTCCCATCCAAGCTCCAGTACCGGCAGCAGCTTCTGAACGTCCGCGCGGCCCAGGGTCTGGCACCATTCGTAGACATCGCACAGAACGCGAAGGTGGGGATTCGCCACCGCCTCACACAACTGGAACGCCTCCTCCAGCGTTCGCACCAGCATCGAGCTCGTCCGCGTGCCGCGCGTCGTCGACAGGTTCACCGGTTCGAGCAGCAGCGTCACGCCCCGCGTGCGGGCCGCTTCGGCGGCCATGGCATGCTCGTCGACGATCAGCGGGCAGCGGTGCCCACGATTGCGCGAACGAATGAACCGCCCCGGAATGTGCGTGACAAACTCCGCCCCCGCATCACGACCTGCATCCAGCGCGGCTTCCAACTCCCGATGGGAGGCCTCGCGAATCGTCGGATCCGTCGATGCGATCGAGGCTCCGCGGAACTCCACCAGACCCTGTATCGTTCCCAACCTCATGCCGTGGGCGGCCAGCGCTTCAACAATCTCCCGCTGCACGTCCGCGGGACGATTCCGGAAGTTACGATCGTCGAGCGACGTGAAGCCTCGCTCCGACAGAAACGCCACCTGCTCCCGAATACCGCCCGCTCCCAGTAACCGGAACTGATCGAAGTACGGAACGAATCGGAGCGACCTCCCACGTTCACCCTTTTCGCTGCGGTCGGTTGCCTCAGCAAACGCGATCCCGCCGGAAAGCGAAAGGGCCGACATGGCGGTGACTGCCCCCTGAAGGAAGTCGCGGCGGTTGAGGTTCATCGTCGTCACCCCGAGAAGTTGCCCGGTCTGCGTCGAATGGCTGCGGAATGTGGCAAAGTATAACGTCCTCACGGCGAGAGTCCGAGGCGGCTCGCTTCACACTTCCTGCACCGCTTCTTCATTCCGGAATGACGGCTTATTGACCGCGTTCTCACATCCACCGACGCCGCCCGCTGATTGACATTTCCTCACGACTCTTTATTGTCGAGGGCGTTCCAGGCGTGCCGCTCCCCGCATGCTTTTCTCTCGACGTCGATCGTCGCGTCGACACCCGTGGTAAACCGATCGCTGGAAGGAGTCGGCCGTGGAGCAGGATCCGCAGATCATTCCCTCTCGCAACGGCGTTACGCCGCCGCTCGTCGACCGGCTCGACCCCGTGCTGGGCGAGGCCGCCTCGGGCATCGGAGCGATGCTGACCGAGCTCGTCCGCCGCACCCTTCGCGGGGGTATCCAGCGGGTCGATGATGAACTCGCCAGCCTCGTCGGCGAAAAGGTCGACGGTGCGGTCGCGTCCCGGCTTCCCCACATCGAAGAGGCCGCCGTCAAGACGGCCGAACGCACGGCTCACGAAGTCGCGGCCCGCGAAGTGGCCGACCTCGACTCGCGCACCAGGCAGACGACCCAGCGCCTCGAAGACGAGTTGGCCGCGACCGGAAGCCGCCTCGCGAACGAGCTGGCCGCCGCCGGCACGCGACTTGAAACCACCGCCCGCGACATGGTGGGGGACCTCGAACGCCGCTCCACCGAGGCCACCCGCACTCTGGTCTCGTCCGAGGTGTCCGGACTCGAGCAGCGGACCGGCGAACGCCTGACGACCGAGATCCACACGTTGGAGCAGCGGACCGGCGAACGGCTGGTGACCGAGATTCAGACCCTCGAACACCGCGCGACGACGTCGACCCAGGACCTGGTTTCCAAGGAAATCGCCGAGCTGGAACGTCGGGCGAGCGAGCAGGCCCGGATGCTGGTCGACGCCGAGTTGAACGACCTGCGTGAGAAAGCGAAAGCGGCGACTCAATCCCTCCACAAGCACGTCAACGCCCTGCACGAGGCGCACGGCGCCTTAAGGCAGGACCTGCTCCGAGAGCAGGAAGATCGATTGCAGCATCTGGCCGCACTTGAGAAGGAACTCGGTTCGAAGGTGCTCGTCATGACCGAGCAGGTGCGGGCCGAGCTGGAACGCAGTGCCACCGAGTGGCGAAACCGCTGGATGGCCTCCGAGAAGGCCCGCAGTGCCCTCGCCGAGCGTCTCGCCGAACTCGAGCGTCCGCGGGGAATCCGCGCCCTGACGGCCAAACTCTTCGGTCGCAAAAAGCCTGCCGACGGCGATTCCACCAGGTCCTTGTCGGACGCCGACATCGAACTGACCGACGTCTCGGAAGACGGCGAGCGGGCTCCCGCCTCCGCGTGACGGCGCGGACGGATACAATGCAGGAGACGCAGCCCGGGCGCTTCGGTTTTGTCGGAGAACGCCACGCGGACGTAGCACGGGCACTCATGCCCGTGCGATACGTTGCTTCGTGGCCCTGCGTGAAGCCAGGGCGAGCAGTCTCTTTCCAGAAAGTGCGCTGTGCGTGTGGTTCTCGCGATGAGCGGTGGAGTCGACAGCTCCGCGTCCGCTCTTCTTTTGAAACAGCAGGGTTACGAGGTCATCGGGCTCTTCATGCGGTCCGGGGCGACCGACGAGGTCGCCTGCGCCGTGCCGAAGCCTGGTTCGCTGCCGATCCTCAGCACGAAGTCGCACAAGCAGGGGTGCTGCAGCGCCTCGGACGCCGCTGACGCCCGCCGCGTCGCCGATGGCCTCGACATCCCGTTCCACGCCCTGAACTTCCAGGAGAGTTTCGGCCGCATCAAGGACTACTTCGCCGACGAGTACCTCGCGGGCCGCACGCCCAACCCGTGCGTGATGTGCAACAACTGGCTGAAGTTCGGCCGGCTGTGGGACTTCGCCCGCCAAGTCGGCGCCGAGCGGATCGCCACCGGCCACTATGCCCGCATCGATCACACCCGCGGTCCCGCTCTCATCCGCGGCCGCGACCGGGCGAAGGACCAGTCGTACGTCCTCTTCGGCATCCGCCGCGAACTCCTCGGCCAGGTCCTCTTCCCCGTCGGCGACTTCGAAAAAGGAGAGATCCGCGACCTCGCCCGCGAAGCGGGCATCCGCACGGCCGACAAGAAGGACAGCCAGGAGATCTGCTTCATCCCCGACAACGACTACGCCGGTTTCCTTCGCCGCTACCGCGGCGACTTCGAGACGGCGGGAGAGTTCGTCGATCCTGCGGGGAACGTCCTCGGCACGCACGACGGCTTCCACCGCTTCACTATCGGCCAGCGCAAGGGTCTTGGCATCACGTTCGGCGAGCCGCGATTCGTCGTCGCCATCGAACCCGAGACCCGCCGCGTCGTTCTCGGCCGCAAGGAAGACCTCGAAAGGCACACGCTCGAAGCCGAGCGACTCAACTGGCACATGGCGGATGTTCCGGAGACGTTCCGCTGCATGGCCCAGATCCGCTACCGGCACGACCCAGCGGCGTGCACGGTGAGGCACATCGGTCCGGACCGCGTCGCCGTCGAGTTCGACGACCCGCAATACGGAGTGGCCGCCGGCCAGGCTCTCGTCTGCTACGACGGCGACCGCGTCCTCGGCGGCGGCTGGATCTGCAGCCCGAATCCGACCGTCTCGTCCGCTGTCGAGAGCGAGGCCTACCGGCCCCAACCGGCCGCCGTCTGACGACTGCACCGCATGTCCCTCACCCTCTCCATCGCCCAGGTCATCCCCCGCACCGAGGCCGAGGGCCCGGGCGAGCGGTTCGCGATCTGGCTGTAGGGTTTTCCGTTGCGATGCCCGGGCTGCTGCAATCCGGAGATGCTTCCCTTCGAAGGGGGAACGCAAACGACAATCGACGACCTGGCGTCGCAGATTCTTGACGACCACGCCGCCGCCCCACTCGAAGGAATCACACTCCTTGGCGGCGAACCGTTCGCTCATGCGGCAGGTGCTTCCCAGTTGGCCCGGCGCATCCGCGAGCTCGGCTCTCGGTGATGGTCTTCAGCGGTTGGACACTCGACGAACTCTGTGCGAAAGGCGACGCCGTTGTCGACACGCTGCTGGCTCAGACCGACATCCTGGTCGACGGCCCCTATCGACGCGAACTCCCCGAGACATCGCGACGGTGGATCGGTTCCTCGAACCAGCGCATCCACTTCCTGACCGACCGCTGCCGCTCCGACGACCCGCGGTGGACGCTCCCGAACACGCTCGAAATCCGCTACGACGGCGAATCGGTCCTCATCAACGGCTTTCCGGCTGCGGGCCGCGAGCGCCTGTGGCATCGGCTGAGCTAGAAAAGATCGAGTTCATCCAGTTCGTCCTCGTCGGGCATCGTGTTCCAGACGATTGCGAACGCGACGGCATGAAACGCAACCGCCGCTAGGATGCACTGGACAAGGTGCCTGAAGAATTCAGGAAGCCCGCACCTCTCGAGAACGATCTCGATCAGATAGAACGTCGGCAACAGCAGGACGAGCCCGAGTGCGATGAGGCATGCTCCGCCGATCTCACACAGTCGCTGCTTCCAGCTGACGGACTGAGGGGGCGGTTCACCACAGATCGGACAGTGACCGTCCGTCGGCTCCCGAACGGGACGCCCCGTCCGACTCCCGCAACGCCGGCATCGAACCCATTTCTGGAGTTCGACGAATGCCGCAGGTGGTTCGGTTGAGGAAGGCATCTGACGCCCGCGCAAACTTCGACCGCCGGATCATGTGTCACTCAGCTATTCTACGTGTTCGACTCGATTGCAATCGAGATCCAATGACGGTTAGCTGCACCCCATCGAGACCATGACGCGGAAGTGCTTCGCAGTTCATCAGTCCCCGCTCCCTCTCTCAGGTGAGGCCATATGAATCGGATCCGTTGCGGTGTGATCGGGCTGGGCTGGTTTGGCGAGCATCACGTCGACACGCTGCAGCAACTCCCGCTCGCGGACGTCACCGCCGTCTGCACGCGGCGTCCCGACCGACTCCACGAAGTCTCCGCCAGGTATCGCATTCCGAAAACCTTCACCGACTACCGCCGGCTCCTGGCTGACCCCGACATCGACCTGGTGACGATCGTCACGCATGTGGATGAGCACGTCGAGCCGACGCTCGCAGCGCTCGCCGCCGGCAAGCACGTCTTCCTCGAAAAGCCGATGGCCGGCACCGTCGAGGACTGCGACCGGATCATCGCCGCCGCCAGATCGACCGACCGGGCTTTCATGGTCGGCCACGTCTGCCGGTTCGACACGGTCTACGCCCTCGCCAAGGAAGAGATCGCCGCTGGCCGTCTCGGGCGGATCGTCAGCCTGCACTCCCGCCGCAACCTCGCGAAGTGGATCACGGAGACCCACCTGAAGAAGATCAGCGCCCTCTTCGGCGACGGCGTCCACGATCTCGATCTCATGCTGTGGTACACGGGGGCAAGTCCGAAGAGCGTTTACGCCCTCACTTCCAACACCCGTCCCGAACTCCCGCACGACGACATCGGCTGGGCGATGTACCGCCTCGACAGCGGAGCGATCGCGGTCATCGAGAATGTCTGGTCGCTGCCCAAAAACGCTCCGTTCGCCATCGACGCCCGCATGGAAATCATCGGCACCGAAGGCGCGATCTACATCGACAACAGCGGCAGCCACTACACCTTGCTCACCCGCGACGGCCTCAAGCACCCGCAATCGACCTATTGGCCGAAGGTGCACGGCCTGCGCCGCGGTTACCTCAAGGAAGAGTTCGACTATTTTCTCAAGTGCGTTGCGAACGGCGAGAAGCCGACCGTCATCACGCCCGAGGAATCGCGGGCCGTGGTGCATGCGGTGCGCATGGCGGAGCGTTCAGCCCGGGAGGGCCGCGTGGTAGAGTTCTGAAAGTTCCGATGTCAACTCGCGTACTGTCGGTTGGCGGCGAATTCCTCAAATGCTGTCTTCGTGCCAGTCGCACGTTGAGATCGGGCGTTCGCAACGGCTAGACTCAGGGCATCATTGCGCGGTCCACAAAACGGGGATGTCGGAGGAACGCCGATGCATCGCCAGCTTCGATGGGCAATCGTCGCGAGTTTACTTTTCGGAACGGTCGCGTCGGCGGCCGATGACGGGCCGGTCATCGGTGTTGTCACCTGGGAGCCCGGCCAGCGTTCCGACGCCAAGTCGTGGGATAAGACCGACTACTGGGCCGGGATCGCGGTCTCGCCATCGACCGGCAAGTACGCTGCCAGCTGCGAATGGACAGCCAGGGAGAACGCCAGCCGGCAGGCTCGCGAAAAATGCAATGCGAAGGATGCGCGGGCCGTCGTTCTGTGCTGCAACGGCTGGTGTGCGATTTCGATCGGCCGACCGAAGGATAACAAGGAATATCGCTGGGGCGTCGGCTGGGGACCCGATCGCCACACCGCCGAGAAGTATGCGGTGGAAGGAGCCCGCGACCAGGGACTGCCCGATGCGAAGGTGACTTTCAGCATCAACGCCCGCGAAATGCGGACGGGCGGCGCGATCGCCTATTCCGAGTCGACGGGAGCGTGGGGTTATGGCACCGGCGGCGGCCGCAGCGCGCCCTACAACGCCCTCAAGAATTGCAAGGCGCGCGACGCGAAGGTCATCGCCCAGAAGTTCGACTGCTGGATGGCCCTTGCCACGGGCGACGACAAATCAGTTTATGGATGGGGTCACGCCGGCAACCGGGCCGATGCCGAAGCCTATGCCCTCGAAGAATGCCGGAAGCGGACGACGAACGCGAAAATCGAAGTCAGCTTCTGCACGAACGGGGTCGAACAATCGAGCGGATCGAGTCGGCTGGAGCGCATTACCGACGAGTTTTCCGAGTAAGTGCGAGTTGGTTCCGGTTCTTCATGCCGAAGGCATGAAAGATATTAGCCGGTGGTCGCCGAAGGCGCACCACCGGTGGGTGCAATACGGGAGAGTCCATCCCGAAGGGATGGCAGAACCCCATCGCTGGAAGCGGCGTCTGATAGTAATTCGTTCTGGGATCCCTTCGGGATCCGGGATCACGAGGGACATCGAACCGGCGGTATCGCTCCGCTCAACCGCCGGCTAATTTCTGTGACACCTTCGGCGTCAAGAAGCGTCACTGAGCCAAAGTACCTCAAATGATCGAAAAACCCCGAAGGTAACGCGCACTAAATCACCGGCCAGGATTGTGAGACACTGTCGTCAGACGAGTCCCAGATGCGGAGCGCTCCCCTGTCGGACCAGCAGACCGACAGAGGTTCTTTTTCTTTACGCCGAAGGCGTTGTACTCCGAAGCCCAGGGTCGCGAGGCTCGGCGAGCGCACCCTGGGTTACGCCCGATGATGATTGGGTCTCCCAACGGGGTCCTACATTCCACTCCATCTCGCCCACGGTTTGTACAACCCCGTTGGGGTTGGTGTTCTCCGTTCGTTCCAACCCAGGGTGCGCTCACTTCGTTCGCGACCCTGGGCTTTGGAGTACAACGCCGTTGGCGTAAAAAACACAGTCAGCCACCGCCGCGCGCCTCACAATCGCGGTCGGTCATTTAGCAGCCCGTTGAAGAACCGAGCGTATGCGGGCAGGTGTTCGGGAATTGGAAGTACCAGTCGGATTCCTGAAAGGGTCGCGTTGGAACGGCGCGGAATTCGGAATCGGTCGGATTCGCGCCGGATCGCTTCTGGAAGCCTTCCGAGAAGCC
>JADZEF010000340.1 GCA_020850695.1 Planctomycetaceae bacterium | reverse complement strand
GCCGGAGGAACGTCTCATGTTCGTCAGCGACACGCACCTCCCGCAGGTTCTTGCGCCCGAGGCCTACACGTCGCCCGAGTTCCATCAGCGCGAGATCGACAAGCTCTTTCTTCCCGGATGGTTCTTCGTCGGCGCCAAGTGGGAACTTCCCTACGACGGCAGCTTCTTCACGCGCGAGATCCTCGGCCATCCCATCATCGTCTGGCGGATCAACGGCGAGCACCGGGCGTATCTCAACGTCTGCGCGCACCGCATGTGCATGCTGACGCACAAGGCGACCGGCGAGATGCCCAAGCTGAAGTGCCAGTACCACGGCTGGGAGTACGACGAGACAGGTAACACCAAGCGCATTCCCGACGCCAAGAGCTTCCGCCCGCTCGAGAACGGCCTGCTCGGCCTGCGAACCTTCCGCTGCGAGACGGTCGGGCAGTGCATCTTCCTGACACTGAATGAGAACGCCCCGCCCCTCGACGAATATCTGGGACCCGGCCATGAAATGATCGAACGCGTCACCGCCTCACACTGGGAGCCCAACGGCACCGGCGACCGGGTCATCGAGTGCAACTGGAAGATCTATCTCGAGAACACGGTCGAAAGCTATCACGCTGAAGCCGTCCACCCGACGTCGCTGGTGACGTTTCCTCCTGAGAACGAGTGCTTCCATACATTCGGTCCGAGGTGGTCACTGCTGCGAACGGCGGGGAAGCCCGACAACCTCGACAAGATGGACATCGTTGCGCACCGCTGGCTCGGCGTCACGCGCGACCCCGATTACTACAACATGCTGGTTTATCCCAACCTCGCGATCGGCAAGATGCCACTGATGAGCTGGGTCGATCAGGCGATTCCGTGCGGGCCGAACCAGATGAGGATCATCGCCCGCGGCTTCACGCAGACCGGACTGAAGAAGTCGGTCAAGGCGCGGATCATGCGGTTCTTTGTGCGAAAATGGACGGGTGCGTTTCTCGCTCAACTCGTCCGCGAGGATTGCAGCGTGCTGCCCGATGTGCAGCGCGGATTGCGGTCGCCGCTGCAGCCCAAGGGGGGGCTGATTTCGGCCCGCGAAGAGCGCGTGTTCCACTTCCAGAAGTTCATCGACGGTGCGATGTCCGGGAGCGGTCCCGCCCTCGAGCGGCCCGCGGAGTGGCTGCCCGCGGACAACCCGCTGGGACAAGATTGCCGTGCGGGCGGGTGCGGGTCGGACGCCTGCACCCCGGCTGGCCATGGCGTCGTGGAATAGGCGACCGGCCGCTCGTTGTGGCACGAAACTCGGCCCTGCGAACCCGCGCGGCGGAACGAGAAACGCAGCCAATGCGGACTGAGCGGCACGCGGTGGGTTGCGGAACGCTCCGGGCGCTCACGCAATGGAATATCGCGCCCATCGACCGGCTGGGAAGACTATCTCACGTCAGATCGAGATGCGATCACCTCGGCATTCCGCCGCAGAAACTCGTCTTTCCACAGGTATCCGTCGAGCAGGCCGGTTGTGTCGCGTCCCATGACATGGCATGCCACGAACAGGGCTTCAATCGTGGCGAGCCCTGCGCCCGGATCGTCGAACATCTTCGAAACGCGCGGGTAAGCGGTCTGCCAGACCGGAAGCGAACGGGTTGGCAGTGACGTGAACTGCGGCTCCATCCGGGCAGCGAGCCGCCACGTTCCATCGAGGAGAAGGAGGCCGGCGGCGGCATCGGCGGGACCGAGCAAAGGTCCGTCGAGTCCGAGGCGGACATATCCGTCCAGCGGTTCCCGGCCGACACTGGGGAACGTCCAGAAGACGAAACCGGGTTTGCCGCGCAGCGGCTCAAGCGTGCACTTGCGGCGCTTCTCGCGCGGATGGACGACGAAGATCGTGGGGGGCGGGCTGCTGGAATCCACGATCGGAACTCCATCCTGTCCAACGGACGGAAATGCGGACGAAGGGGAGTCTATTCTTCCTGCAGCGACTTGATTTCGGCCTCGATCCGCGCGAGTTCCGCCTCGAGCCGCTTGAGCTCGGCCGGGTCGTCCATCTGCTTTTTTTCGCCGGCGATCCGCTGCTGAAGCTCTCCCTTTTTCTTGCGGGCGAGCTCCAACTGCTTCTTCGTTTTCTTGTTCTGCATGGAACGCCGTGCCTTCTGTCGCGCTTTGGCCTCTGCGGTCGGTCAGGCGAACAACTTCGCCCCTTCCCTCGGTCCATTCTCGGTGAGAGTCATGATTTCCGGCCCCTTCGAGGTCATCAGGATCGTGTGCTCGAACTGGGCCGAGAGCTTGCGGTCGATGGTGCGGACGGTCCAGCCGTCGCTGGAGTCGAGTTCGGTCTTCCACGAGCCGACGTTCAGCATCGGCTCGATCGTGAAGCACATGCCGGGCTCGATGCGGACGCGGCCTCCCTTGTCCTGCTCGAAGTGCGGGATGCCCGGCTCCTGGTGGAAGGCCCGGCCGATGCCGTGCCCCTGGTACTCCTGGACGACCGACAGCCCGTTCGCGTGGGCGAATTTCGAAATCGCGCGGCCGATGTCCCGCACCATGCCGAAGGGCTCGATCGAGCGAATCCCCACCCACAGAGCGTCGAACGTCGTCTGCACCAGGTGCTTGGCCTCCTGGGAGATCTCGCCGATGCAGAAAGTCTCGGACAGGTCGCCGTACCAGCCGTTGACGATCGACGTGATGTCGACGTTGACGATGTCCCCCTTCTTGAGCGGGACGTTATTCGGAATGCCGTGACAGACAACCTCGTTGACGCTCGTGCAGATTGTCCGCGGGTAGTTGAGGTAGCCGAGGCACGCGGGGACATGGCCGTGCCCGACGGTGTATTCGTACGCGAGCTTGTCGAGCTCGAGCGTCGTCACCCCTTCTTTGACATGCGGACGGAGGTAATCCATCAACCGCGCGTTGAACCGTCCGGCAACGCGGAGGCCTTCCCGTTCACGTTCGTTGTAAACGGGAATCTTCTTGATCAGCTTCATGAGGGAAAAAGCCACCGGCGCCGCATCCGGATTTTCGTTGGACTCGAAAGGAAATCGCGACGGCCGACCATTGCGGAACGCGGCGTCGCGGACACGTCTCTATTCTGCGGGGTGCAGCCGGGAGATTCAACCGGGGTGCGGCTACAATTCGCCGCGGGAAGAAGGAAGACTTTAACGCAAAGTCGCAAAGGCCGCGAAGAAACGCAAAGAAAAGACTGGAAACAAAGAACTGAATTCGCTCGATCTCTGCCGCGTTCGAATCGATGGACAAATACCGACGGATCCTCGGCTCGTTCGCCTGGTCTCCTTTGCGTTTCTTTGCGCTCTTGGCGACTTTGCGTTAAATTGCTTCTCTTCTCTGTCTGTTGTACCAAACGTTCGCGTCAAACTTCTCTGGTTCCATGGCTGAAACGCTTTACGTCGTCGATGTTTATTCGCTGCTGTTCCAAGTGTTCCACGCCATCCCGCCGATGACGGGACCGAAGGGGCAGCCGACGAACGCCGTGTTCGGTTTCACGCGCGACATCATGACGATCCAGCAGCAGAAGCGCCCCGAGTACTTCGTGTGCGCGATGGACTCGGGCGGGCCCGCGGTGCGGTCGGAGATTTATGCCGAGTACAAGGCCAACCGGAGTGCGATGCCGGAAGATCTCGTTCCGCAGATTCCCATGTTGAGGGAGGTGCTTGATGCGTTCCGATGCCTGACGATCGAGCACGAGGGGTGGGAAGCGGATGACGTGCTCGCAACGGTCACGCGCGAGGCGGTCGAACGAGGGATCGATGTCGTCATCGTCACGGCCGACAAGGATGCGCGGCAGCTCCTCAGCCCGCACGTGCGAATCTTCAACGCGCGCAAGAACGCGTTTTACGGCGAAGCGGAGCTGCTGGCCGATTGGGGGGTGCGTCCCGATCAGGTGGTCGACTTCCAGAGCCTCGTCGGCGACAGCGTCGACAACGTCCCCGGCGTCCCGCTGGTCGGTCCGAAGAAGGCCTCGGCGCTGCTGCAGCAGTTCGCGACACTTGAAGGAGTCCTCGCGAACGCCGACAAGGCTCCGGGCGCCAAGCTGAAGGAGAACCTGAAGAATTTCGCCGAGCAGGCGCGCATCAGCCGCCAGCTGGTCGAGTTGAACCAACGGCTCCCGTTCGACCTGGATTTCGAGCGGGCGCGCGTGCAGCCCCCGGACTACACGCGGCTGCGTCAGCTCTTCGTCGATTTCGGATTTCGCCGGCTCTCGGAAGATATGCGGCTCGCCGAGAAGGCAGCGGACGGAGCCGTCGCTGCCGAGCCCGTCGCGCCGGTCGAACTCGACGCGGCGGCCGCCGAGGCGAAACCCAAATCCACCCGCAAGAAGGCGACGAAAAAGGCGCAAGGGTCCCTCTTCGACGCGGGACCGACCGGCGAGGATGGAGCGCCGTCCGGAACCACATCACCCGAAGACGCCGGCGCTTCGCCACTGGAGACGGTTGTCGGAAATGGCCTGCCGCTCCCTCAGGGGAATGACGGCAAGCGAACGTGGGACATTGTCGACACACCCGAAAAGTTCGCCGCGTTCGTCGGCGAACTCGTGCAGCAGAAGCGGATTTGCATCGATCTCGAGACAACTGGGCTCGATGCCGTGCGCGCGGATATCGTCGGCTGGGCCGTGGCCTGGAAGCGCGGACACGCGTACTACATTCCGGTCGACGGCCCGCCAAGTCAGCTGAAGCTCGATCGCACCATGGTCGCCGCGACGCTGAAGCCGGTCCTCGAAAACCCCGATGTCGAGGTCCTCAACCAGAACATCAAGTATGACCTGCTGGTGCTGCGCCGGGCTGGCATCCACGTGGCGACGCTCGGCCTCGATCCGATGATCGGCGATTATCTGCTGGAAGCGGGTGAGCGAAGCCACGGGCAGGACAACCTGGCGCTGCGGTATCTCGATCACAAGATGATTCCGATCACCGAGTTGATCGGCACGGGGAAAAATCAGAAGCCGATGGCGAGCGTCGACATCGCCCGCGTGGCCGAGTACGCGAGCGAAGACGCCGATATCGCGTGGCAACTGGCCGAAGTCATCGGCGAAAGGCTTCGCGAGCAGAACCTCTGGGATCTCTATTGGGACCTCGAACGGAAGCTGATTCCGGTGCTCGTCGACATGGAGCACCTGGGGATTCGAGTCGACGTCGCGGAGCTGCAGCAGCAGAGCTTGTCGTTGAAGGCCCGCCTCGCCGAGTTGATGCAGCAGATCCATGCCGAGGCGGGTCAGGAGTTCAATCTCGATTCGCCCAAGCAGCTCTCTGAAATCTTGTTCAACAAGCTGAAGCTTCCGGTGGTGAAGCGGACGAAGACTGGCCCCAGCACCGATCAGGAGGTCCTCTCCAAGCTGGCCGTCCTGCATCCGCTCCCTGCGAAGATCACCGAGCATCGGCATTTGTCGAAGCTGTGCGGGACATACCTCGATGCGCTGCCAGAGATGGTGAACCCGGAGACCGGACGGATCCACACCAGTTTCAGCCAGGTCACCGCGGCGACGGGACGGCTGAGTTCGAGCGATCCGAATCTGCAGAACATTCCGATCCGCACGCCCGAAGGAGAGCGTATCCGGAAAGCCTTCATTGCGGGCGAGCCGGGATGGAAGCTGGTGTGCGCGGACTATTCGCAGATCGAGTTGCGGATGCTGGCCCACTTCAGTGGAGATCCGGCGCTGGTCGATGCCTTCCGCCAGGGGATCGACATTCACACGGCGGTCGCCGCGCAAACATTCGGCGTTCCGACCGATGCAGTCGACTCCAGCCAGCGGCGGATCGCCAAGGCGGTCAATTTCGGCGTCATCTACGGTCAGAGTGCTTTCGGACTCGCCGAGACGATCAACATCCCGCAGGACGAGGCGGCCCGCTTCATTGCCGAGTATTTCACGAAGTACGCCGGAGTCGATCGATTCCTCAATGAGATACTCGAGGAATGCGAGCGGACCCGGTACGCCCGCACCATCCTCGGCCGCCGCCGCGAGATCACCGGCATCCGTCCCCTGAGCCAGCGAACCGGGCAGAAGAACATGCCCGAGCGGACGGCCATCAACACGGTCATTCAGGGCTCCGCGGCCGACCTGATCAAAAAAGCGATGATCAACATCCACGACCGTCTGCCGACACTTCCGTACCCGGCCCGCCTGCTTCTTCAGATCCACGACGAACTTGTCTTCGAGTGCCCCGCCGAGAACGTGGCAGACCTCGTGCGGACGGTCAAAGCGGAGATGGAAGGGGCCATGTCGCTGACCGTCCCCCTCGTCGTCGACGTCTCGGCGGGTAACAACTGGATGGAGACCGAGTCCGTTTGAGAATCCGCCTCCTGGGAATCGCCACGGCACTCCGGGATCCGAAAGCCGAACGCTCACACCGTTCCTCTCACTCGTTTCGCTTCTGGCTCCTTGTGAGAGCCTCTTGTAGCATCCGCACTGAATTGGCATCGGCCGTCCATCGTGTCCCCATCGAGGGAGCGCTGGCGGCATTTCTCCCTTTGAACCGCGCTTCGTCTCTCCGGCGAGTCACACATGACCACCGCATTGCCTCGCAGCCCCGAACTGGCGTCGCGCAGCGACAGCCGCGTCCTCGTCATCGACGTGCAGGAGCGGTTGGTCCCTCACATCCACGGGCACGAAGCGCTTGTGGAAAACTGCCGGAAGCTGATCCGAGGCGCCCAGTTGCTCGATGTTCCGGTCGATGCGACCGAGCAGTATCCCAAAGGGTTGGGTCCCACCGTGGAACGGCTGCGCCCGCTGCTCGTGGCGGTTCGCGAGAAGCTCCGATTCAGCGGCGTCGAATGCCTGCAATGGGGCCCGAGCCAGAGCGACGATCCGCGGCACCGCATCATCGTTTGCGGGGTGGAAGCCCATGTCTGTGTCCAGCAGACCGTCTTCGATCTCCTGGCGGGCGGATATCGGGTCTACGTGATGACCGACGCTGTCGGGAGTCGTTATGACGGCGACAAGACGGCCGCGCTCGAGCGAATGTCGGCCGGAGGCGCGATTCTCACCACGGTCGAGTCCATGTTGTTCGAATGGTGTGAGACGGCCGGCACACCTGAATTCAAAGCCCTGAGCCGCCTCGTCACCGGACGTGAATGAGGCGTCCGCGTTCCGGTCGCGACCTTTCCGTTCCGGCCATGCTTCCTTTCGTGCGGGGCGCATCGCGCTTTGAAGATGCCACGCCATGCGAGGACTCTCCGACGGAAGGAATCAACCGCTCCCTTCCAAGCCCGGCCTCATGCGACCACCCTCGGCACGTCCAGGATCTCCTGTCCGGGAATTGAGTTGCCCAGCGGGCTCAACGCGACCGGATTGAACCGGCTCGACGAACGCGTCAGAATCAAGTTCACTTCGAGGGAAGCCAACCTACGCCGACTCGGCCGCACCCGATTTCCCCTGCTGAATCCGCACATGATGAACTCTTTGCTGGACCAGTTGAGTCGCCGTGCGTTTCTCGGACGGCAGGCCTGCGGGATTGGCGGACTGGCCCTCGCCTCGATGCTGGCGGAGGACGCTCCGCGAGCCCAGGCCTCAGATGCTGCTGCGGCGATACTTCCACGCGTGCGGGCCAAGCGGGTGCTGTGCCTGTTTCAGCACGGCGGGCCCAGCCAAGTCGACCTATTTGACCCGAAACCGGCCCTGCAGAAGTATCACGGCATGCCGTACCCCGGGGGGGACCTCGAAGTCCACTTCGACAAGCAGAAGGGGAACGTCCTCGGCAGCCCCTATAAGTTTGTGAAGCAGGGACAGTGCGGGATGGAGTTGTCGGAACTTCTGCCCCACCTCGGCTCGATCGCCGATGACGTGACGCTCATCCGTTCCATGACGACTGAATCCGTCGACCACGAGGCGGCGCTGCGGCTCATCCATACGGGACGGTTTCTCGCGGGCATGCCGGTGTGGGGCTCGTGGGTACTGTATGCCCTCGGCTCGATCAACCGCGACATCCCCGCGTACGTCGTCCTTGGAGACCCCGGCGGCCTTCCGGTCGATGGAGAGAAGAACTGGTCCTCCGCGTGGCTTCCCGCGGCGTACCAGGGAGTGCCGCTCCGCTCGGGCCGGTCGCCGGTCCTCAATCTTGTTCCGCCCGACGGGCGCGGTGGAGACATGGCGGCGCGCCGTCGCCAGCTCGACTTCCTGCAGGTTCTCAATCGTCAACACCTGGAGCGTCACCCCGAGAACACCGAACTCTCGGCCCGCATCGAGAACTTCGAGCTTGCCGCCCGCATGCAGACGGCCGTGAAGTCGATCCTCGACATTTCGCAGGAGACGAAGGCAACGCAGGAGATGTACGGCCTCAACCGAGACGAGAGCCGCGAGTACGGAACGCGATGCCTCATCGCCCGGCGGCTGCTCGAAGGGGGGGCGCGGTTCGTGCAGCTCTACATGGCGGGCCAGCCGTGGGACACGCACAGCAAGAATGCCGAGACTTTGAAAGGGCTGTGCGCAAGGACCGATCAGCCGTGTGCGGCGCTGGTGAAAGACCTGAAGCAGCGCGGCCTGCTCGACGACACCATCATCCTCTGGGGGGGCGAGTTCGGCCGCCAGCCGATTTCACAGGGACCGGACGGCCGCGACCATAACCGCCATGCCTTCTCGATGTGGATGGCAGGGGGCGGGTTCAAGCGAGGCTATGTGCACGGCTCGACCGATGAATTCGGTTACAAGTCGGTCGAAAAGGTCGTCAACGTGCACGACCTTCACGCCACGCTGCTCGAGTGTCTGGGCCTCGACCATCGCCGTCTCACCCTCCCGCACGACGGCCGCGACGCCAGCCTGACTGACGCCGAAGTGACAAAGGCCAGGCCCGTGCCGGAACTCCTGGCGTAGCAGAGAAGAGCAAAGACAAGGCCACGGAAACGACGGATGGGACAGAGTTTCCCGGAACGCGCTGGATTTTCAGTCCTGTTCCGTCGTTTCCGTGGCCGGATTTCCGTTCTCTCCCTCGTCCCGACGCACGGCGCCGCTAAAATTGGGCGCCGAGACATTCCTCAGTCCGCCCCGCATCGCGGGCGCTCCTCTGATGATCGACCGCGAACTGCGTGAGGCGATTGCAACCGAGGCCGCCCGCCTCATCCTGCGACGCAAAGTGGTGGAATACCACGCAGCCCGGCAGCGGGCCTCGCGATGGATCTCCAAGCGGAAGCTCTCGCACGACGAGATGCCTTCCAACAGCGAGATCCAGGCGAAAGTCGAGGAGCTTGCCTGCTTGTTCGCCGACGAGCAGCTGGCAGCCCTGAGAGAGGCGTCGCCCGACGAGGCGACCGACTTCGACGTCGAACCGGAAGACGACGTTCCGGCCGAGGAAGGCTACCATCCCGACACGCTGCCGCTCATCGGCATCCTGATGAACCGCCTGGATGGCCTGCGTCTCGACCCGCACGACCATCCCGAGGGGGACGCTCTCTACCACAGTCTGCAGGTCTTCGAGCTTGGCCTCGCCGAGCGGCCGTGGGACGAAGAGTTCCTGCTCGCCTGCCTGATCCACGATGTCGGCCTGGCGATCGATCGCCGCAAGCCGATCGAAGCGGCGCTCAACACGCTGAGCCGACTCGTCACCGACCGCACCCGCTTCTTCATCGAGCACCTTCCCGAGGGAGTCGCCTACCTGCGGAGCGGCCAGATCTCCCGCACGCTCCGCCGCTCCGAACACTTCGACGACCTCATCGACCTCGCCCGCCTCGACCTCGCGGGCCGTGTGGCGGGGGCTGAGGTCGGCACGCTGGATGAGGCGCTTGAATATCTGAGCGGGCTGGAAACGGCGTGGGACGACGACGATGGGTGAATCAGGTGAGGGCTTGGCGTCCCGGTCGTCGATGCCGACATCCATGCGATCGAACCTGGAAAACTCTGACACCGGCGTTATCCCGGATTTCGTCGAAGTGGTTCAGCTCCCACTCTGGTACCGAATCGTTCGCCCTTTGTGGTCGTACATCGCGATGACGGGATTGATGTCACTCCTCGTGACTGTCCTGTTCGCGATGATCGGGATCAGCGGGGCGATCGTCGGACAAG
>JADZEF010000339.1 GCA_020850695.1 Planctomycetaceae bacterium | reverse complement strand
GTGGTCATCGTCAACCCCTGCGAAGTGTATGGACCGGGAGACCGCGACCTCGTGACCGCCGGCAGTCTGCTTCCGCTACTCAAAAGCCGCGTGCCGCTGGTTTGCTCGGGCGGCACCGCGATCGCCCATGTGGACGACGTCGCGAATGGTATTGTGCAGGCGCTTCGGGCTGGACGGCCGGGCGAAAGGTACTTCCTTGGAGGCGAGAACCTCTCGCACCGAGAATTGACCCGAATGCTGCTTTCGATCTGCGGACGCAGCGCCCCAATTCTCGTCGTACCGAACGGCATCGTGCGGTCGGCGGCATGGGCGGCCCGGCGGCTCCACCTGCCATTCCCAATCCCGTCCGCGATGGTTCCCTACGTCACCGCCTACTGGAATCTGTGCACCGAAAAGGCGCGCCGGGAACTGGGCGTCAGCTTCCGATCGGCGTTTGAAACACTGGCGCCGACCGTCTCCTGGTTGAGGGCCGCCGGACACAAGTTCGCCGTGACCCGCGACTCCCCGCTCGCGAGCACCGACTCATGCCATCGGCCCTGACCTGCGGAAGCCTGCATTAGCGACAGCCATTTCGGCACGAAACGTCGTCTGCTGAATCCGCCCGGCAGGCCGACGAGTTCACCCGAGCAAATCGGCATGCCTGGCGATGGCCACTGGCACGCCCTCCCTCACAACAGCGAAGGCCGTGCCGCACTATCGCGGATAGTTCCCCGCATCCGTCGGTTCGATGTCGACGATGCGAGCCGTCGGCTTCGTCAGGTCGACGACCACCGCTTCCGGCGTGTCGGCCTTGGACAGGTTGCCCGCGGCATCGCGAGCCGTCACTCGGATGAAGATCCGAGCAGGAACGCCGTGGCCGACGGTCCAGACGTAGCTGCCGGTATTCGCCTGCCACCCGCAGATGGGCTGCCAGGGTCCCGCCAGATCAGTGGCGTACGAGAGCGAGACCGGCTTGTCGTGCGGATTCTCGTCGGTCACTTTCCAGCGGATGACGACCTTGTCGAGGTTCTCCGCACGCCCCTGCTGCGGCGGCAGCATCTGGATCTGCGGGCCGACCTGGTCGCACACGACGAGAATGCTCGGCGCCTCGCCCGGTTGCGGAGGGTCGGCGGCCAGCCCCGCTCCGCTCCGCACACGAATCGCAAAGCCATACTGACCGTCGCGCGGCACCTCGACATCGAATGGACTCTGATGGTCCGGATCGGTGCCGTATTTGTACCACTTGCGGCCGTTGTCTTCGGTGATGTAGAGCTCGATCGAGCTCACGCCCGACGGCCCGACGTCTTCGACCTTGTAACCGATCTGGAACTTGCGGCCTCCGACGACGCGGGTCTTGGTCCCGGCGGTCGGCATGTCGCTCGTCGTCGTCTCGGCGGGCGGATAGCGGCCGCTGAGCACGTCGGGACGCGAGCCGACATCGTCATTGACCATCGTATTACGAGGACGCGGCTGGCGAGCCACGACCGGCAGACGGTTCGACGGGCTGTTGACCCCTTCGGGAAACAGGTCCTGCACCGCCAGAGAGTCGCTTCCGCCATTCGGCTCGATCGCCGGCGGATTGTCGCGCGACGTGATTTCGCCGCCGACCGAGCCCGCTCCTTCGGCGACCGGCTGACGCAGGTCGGGGACGCCGGGACGAACGGGCGACACCCCCCCTTCCACGCGGATCTGATTCTGCCCCTGCCCCGCATTGCCGGCCAGGTCCGTCACGGTGCCGCGCACCGAGACCACGCCGCCGCGCGGAACGCTCCAGGCGGTCTGGCCGGACGCTTGCGGGAGGATGCTGACGGGTTGCCAGTCGGACTGGCCCGGCTGGACATATTCCAGGCGCAGCTCACGCGGATTGAGATTGGCATCGCTGGCGTTCCAGCTCAGTTGGACGCGTCCCGGCTCGATCTGCTTCAGCTGAATGTCGAGTTCCGGAGCGGTGTGATCGACGACGACCTTCAACTCGGGATCAATGATCTGTCCCTGGGGGTGAAGGCGGTTGCCCGAATCGAGCGTCCGGACCGCGAACCAATATTCCCCTTCCCCCGGCGCTTCGTATTCAAACCGCCCCGCTTCCGGAGCCACGGTCATCGCCTGCTGCCAGCGAACCCCTTTGTCGGTCGAGACATAGAGACGGATCTCTTTGGCCCCGAGACGGGCCATTTCGTTGGGGTCGCTGCGGAAAGGAATGCGGAACCGCGTCCGGACCGTGTATGAAGCGTCGCGCGGGCCTGCTTCCGCGTAAGGGCTTGTGGCCCAGAGCGTTGCAAGAGCAAGGCAACAGAGTGTCCGAATCGCCATCGGGGTCCCTCCCGTCGGATTCCTTCCTCAATCCTTGAGGCGCACGATGGGAACCATCGCACGGAAAAGAAACCGGCTATCGGCGAGTATCGTCCGGACGACGTGTGCGTCTTGAGCCAAATGCGCCGGTGGGTCCGAGACTGCGCAGGAGGCCGATCTTACCGCTGGATCAGCGGAGACTTCACACCAGTAGTTCCACCAGCGATTGAGCCGGCCGCAACGAACTGACAACCTGTGGAGTTCCGCTGGCAGCATTCGGCGCGACTTCCTCAGCGCCCGAAGGAACGCCGAGCACTTCCAGGATCGCCCCATTGAGTTCCGCCGGCGAAGTCGGACGGTCGACCGGCGCACTGCCGCGGGCGTCGCTGCTGCCGATCACCTCGCCGCCGTGGATGCCGCCGCCGGCCATCAAGGCCGACCAGACGTGCGGCCAGTGGTCGCGGCCGGCCGTCTCGTTCATCTTCGGCGTGCGGCCGAATTCTCCGGTGGCAATGACCAGCGTGTCGTCGAACAACCCCCGCTCCTGAAGATCATCCAGCAATGCACTGACGGCGCGATCGAACTGCGGGCAGAGGGTGTCGCGGTAGTCGAAAACCGTCGCGGGAGACCAGGGGCCGCGGCCGTGGCAGTCCCAGGTCGATTCGCCTTGAAGCCGATCGAACAGGTTGACCGTCACGCACCGGACACCCGCTTCGACCAGTTGCCGGGCCTGCAGGCAGAGCGAGCCGAAGCGCGTCTTGCCGTAGCGGTGCCGCACGACGTCCCCCTCGTCGGGCAATGAAACAACCGGGGATTCGCCGGCCGACTGCGGATCGAACGTCCGAGGCTCGAAGTCGTCACCGAGAGTTCCCGCCCCCTGCCCCTTCCAGATATTGACGCCCGTTTCCGACAGCAGCCGCGGCAGCACGACCGAGGCGGGGACGCTTCCGCGCGGGCCATAATGCCGCGCCACCAGCGAACCGAAATGAGGAGGCAGATCGCCGCGAACCGACAGCCGGCCCGTCTGCAGCAGTTGCAGTCCCGTCTCGTGGATGGGGGCCACGTCATGCCCCAGGCTCCGCAGCAGCGAGAACCGTCCCATCCGCTGCGCCAGCTTCGGCAGACCCTCGCTGAGGAACACGCCCGGGACGGCGGTGGCAATCGTTCGCATGGGCCCGCGGTAGTCGGACGGGGCCTCGGGCTTCGGGTCGAACGTATCGAGCTGGCTGGGGCCCCCAGTCATCAGCAGGAAGATGCAGCTCTTCCGGGACGAACGCGACAGCAGGTGTGCGCGGGCCGTCTGCTCGGCGGCCGACAGCGCCACGACGCCTGCTCCGCCGGCGCGAAGAAAGTCTCGCCGCGACACGGACCCCGGACGTTCCGCGGTCCCTTGTTCCGAGCCTTTCATCCGCACATCCCAGCCGGTTTCCAACGGGATTCGCTCCCAGACCCACGACGGTCCACTGTAGCACCGCACCGGCGAGGGGAAAAGCGGCCGATCGATGAAATAACGAGGAGCCATGAGGTCATTCCCGAGGCGATCACTTTGTCACGGTTACGGAGAGAAATCTGTTGGCGGACTCCGTCAGAAGTCCGAGGTGAAATGCGTTCTCAATGGACCTCAATCGACGGTTGCCAGCGGTGAAGAAATGGAACGAATGCATTACTGTGAGACGCCACGCGTCGCCGGATTCGTCGTGGCTCAGGCCACCGGAACCCGGCGAACGCGGCACGCAACCTGTCAGGTGCATCAGGCCGGATCGTTCTCCTGACTCCTGACTCCTGACTCCTGACTCCTGACTCCTGACTCCTGACTCCTGACTCCTGACTCCTGACTCCTGACTCCTGACTCCTGACTCCTG
>JADZEF010000338.1 GCA_020850695.1 Planctomycetaceae bacterium | reverse complement strand
GGGAAACGTCAAAGTGAGTCGTGAGGAGACAAGTGGCTTGACGGTTCTCAGTTCGACCATCCCTCGAGACTTCGTTATGAAGTTCATGCTGCTGTGTTATGACGATGAGCATGCCTGGGGACGCGCTGGTCAGGCGGCGCTGCGGGCGGCGATGGGAGAAGCGGCTCAACTGACTCACGAACTGCACGCGCGGGGGCAGTACATCCTGGCCTCGCCGCTCGAGCCGTCGAACACGGCCCGGAGCGTGCGGGTGCGGACTGGAAAGGTGACGGTCACCGATGGACCATTTGCCGAGACGCACGAGGTGCTGGGCGGCTTCTATCTGATCGACGTTCCGGACGTCGAAGCGGCGATCCGCGTCGCCGAGAGACATCCGGGAGCGCAGCTGGGGACGGTCGAAATTCGTCCGTTGCTCGAGTTGCCGGGACTGCCGGACTGAAACGTCCTGGACATCTCGATTGTGGGTCGTGTCTCATTCTGGGGCGATCCACCCCATTCTGTATTTTCCCTTCGACGCCCAAGCGGTCCCCGGCTTCGTTGATGTGCCTCAGACGGGAATGATGCGGCACGTCGTCACGTCCAGGCCGCCCGCAGTTTGACTGAAGACGGCGAACTCGTTCGGCGAGTCCGTGGGAAGCACCGCGAACGGCGTTCCCCATCCAACCGAGGTTCGCAGCGATTCGGTCACCGTGAGGCTGGATGTACTGGAGATGCTGACGGCATGCTTTGAAACTCCGACAAGCCAGCCGGAGGATGTAAAGCACGCCCTTGGACTTTCGAGTCCTTGAGCGAAGGGCCGCGTCTCGAGATCCAATCTCTGTCCCCAGAGGACCGTGCCCCCCTCCGCATGCGTCAAAGCCACGCGCGGACGAGTATGCGGAGCCGATCCCGCAATTGAGTAAATCTCATTCCGAAACTCCACCGTTCGACTCCAGTCGGTCGAAACGATGATCACGCACCGACCGAATGCGAGATAGCGGTATTGATCTCCCGCGTGAAACCCTCGGAGGCCTGGGAATAAGTCGGTGGGATCCAGAGCATGAGTCATCGACGACAGTTGAGGGACACCATCCGTGTCAAATGAACGCACGCGGATTCGCTCGGGCGCCTCCCATGCGGCTTCCCACAAATTCCCTCGCGCATCGCGCGTGACGTAGAAAGTGGTCTTGTCAGCCCAGGAGGGGCCGCCGGCAGGAAGCGGGTGCGGTTGTCGATCCGTCGGCGGAAAGGATCGGTCCATCAGCGGCATATGGAATGGCACGTGGACGGCCAGCGGTTGGGCATCCTGCGGGTGCGGGGCGAGAGAAATGGACCGCTCATCGTCATCATCCTCCGTGCGACGCGCGGGCTTCCATACGACTCGCTGAAGCGGGTCGAGCGGTTCGCCCCAATATCCGCGGTGGACCACGAGCATGTCGCCCACATAGCCTGCGACGTAGAACGTGTTCCCTGCTGACGCGGCCGTCACCCATTCGACGTTCGATTTCAGCGTGAAAGTCCGCGGATGATCGAGGCGGATCAACCTGAGTGGTGCAGAGAGTGCCACCTCTCCTGGTCGCCGTCTCGATTCGGCAGCGGCCGGATGCGCCAGAGCGAGACGTTTTGCCTCTCGCTCTTTGATCGCAACCTCGGTTTTCCGAAGGAACCGCTCACCGTCGCGGGCCAGGAGCCGATCGCCCTGAACGGCTGACGTGAGTGTTGCGGTCATCTGCCGCGTTTCGTCGAGACTGAGATCCGGCAGGTATCTCGCGGCGACCGATCGCAGAGTGTCGAGCGCCTCGTGCCGAATCGATTCTTCCGGATAACCCACGGACTGTGCGGAGAGGACTCGTGCCACTGGCTGCAGCACAGCCCGCAGTTCGGACTTGCTTCGGACATTCCTCAATGCCTGTTTCGCCCGATCGCCCAGGCCGTGCCGTCCCGCCATCTCAAAGTAGGTCGTCAAAGTTCCCTGAACGCGCGACGCGTCGGTCCGCCACCATGTCTCCGCGAGCATTTCCAGCGCCCGCAGCGGAAGGTTCAGTCTCTGTTCGCAGAGTTGTGCTCCACGAACATAATCCGACTTCCGCCGGCACTCCTCGATCTCCAATTCGAAACATCGGACCGCTTCTTCTTCATCCTCCAGCCGCCGGTAAAGCAGTCCGGCGTCCTCAAACCGCTTCTGCTGTTCATAAAGCTGTGCGGCTTCCTGCAGCAGCCCCCCCTGTTCCAGGCAGCGGGCCGCCTGAATCGGGTTGTTCAAGCGGTCGCGATACAGCACGGCCGCTTCGCGGAAGTGGCGTCCGAGGGTGAGGACGGCCGCGGCCGAGTTGAGGTCCCCCAGCAATTCCGCATGGATGTACGCCGCCCGCCGATGGCGCCCCAGGGCGACCTCGCGGGCGGCGAGTTCCCGGTACTTCTGCATCAGCCGCAGGCGGTAATCGCCGGGTAGATCCCAGAAATCCGCCGGCCCTCCCCCGCCCAGGCGGCTCAGGTTGAAGTCGACGTCGCGACTTCCCAATTCGTTTCCAGCGGCACCACGCCCTCGATGCGCCTCAGTCCCTCCGAATGGGATGGCATGCCTCAGCCCCTGCGCCGGATCTGTCTCCAGCAGGTGCAGCAGTCGCTGGATCTCCTGCATCCGGGCGAACGGATTCGGAAGATTCATCTTTTTCAGAGCGCCCCGCGCCCAATCCTCCACCGAGTTCACCCAGGTTCGACGTTGCGACGAGTGCGGGCGGGTCGCAGCGAACTTCAACGCCATCCGTGCGAGCGCCGCCTTCACACGCTGCCCCAGACCTTGGCCTTTTCCCGAGGGGCCGGATGCGTCGGAATTTTCGTCCGGCTTGAACAACCGGCGGAACCATCCCCGCTTTTCGCCGGGGGCCGGAGGGAGCCGATCGAGCGTCGGCGGTTCGGATGCGATGTCGCCGCGTCCCTCGTCGAAAATCTGGTCGAGCGTGGGCGGCGAGTCGGGTTCGACGGAGACGAGTCGTCTGGCCGCGCGGACGCCTGCGACCGCCCGGCCCCAGCGAGCCGGCTTGCGATCCGGGGGCGCCAGAAGTTCGGCCACTCGGATCGACTCTTCTGGATCAAACCGCACCAGACCGATCGCCGGATGCCAGACGGAAATCAATTCCTCGCCCAGCAACTCCTTCCATTCAAGTTCGGAGACTGGCGGTTGAACGACGGCCTCAATCGGCAGATACAATCGGCCCGAGATGACACCATAAGGGATCGCCTGGCCCGAGACTTGAGCCTTGGTCCCCCCGCCGATCGTCGCGGGCAATCCGGTTGCCAGAACAGCAGCGGGACGACGATCGGTGTGGCTCACGGGGAGCAGATACAGACGAATGGGCTCGAGCGGCACATTCCATCCACAGACTTGATCCAGCCACAACGACGGATCGCTTCCTGGCAGCAGCCACGCATCCGCCTCGCGGACCGGTGATTCGTTGCGGCGGATCTGGAGGGGCGCTGCGGGCATTTCGTGGAAGGGAGACGCGGACGCGACCGGAGGTCCTGGTCGCATCGCATGAGGTGCGGGGGGCCGGCGACGCTTCAGTGTGTCGGGTCGAAGGCGAAAGGGCCAGAGGCGAGTCGAGGAATATTCGGCACGCGAGTCGAACGGTTGTCGGGGGTCGATTGGACGGCGTCACGATGAAGTCTTTGCTTTCTTTCGCTCTGATGACACGACTCAACAGGGGGGGCCAGAAGCGCTCCCGCGAAGAATTGAAGCCACGAGGACTTGAAGCGGAGAGGCCGGTCGATCAGATTCACGGGCCTTGCCCTTCCGAAACGTAAACTCCACAGGACAGTCGAATGGCGAAGAAGGTCGCGAAGAAGAAGCCGGCGCCCGGGCGAATCGTGTTGAGGACGGGCGAAGCCCTGGTCGAAGGGGAACAGGGGTGGTCGGCCGCCGAGCCGGAAGTGGTGGTTGGAGAACTCGACGGGCCTGTCGGCTACGCCATCGCCAACCTCATCGGCAATCAGTCGCAGGGACACTCCAAGGTCTTCGCGATCCTCGACTGCAACATTCAGGTCCGGCCCGTGACCTTGATGGTCAGCAAAGTGACGGTGACGAACAGCGCCTACACGAACATTCTGATGGGGACCGTCCAGGCGGGCATTGCGAACGGCGTGCTGGATGCGGTGCGGGCGGGCGACATTCCGAAGTCGAAGGTGAACGCTCTCGGCATCATCGTTTCCGTGTGGCTCGACCCGGCGGTGCTGAAGGAAGAAGTCGATTACGAGGTGCTGTTCGGGACGCACCGCGAAGCGACCGCCAAAGCCATTCAGAAAGCCATGAGCAACGAGCCGGGCATCGACTGGCTGTTGAAGAATCAGAGCCAGATTACCCATTGCTTTCACCAGATGTCCCTCGACGCCGCGAAGGAGTCGTCGTGACGGGTGGTTGATTGGCCGGGTGCTGCGCCATTCTCGCGGGACCCGCAGGGTCTTCAGTGGTCATCCGATCCAGTGCCATGGGGCGCATTGGGAAGAATCGGCGAAAACCCGAACTGCTCTATTGCAGCACTTTGGCTTTCGCGAGACGATACGGCCGCCGGAACGGCAGGAACCTTCGGAGTTCTCGTTCCGTCCCCACGACTGCGCGCATCTTGTGCGCGGCTGCGGGTCCGGCGGCCTGTTCGCCCACCGCCGGTTTCGAGGGCGCGGGCCATCGCGCAGTTCTGCGAAGTCCTGAGACCGGAGATTCCTCCGTGGCGGCCAATCACCCCACATTTCAATTTGAGAATTCGGCCGGGTACTCGGTCGTCACGCTGCATCCGTCCCTCAATGACGCCCAGTGGGCGAGCATCGAGGGGATCGGCACGGAGATCATCGGCCGCCTTTCGGGCACGCCGAATCCCGGATTGATCGTCGACCTTTCATCGCTCAACTATATGGGGAGCGCGATGGTCGCCCTGGTCGTCCGGTTATGGAAAGCGGTGAACGAGCGCAACGGCCGGATGGCGGTCGTCAACAAGCACGACATGGTGCTGGAAGTGCTGCGGCTGGCCGGATTGGCCAATGTCTGGACGATCGTCCCGGACACCGATGCTGCGGTCGCTGCGATCGGCGGTCCGAATTACAGGCCGGGCAGGGGAAAGCGGGGATTGGTCGCTTCCACGATAGCGCTGGTCGCCGGCCTCGCCGCTCTGGTGCTGGCGTGTCTTCCGCTGGCCGGAGTGAAACTCAATCCGGCCGAAGTCTTCAGGCTCTCCTCGTTGGGTGCGGTGGCGTTAGGCCTGATTCTGGGAACGCTCGGCGCGGCGCTCGGAGCCGGATTCGTCCGCGCGATGGGAATCATCGCAATCGTCGTGTCACTCGCGGCGGGTGGCATTTCGGCGGCGAAGGGAACTTCCGCCCATGCTCCGAAATCTCCCCCTGAATCTTCCACGTCGAAAGAGGACCGATCCAAGGCCGCGACGCCGCCCGCACCGGATCAAGAGAACAAAGTCTCCGCTCCGCCTGCCGACGCCGGCAAGTAACGGAATCGGCTTGAGTCGACTTGACGCTGGCATTTCGAACCAGACGACCGACTGCAGCCCGCCCGCATTCAGGACATCAACGCATGGCTCCCACCACGGACACATCCCGGCGGGAAAACATTGCCGCCCACTCGAAGGCCCTGCAGCAGGAGCTGCGCGAACTCGTCGACGTCGTCGGCCCGGCCAATCTGGCCGATCTTTTGCTGGAGCGAGCGTTCCAGCTTCAGGCGACCGACGTTCATCTCGACCCCAGCGAGAACGGCCTGCGCATCCGCCTGCGGATCGACGGCGTGCTGCACGACGTGCTGCTTCTCCCGAAGGAGATGACCGCGCACATGGTGTCGCGCGTGAAACTGATGGCCAACATGGACATCACCGAGCGGCGGCTGGCCCAGGACGGCCACATTGCGGCGGCGACTCTGAAGCATCAGCGGGACGTTCGCGTCGGGAGCGGGCCGACGATCTATGGCGAACGACTGGTCCTGCGACTGATGCCGGACGCCCGGAGTTTCACGCAGATCGAAGAGCTCGGTTTCCTGGAAGAGCAACTCGATCAGGTTCACCGCATTCTGGCGTCTCCTTCGGGCTCGCTGCTGTCCGTCGGCCCCGTCGGCTCGGGCAAGAGCACGACGCTCTACGCCTGCCTCGAGATCCTGAACGACCCGACGCGGAGCCTCGTGACCATCGAAGATCCGGTGGAGCGCCGCATCCCGGGAGTCAACCAGATTCAGGTCGATCCGAAGATCGACTTTGGGTTTGTGGAAGCGTTGCGGGGTGTGCTGCGGCAGGATCCGAACGTGATGATGATCGGCGAGATCCGCGACTCGGAAGCGGCACACATCGCCTGCCGCGCCGGCCTCACCGGGATCACCGTGCTGAGCACGATTCACGGCAACGACACCGCCGCATCCATCGACGTGTTCCGCGAGTTCGGCATTCCGGCGATGTTCATCGCCGACAGCCTGCAGGGGTTGATCGCCCAGCGACTGGTGAGAAAGGTCTGTCCGGACTGTCGCATCACGACGAATCCCGATCCGGCCGAATGCCAGTTCCTGGGGGTCGACCCGGCGCAGGCGTCGACCGTGCAGCTGGCGACGGGAACCGGTTGCGACCGCTGCTTCCACACAGGGCACCGCGGCCGGACGGGGCTGTTTGAAGTGATGGTCCTCGACCGCGAGCTGAGGATGGCGATTCTGCATGGGAAGGGTCATGCCGAGATCATGGCGCTGGCCCGGTCGAAAGGGATGCTGACGCTTGAAGATGTCGCCAAGCGAAAGATTCTGGCCGGCGTCACCAGCATCTCCGAGATTCACCGTGTCCTGGTGAGCGAACCGGCCTGAGCGACGGCGGCGCTCTCCATGCGACGCTCGCCTGTGCGGCTTGCGATCCGGTCTGGCCTCAGCGCCATCGACGGCCGAAATGGACTTTCCGAATAGTCCGAATAGTACGGATTGTCCGGATTGAACGGGTTTTTCGGCATGTGCCGCAATCACCACACTTCTCGTCCCCAGATCGCAACGGATGGAGGGGATCGCCTTGACAGTCGGGGTGCGAATTGGGAGCATCGAACCAGCTCGCCCAAACCGAACCGTTGCCCAAAAGCAACGGATTCGCTGCGTCACGCAGCACGCACTACCGGTCGCGTCCCCAATGCGCCGTTGGCGCGCCGGCTGACCTCTCCGATTGAAACCGTGCGATTCCGGGCCCCATGAAATCTCCACCGGACTGGCTGGTCGAGGTGGCAAACCAGGTGGCGCAAGCCATCGAAGGCTTCGAACTCCTTGCGCCCATCGGATCGCACGTCTGGTTCAACGTGATGCTCGACCAGTGGGAACTGACCGTCTTTCCCTCGGCGACCGAGGTGCTGGGAGGACGCTTCGACGGCAAGCGGAACGACAGCCGCTTTTCGCTCGACATCGCTCTGGTGCTGGATGCGTTCGACACGGTTTCGCAGGTTCGCTGGCAGTCGCATCGGCTGGGCGAGGACGACGAGTTGGGTCAGCACATCTCGGTTGAGGGAACGGTGAAAGACAATCTCGTGTGGCTCCGGGTGCTCGCCACTCCGCCGGAGAGGTTCGAGCCGGGCCGCCGCTACAACGAAGCCGATCAGCGGCTCGAAGAGTTGTGGTGACGTTCAGTTGACGCCCTCTCGGGCTGCCTGCTTTCATGCGTGTTCACTCCCGCTCCCTGCGGGGGGCTTCACACGTCAGCAGCAATCGGAGGGTCCGTCAATGGAATACCGGCAGCTGGGCGGATCGGGATTGAAGGTGCCCGTGCTCTGCCTCGGGACGGGGACGTTCGGGGGCGTTGGCCCGCTCTTCAGCGCCTGGGGCTCGACCGACGTCGACGAGGCGCGGAAGCTGATCGACGTCTGCCTCGAAGCGGGGCTGACGATGTTCGACTCGGCGGACGTCTACTCGAAGGGCCGCGCCGAAGAGATTCTCGGCCAGGCGATCCGCGGCCGTCGAGACGAGGTGCTGATTTCGACGAAAGGGACCTTTCGGAGCGGGACCGGTCCGAACGACGTCGGCTCGTCGCGGCATCACATCCTGCAGGCGGTCGACGGCAGCCTGAAGCGTCTGGGAACCGACTACATCGACCTCTACCAGCTGCACGGGTTCGACGCGGTGACGCCAGTGGAAGAAACGCTGTCGACGCTCGATGGCCTCGTGAAGTGCGGGAAGATCCGCTACATCGGGTGCTCGAACTTTTCGGGCTGGCATCTCATGAAGTCGCTGGCTGCGTCGGACCGCTACGGCATGACGCGGTATGTGGCCCACCAGGCGTACTATTCGCTCGTCGGCCGTGACTATGAATGGGAGCTGATGCCGCTCGGCATCGATCAGCGGGTGGGGGCGGTTGTGTGGAGCCCGCTGGGGTGGGGACGGCTGACGGGAAAGATCCGCCGAGGGCAGCCGCTTCCGGAGACGACGCGGCTGCAGTCGCAGAAGTCGAACGACGCGGGGCCGCAGGTTCCCGTCGAGCAGGTCTACAAGGTGATTGATGCGATCGACGAGATCGCGCGCGAGACCGGCAAGACGGTGACGCAGATCGCCCTCAACTGGCTGCTGCAGCGGCCGACGGTGTCGACCATCGTCATCGGGGCCCGCAATGAAGAGCAGCTTCGCCAGAATCTCGGGGCGGTCGGCTGGAACCTGACGCCGCAGCAGGTGAAGAAGCTCGATGCCGCGAGCGAAGTGCCGTTCGCGTATCCGTACTGGCACCAGCGCGGATTCGCCGAGCGGAATCCGTTTCCCGCGGGGTGAGGAGAAGTTGGGGCTGTCGTAGCACGGGCACTCATGCCCGTGCGAACGAATGGATGATGAATTACACACGGGCACTCATGCCCGTGCTACGTCGTGACGTCGCCGTCCGCTATCCGCAGAAGCCAGCCGCCGTCAGGGCGTAGACCTGAGCGACGCGGACAAGCTCATCGACCGGGACCTGCTCGTTGACAGTATGCGCGCCCGTGGCGTTGGGACCGTGCGTGATGGCGGGGATACTGGCCAGCGCGCAGAACGTGTTGCCGTCGTCAACGAATGGCTTCGGGCCGGTCGGCAACGGCCTGCCAGTGACGGCAATCGTCGCCGCCTGGAATGCGTCGAGAATTGGATGGGTCTCGGGAAGGCGGAAAGCGTCGCGGATGAGCTGGAAGATTCCATCTACGCGCGTTCCGCTCGCTGCGGCGACATCCGACAGCATCGTGCGAAATTCCTGTTCGACCTCGGTGGGATTGGTTCCCGGCAGCCAGCGGCGCGTTCCCGAAAGTTCGAATCGCGTCGGCGACTGGTTGTAGATCTCTCCGCTCGCGACTTTGCCGACGAAGCAGCTGGCGCGGCCCGCGGCGGGGTCGGCCGTCGACAAGAGACGCTGGTCGAGCGCCTGCATCCGTCGGACGAGGTCAGCCCCGGCGAAGATGACGTTTGGCTGCTCGATGCCACCCATCACCTCGTGGACGGGCTGCCCGGTGCGGGTGATCTCGACGGTCAGCACCGCGAGCCCGCGGCCGACGACCGGAAGCCGATCGCACAGATATTCGGGCAGCAGCACCGCATCGCCGAAGTATCCGGCTTCAATGAGGCGGTCGACCTGTCGTCCATCGCCCCAGGGGGCTTCGTGGAAGTCGTGAGCAGTCAGAAGGAGCCCGCCGCCTGAGATGAGCCCCAGGTCGCGGACGACGCGCATCGCTTCAATCGATGCCGCAATGCCTCCTTTCATGTCCGACGCGCCCGTTCCGTGCAGGATGCCGTCTTCGACGCGCGGCGGGACGAATGGTAGATGAACGGTGTCGAGGTGCCCGTTGAACTGCAGTGTGCGGCCTGGCTTACCGGTGCTCCAGCGGCAGGCAAGAGCCTTGGATTGCGGAGCGCCCGCTTCGGGCCGCTCGACTTCGAAGCCGTCCGCCTTCAGCACTTCCTCAAGGCGGTCCGCCGCGGGTCCCGCACTGCACGTCGGGCTGTGCACTTCCATGAGAGCGAAAGCCGTCCTCAGCAACCGCTCCGGATTGACCGCTGAACGAACTCGTTCGACCAGTTCTGACGCAGCAGTCATCCCTTTGTCCTGTGAGCGAGGTGCGGAAGGCTGTTTCGCAGTTCCAACGCGATTTCCGCTTCGTAGTCCGGCCTTCCCGGGCCGGACGAAAGCTGACTCCCGGCCTGGGAAGGCCGGGCTACGGAAAACCCGGCAGTCAGCCTTCAATCATCGCCGGTTTCGCTACAGAACATGGCGTGGATCCACTCGGCAATCAAGGGAGCAGTTCGAGACGTTTCCATGCGGCATCGGCTGGCTTCGGTGGATCGGTCGGCTTCGCCCCGGGCGAGGGGAGCGCCCTCGCCGTGAGGTCAACGGTGCGCCCAGCGAGACGTGCGAGGTCGATGGTCGCTTCGAACCAGCCGGAAGCTGCGGTCTTCTCATCGATGCTCTGCTGGAGAACCTCTTCGCCATCCGCCGCAATGACCAGCATCCAGGACTGGCTGGCTGGTACGCCGACTTTCACCTGTAGGCGGGCCGATTGTCCTTCGGGAAGCGAGACCGTGCGGATCCAGACGGCGGGGCGGTTGCGTTCGATGTGCGTGACGAAGACGTCGGTCTCGCCGCGGACATCTGGCACGAGGCCATTCGGAGCGACCTGATGCACCGCTGCGGGGGTCCAACCCGGCAGCACCAGGGCCGCGTCGGTTGCGAACTTTGGCAGCGTGGTCTCGATCCATTGCGGCCAGGTGTTGGAAGCGAAGGGGAGCGGTGCCGGACCGTCGAGTTTCGTCAGCTCGATGAGATCGCGATGGACTTCGTTCGCCTTGCCGAAGAAGCCCCACCAGCGTCCGCCGGCGGCGACCAGCGGGCTGAATCGCGGGTTGGGATCGGTCAGGTTTCGCAGGACCCAGCTGCCGAGTTCGCGGCCATCGGCCGGATCGAGCCAGACGAGGGCGGGGGCTTTCTGATCGGTGGTGAGATCGACGCGACGCGTCACGACGACGGACTGCGGACTCGTGAGAACGCCCTCAAGCGGATTGCTGACGGGGGCGAACCAGAGGGGCTGACCGTTGCCACGGGCGAAGCCACTGAAACCAGCCTCGGATTGCGCGACAATCGTTTCGCCGGCAATTCCCGCCACGCGGCGGGCGTCGGGGAGCGAGCGGCTCCACAGGAGACGGCCGTTCGAGAGTTCGACACAGAGCAGTTCGTGCGAGCCAGGCTGGACGTGCAGCACTCGGTCGCCATCGATAAGCGGCGGCGCGAGGAACTGCTGGTGGAACGTCTGATCGATGACCGGCGGGGCCCAGGTGCTGCGGCGGAGCCATTGCGGGCGTCCCTGCCGGTCGCAGCAGACGAGACTGCCGCCGATGGAGACGATGAAGCGGCCGCGGCCTTCGACCATCGTCCCCGCAGGCTGGCCCCCCCAAATGTCGCGCGCGCGGAATACCGGCTCCTCTGACAGAACCTCGCCTGTTTCGAGATGGAAGGCAACCACCTGGAACAGGAAGACGCCCGGCTCGACCGGTTGTGAGACGAGGGCCAGCACGCGCTCGCGGGTCCAGATCGGATCAGACACGACTTGCTGGTTCGCCTGTTTCCGCCACAGCACTTTGCCGTTCGTGCGGTCGACGCAGGCGAGCTCGCACCCCTTCTTCGAAATGCACCGGGCGTAGATTCGGTCCCCCGCAATCACGGGACGCATCGGGAGGTTCGGCCACGCATGAGTGCTTCCCTGCTCGTTCGCCACAAGGTTCGCCGTCCAGAGAGGCTTCTTCTGATCGACGTCCCACGCCTGCAACGCGAAGCGGTTGTAAATGTAGAGGATGTTGCCGACGGGAATGGCGATGAGCTGTCGGCCAGGCCAGTCGACGTCGGCCTGTCCCGCACCGGGGGCATTGCCCGGATCGAGTCCGATCCGCCCATGCGACTTCGCTTCAAGTCGTTCGAGCGGGGGGGCCAGTCCGGCTTCCTGGACGGACGGCTCGGCGCTCGCCGCGGGACTTGTCGTCGAGGACCTGGCCGCCTTGAGTTCGCTCACCAGGGCTTCGAACGTCTCGGGGCGGAGGCTGGTGTTTCCGACCTGCACCGCGGTCGTCACCGCCTCGCCGAAGGACTGTCCCTGCATGGCGGACGCAAGCCGCATGCGTGCGGTCAGTTCGGCCGTTGCCGAGGTTGATGCACTCGAAAGGGCTTCGCGGTAGTGATCAAATCCGCGGCTGAACTTTCCCGACGCGACCGCACGATCGCCCAGCCAGCGATGTGCCTCGGCCGCGGCCTCGGTTCCGAAGTACTGCACGGTCGCCGCGGAGAGGAGCTCCTCATCCCCCGTTTCCATCGCCTGCCGGACCCGCAGAAGACCGAGCTTGCCGTTGCGGCCGCGCATGGCGGTCAGAAGGTCCGGGTGATCGCGCATGGCCAGGGCGATGGCCCGCGGCATCGAGACCAGCAGTTGCGGATCTTTGGCATCGGGCAGCAGCCCCAGAATCCCGCCGCTGCCCGCTGCGCCGATCAACTGGCAGGCATCTTCGTAGGATTTGGATGCAAGGGCTGATTCGAATTCGGAGAGGACGTTGTAACCTTCCTTGCTGAGCTGGATGACAAGCGGGTGCTTCCAGCCCGCCACCATGCCGCTCGGCTCGCCGATCGCCTTGGCCGATTGGCGGTGGGCGGCGATGGCGTCAGACCAGTCGAGCCACCACGTCTTGTAGAGGTCGTTCCCCGCCCAGCGATGATCGGGATTTGCGCTCCGCAACCAGTGCCGCCAGCGCGCGGCGAGTGATCGCAGTTCCGCCCAGCGACCGGCCGCCACCTGCCGCAGCGCGGCCTCACGCACGAGCGCCAGCGGAGCCGAGTTGAACCGCATTTCCGTGCTGAGCGGCGTTTCCACCAGTGCGGTCGCGATGAGAGAGTAAGGATCGGGCGTTCCCTCGCGCGCCAGCGTCTCGGCCAGCGAGGTGAACCGATCGACAAACGCGAGAGCAGAAGCTCCGCTCCAGAAATCTCCGACCAGGGCGATGTCTTCGAGGGCCTGAAGTCGCGCGAGGGCGCTGATCGGCATGGTCACCAGTTCGCTGGTCAATCCCCTCAGCAGCGTCGCAGCCAGATCCGGCCGCAGATTCTGCATCAGGCAGACGATGGCACAGGCCCGTCGCCATTGAGCCATGTCGACGTCCTTCGGACGCGTCCGGATCACCCAGTCGAGCCAGTTGGGCCCGTCAATCGTTTCGAGCGAGTCGGGAGGCTGAACCTGAGCGCGGACATTCTCTTCGGCGAGCGACGTCAGCCCGCTCAGCTCGCGGACCTCGACGTGATCGAGCCGGATGGTGCGCGGCTTCTCCCCGGTGACGGCATAGATGCCGACACTGGCAAAACCCCGGCGTATACCCCGCACCGGATCACGCGGCAGGCGGCCCCAGTTCACGCCGTCACCGCTCGTCCAGATCCGCAGGCTGCCCGAGCCGAGAACGATCCGCAGCCATTGCTCGCGGTCGCTCCAGGGAATCGGACCGAGAGCCGGGTCATGATCGGCGTCGAGGCGCACCGGTGGCTTTTCGTAGCCGTAGGTGCTCCAGCCATAGCCAAACGTCGTGCGGTTGCTGCGCTTCTCCTGGAAGAATCCGATGTGGTGGATCGGATTGCCGCGCTCGTCCCCCAGATAGACGCCTGAGCCCGGATCGGCCCCACTGACCTTCATGATCACTTCGTAGAGGCCGCGTCTGGCAAGCGGCGTTCCGCACCAGATCAAGCGGGGTTCGGTCCCCTTCGGTTGTGGAGGAGACCGCAACTCGACCGCACCGCCGCTCGGCTGTTCCATGTCGGCCGGCGAAACGAGATCGGTGAGCCACTTGAGGTCGGCCGGATCGGACGACTGCACCAGCGCCTTGCGGTGGTTGGGAGTGATCGGCGGAGCCGGTTCGCTGCGCTGCAGGGCGATGCCGCTGACCCGCGTGCGGCCTTCAAGGATGACGTCTTTGGGAGGGCGAGGCATCGGAATCGTCAGCAGGCGGACGTCGCCGCGCGTCATGACGAGCGTTCCCGCCTGGTGCCGCAACTCGAACACGCCGAGATCGGTCCGCAGGTGGCGGCCGCTGTCGGTCGTCGTCAGCGAGAGCTCGGAAGGCCGAGGCTCGTTCGCCTTGCGATGCGCGTGGAACGCCCCCCACGTCATCGTGTCCTGCCGCCCGAACCACTGCAGCGAAACTCCTTCGGTCCCGTTCCAGAGATGAATCTTCAGTTGGTCGTAATCGAACAGCCCGAGCCGCAGCACCGCATCGCGCGGCCACGGTGAGCGGAGGCGTCCGATCCCTTCCCACAGGGCGAACCTCCGATTGGCGACCGGCTCTTCGACGATGCGGAGCGGTTGTCCTGCGATCGGTTCAAGCCACTCTTTCCAGTCCGCCGCGGTGAATTCGTAATTGTTCGTTGTCAGCGGGAAGGACGTGAAAGCGCTTCGAACGAACGGCGCGGGGGGCTTCGTCGGATCGAGTGCCGCATCCCAAGGATGCTTCGGTGCATTGGCGTCGGTGATGGTTGCGGGGAGCGGTTTGAGCGCGACGAGGGGAAGGCCGGCCGTGTCGTCCGACACGGCGGTCTGATTCGTGGGAAGCTCGGCGAGCGCCAGCTTGTCGAGGTGCGGAAAGTAGCCGTCGGTCGAAAGACGGATCGTGATGCGGCCGGCTTTCAGCGGGATCCGCGCCTCAGCGTAGGCCTTCTGACCTTCGGGCCACGGGTCGCCGGTGGAGTGCTTCGCGGCGTCGTTGCGGACGTCGATGCCGCCGATGTTGAGCTGAAGCGGGCGGGCCTCTTCGGACGCGTACCGCATCTCGACCTGATAGAGGCCGTCACGCGGAATCTCGAGATCGTATTCGACGAATCCGACGGGCTGGTCGCCGCTGTGCACGACCCCAATTCCATCGCCGAAGTTCGTGGTATCGACCTGCAAGTTGCCGCGATCGAACTCCTCGGCCTGCAGCACGGCCACCCATGATTCGCTCACCGTCGGCTTCACGTTCTCGACGTCCCCGACTGCCGTCTCCGCGGACTTGTCCCCCGATTTCTTCATGTCGGTGGCGGGCTTGCCGCGCTGACCTTCGGGAAGATCGGTGTGCGATTTCTGCACCGGATCGTTCGTTGCGACCGCATCGCCGACTTCGTCCGGCTTCTTGCCGCGCAGACTGAAGAACAGGCCGAGGGCGATCAACAACACCGCTGACGACAGCCCGAGGATCCACAGCGGCGATTTCGACTTCGGCTTCTGACCGGCGGCGCGGCGGACAATGTCGTCGACCGAGACCCGGAACTCGCCCAGAGCCGCCGTCAGATATTCCTCCAGATGCATCTGCTCGATGAGAACTCGCTGAAGTTCGCGCGAGGCGCGCAGCCGCTCACGCAGCTGCGCGATCTCTTCGGCAGAGAGCTCTTCCGGGAGCTTCTGTTCGACGAGCTGAATGAGTTCTGCATCCGTCAGACGATTATTCATCGGCGGGTTTCCCCGGTCGTGCCAGCTTCATATCGAGGCAGTGCTTCAATGCGAGCCGCGCGCGGTGCACGAGGATCTTCACCGCCCCTTCGCTGCGGCGAAGCTTCTCCGCCACCGCGGCCATGCGAAGGTTCTTGCGATATCTCATTTCGATTGCTTCCTGCGCACTCGGGCCGAGCCCTTCCATGCAGGCGGGCAGGTGCCGCAACACGTCTTCGTGCGGGTTGTCGTCGGTTCCGACGAGCCCTTCGAGTTCGAGACAGAGTTCGGTCCAGCCGACTTCCTTGCGGCGACGCACCTCGCGGATGTGTTCACGCAGGAGATTGCGGGCGATGCCCAGCAGCCACGGACGGACGAGTTGCGACGTGTCAAATTTGGCGCGGGCGACGTAGAAGCGGAGGAAGACTTCCTGCGTGAGGTCTTCGGCGTCGTCGGCGTGGATCAGTCGCGAGCGGAGGTAGGCGAAAACCGCGCGCTGGTGCGCCGACACGAGCTCCTCGAAGGCAGCTCGATCTCCCTGCAGGGCTCGTTCCACGAGGGCCGGGTCGTGCATGGCGATCCGTGCGGCGTGAAATCGGTCCTCAATCGACGAATGCGGTCGAGCCGGGGCTCGCCGTCCATCGGATTTGAGATTCGGATTCGTCGAACGGCCGTTCGCACAGGTTGACCGGCCCACCCCGTCGGGAGAGCGAACGACATCAGCCGGCCCCGTCGTCCAGGCGACGATAGATCAACACCCACTGATTGCACCATGTTACGCAGCGCGAGGGAGCAAAAGCAATCGGGCCGGTGGCGTCACATGCCGCCGGCGCCCCAGCCATCCGCCGTCTCGCCTACAACTCGGGTTCCGGCTCCTTGGCCGCATCGGGAAGGAACGTCCACCAGGCGACATCGGGCTGGCGAAGCATCTTTTTCAGCCAGGCCCGATTCTCCGCCGGCAGCCCCTCGTCGACGATCGCCCGCAGGTCGCGGATCAGTTGCGGGTTGTCACCATAATACGAGTGGCCGATAACGCTCGTGTCGACCGGCGAGGCGTCGACCGTTTCGACGCCCGGCACGACGAGCATGTGTTCTCCCGACAGCCCTGCCCGGTTGTAACCGTGGATGCTCGTCGAAGCCGCCAGCGCGCGGTCGTTGGACGACGCATACAGCGTGCTGCCGCGCGCCAGTTGCCGCAGGGCCGGGGCGTACCGTTCGCGGAATTCATCGGCATCGACGTCGGGAGCCGCGAGGATGACCTGTCCGAACACCGTCGTCGCGTGCGGGCTGCGCAGCGCCATCCGTTCCAGGACCTGCGTCAGCGCGCGGTTGCCCATACTGTGGGCGACCAGATGCACCGTTTTCGCGCCGCTATGGGTCGCCAGCGATTGCAGGAATTCCTCAAGATGCAGGACGGTCCAGGCGATGTTCGCTTCGTCGCGGGTATAGCTTGCCATGCCGCCGTGCGACGGCCAGCTGTAGCAGACCGCCGCTCCGTCGAACCGCAGGTCGAACGCGATCTGCGCCGTGCGGCGCACGGCGTCGTCGAACGCGACGTTGTAGCCGTGAATGAAGACGAAAGCCTGCTTTCGATCGGAGCCGTCGACGCACTGCCTCAGCTCGTGAAAGAATTCATCGTCGGGCAGTCGCTTCACCGACTGCAGCACCACGTGCTTCTGCGGATCTTCGGAGAGTTCGAGTCGCAGGATCGAGGGCGATTCGACGAGGCCGACGCGGTGGTCGGGGGGAATGCTGACCTCGCACACGCCGAGTTGGAGGGGGTTCGTCCCGCGCGCTTCATTCCTCTGGCTGCCGTACCAGTGCTCGCCCCGCCGTGCGGCGGCGAGCCGCTCCTGCCGCTCAAGGATTGCGGCGTGAAACATCCTGGCGGACACGCCGAGGGCGACGAGCGCGACAATCCGCGCCACGAACCGATGCTTCTGTCGCCACCGGTGAAAGACGAACACGCCGCTCAGCAGGATGCCCGCCGGAAGGGCGAACGGCTGCCAGCCGTTCCAGGGTGGAAGGGTGGACGGGAACGGGGCGCGGTCGGTCGCATAGAAGACCTGGACGATATGGATGTCGCCCACGCGCATCGCGTAGGTGCCTTCCGGCAAGGGCTCGATATCGGGTGCGGTCTGCGGCGCCGCCTTCGGTCTGGGCGCTGCCGTTTTCGGTCCCGGCTGCGGCGCCTCCGATCCGCCGCAACCCGCAGTGCACACCAGCGCCAGCAGAGCCAACGTCGCGGCAGCGTTTCGCGGTGAGCAGTTGTGGGAGACAGTCATGGTCAGTCACTCGGTTTCGGCGATGCAGCGACCCGCGCCTGGCCGTCGGATGGCCGGGAAACGTCTCCCTGTTCCGCAATCTCTGGACCGCAGACGAGGCTCGGCGCTCCGTACGCAGCGCAAAGACGATTGCCCACGGTTCGCCTTAGGGCGCGGAGCGTGCTTGGAATTCTCCCACGGTCATGGCGTCGAAGAATTCGCAGCTCGACTGTTTCGATCACCTCAGCGGTACGGGGCCGGTGCGGCCTGTCTCCGGTTGAGGTGAGAATTCCGGATCTTTCGAGAGGCTCGCGGAACTCTCACAGGTTCTGCGACGAGTCCTGCCCCATCCGCACTGTGCGAAACGGCACAGTCGGGTGTGCGGTTCGGTCCCAGACAGTCTTGGGGTGGGGAGCGCAGCTCATTCACTGGTCGTTTTTCGTCCGACCGCGCAGCTGGGAACGGGACTCGCCCACCGTCGCCATCACCATGATGCCGCCCTAACAAGGCACCTTCGGTGTGCACGCGTTTCCGAAAGTGGCTGCTTGCGAGGGAACGTCTTGTTCATTCCAGCATGGCCTTGCCGGGAGCTGGCGGCAAAGGCAGCATGTCCTCGTCGCCAGCCGGATTTCGCGGTGGCGGCTCGATTCCCCATCTCTTCTTCGAGGGCGGCACTGCGTCAATCGAAAGCGGGATCCATTCCTCGCCGGCCTTGTCACCCCGATGCCGAGGCCGGGCCAGGAGATTTCCGCCGCCCAGGGCCTGGTAGGCGTTGACGATCGCCGACAGTTGCTCGTTCTTGGTATCAATCAAACCCATCCGCGCATCTCGCAGATCGCGCTGGGCGAGCAGCACTTCCACGTATTCGGCCCGCGCATTCTGGAAGAGTTTCGTGGCGGCATCCACGGATGCTTCGAGTGATTCGAGCTGCTGTTTCTTGACTTCGATGCTACGGGTGTAGTTATCCGCTTTGGCGACGTAGTTCACCACCTCGGTGAAGGCTGTCAGAAGGACGAGCTGATAGTTGTAGACGGCCTGCAATTGCCGGGCGTTCGCGCTCATATACTCCGCCTGGATCGCCTTCCTGTTGATCAGGGGTCCGGCCAGATCGGCCGCCGCATGATAGATCAGAGACTCTGGTGTGCTGAACAGGTATTTGGGATTGAAGGCTTCTAATCCCACTCCAGCGCTGATGTCCAATCGCGGATAGAAATGAGCGCGGGCCACCTTCACGTCGAGACCGGCCGCGGCGAGTTCCCGCTCGGCTTGCCGGATGTCGGGACGGTTCCGCAACAGCTGGGCCGGGATGCCGACCTGCAGGGCGCGGAGGTTCAAATCGAGGAATTCCTCGTTCGTGAACTCGACGGGTTGCGGGAAGCGATTGAGGATGAGGTTGATGCGGTTCTCGGCCTCGATGATCTCCTGCCGGACGATCAGGATTTCACTCTTGTTCTTGCGCACCTCGGCCTGGAAGCGCTGAACGGCCAGCTCCGTATCGCGCCCCGCTTCCTTCCTCGACCTGGCGAATTCGAGGCTTTGCTCTTGCAGCCGCGTTGTCTGATCGAGGTTTTCAAGGCGCTTGTCGAGCGCCATCAACGTGTAGTAGTTCTCGGCGATGTCGGCGACCATGCGGGTGACGAAGTCGTTCCGCTTTTCGCAGGCGGCGACGTAACGCTGGGCGGCCGCGTCGCGGGCGTTCCGCAACTCTCTCCAGATATCGAGTTGCCAGAAGAGATTGAGACTCCCCATGAAGTTGGGGACCGGATCCGGGAAGTGATGCTCGCCGGGATAGGTGAGTTGCTCTTCGGCGGCCCCGAGCGGTGTGTATTGGCTGTTCTTCTCGACGCCCGCACGCGCCCCATAGGAGACGAAGGGAAGATATTGACCGCGGCGGTACAGGATGTCGTTGCGGGCGATCTGGATCTCTTCGTTCAGGATCTTCAGCTCTCGGTTGCCGGCCAGCGCCTGGTCGATCAGGAAAGTCAGCGCGGGATCGCCGAAGAACTCATCGACGCCGAGACACGCGGAGTTTTCCGAGCTGTTCGCGTCGCGGAAACCGGCGGGCTGGTTGGGACCGGCGTTGTTCGCCCGATCGAATCCCGTCGGAACCGGCGGCGCGGCGTCAGGCTGACGGAGACAGGGGATCTGGCAGGACGGCAGCACCAGCAGCATGCTGCAGGCGAACGACCTCTTCATCCAGCGCGAGAAGCTCTCGGAGACTTTCATCCGCCTTGCCTCGAAGTGTTGAGCCAGGAATCGCGACTGTCTGTGATTGATCGAAAGCCGATCGTTCGTTGGCCGCCGCATGGCATCGACGGGGTCAGCGTCGATGCCGGCAGAGAGACGTCTCCCACGAGCGGGTCGCTTCCGGGAAGCGGACCATTGCTCTCGTCTCCGCTCTTCCCAGCGAATGGTCGGGTTTTCGATGGACGAGGAGCCGGCCCCACGCTGTCGGCGCTCGATCCATAGATTCCTTCGACTGTCAAAGCCTGCGGTCTTTATCGATTGTGCCGATAATGCGGAAAAACCGGGCGCAGGCTCGCGAATTCGTAAAGTTCCCCACTGAAGAGCATGAGGGGGAACAGCCGACGCTGGTCGGGCCTCGTGACTCGGACAGCGCGGGATGCGGCCTGCATCGGCCGAGTCTTCAGGGCTTTACGACAGAAGGCGTCGAGCGCCCCGGTCGCCGGGCAGTCCGGTGGTTGTGGATCGGCCGGGCCAGAGTCACTTCGCAATCGCCTTAAACGTTGGCGCGCGAGGAATGGCGGCGTTTGCCTGAGCACGCTCGTACAGACTCACCGACGGTGACGTATTCGTCACGAATTGTGCTCAAGCAACTCGCTGAGCGGCTCGTCGACTTCGTCCTTGAGGAGCTTGCGCCCATCGACCATACGGGCAAAGAGGTAGTACAGCCCGGGAATGATCAGGACGCCGATGATCGTGCCAACGAGCATGCCGCCGGCCGCCGTCGTTCCGATGGTGCGGTTGCCGATGGCGCCGGCGCCGGTGGCGAAGACCAGCGGAATGAGACCCGCGATGAACGCGAACGACGTCATCTGAATCGGACGGAAACGGAGCTGACCCCCTTCGACGGCGGCATCCTTGAGGGACGCCCCTTCCCGGCGGCGTTGCACGGCGAACTCGACGATGAGAATCGCGTTCTTTCCCAGCAGACCGACCAGCATGACGAGCCCGATCTGGGCATACACGTCGTTGGCCAGCCCCATGAACTCCAGGAAGAAGATGGAGCCGAAGACGCCGATCGGCAGCGACAGGATGACCGCCAGCGGCAGCATGAAGCTTTCGTACTGGCCGACCAGCACGAGGTACACGAAGAAGACGACGATCATGAAGATGTAGACCGACTCGTTCCCCTTGCGCGATTCGTCGTAGGAGAGACCTTCCCAGCCGATGCCGTACCCACGGGGGAGGTTCTCGGCGGCGACTTCCTGGATCGCTTTGATCGCCTGACCGCTGCTGTAGCCCGGTGCGGGGGCGCCCTGGATGGCGGCCGAGGGATACAGGTTGTAGCGCGTGATTTCGTTCAGCCCTTGCTGCTTCTTGATCGACATGAACGACGAGTAGGGGACCATTTCGTCATGGTCGTTCTTGACGAACAAGTTGCTCAGGTCTTCGGGATACCGGCGGTACTCCGGCGAGGCCTGCACGTAGACTTTGTAGAACTGCCCGAAGAGGATGAAGCCCTGCTCGTAGGTGCTTCCGATGAGAATGTTGAGGTTGTCGAGCGCCTTGCCGATCGAGACGCCCTTCTGCATGGCGACGTCGTTGTTGATGATCAGCTCGTACTGCGGGAAATCGCTGGTGTAGAAGGTGAAGAGACCCTTCAACTCGGGGCGCTTCGCGAGGGCCACCATGAAGCTGTCGGTCACTTCGCCGAGCCGCTTGTAGTCGGTCGTGTTGGTCTTATCGAGCAGACGCATCGAGAAGCCGCCGGCCGCTCCGAAGCCCGGCACCGCCGGGGGTTCGAAGAACTCGACCTTCACGTTGGTCATCTTGCTGGCTTTTTCTTCCAGCTCTTCGATGATCTGCCGTGCGGTGAGCTTGCGCTCGTTCCAGTTCCTCAGGTTGATGATACAGGTTCCCGCGTTGGATCCGCGGCCTTCCGTGAGGACTTCATAACCGGCCAGCGACGTGACCGAGGTGACTTCCCCTGTCAGCTCCTTGGCGATCGCCTGCAGTTCATGCGACTTGGCGTTGGTGTATTCGAGCGTCGAGCCGGGCGGGGTCTGGATGATTCCGTAGATGATGCCCTGGTCCTCACCAGGGATGAAACCCGTGGGGAGCGCGAGATTCACCAGGTAGATGCCTGCGGCGAATGCTCCGATGATGACCGGCGCGAGGAGCCGGAACGCGGCGATGCGGCGCAGGATTCCCGCATAGCCGGTCGTGACCTTGGTCACGATCTTGTCGAAGGGTCGTTGGATGAACGGCAGCAGCGTGATCAGGAAACCCATCGGTCCCCAAAGGTGATAGGCCAGAAAGTTGATCACCGCGAGAACCGCCGCCCCGACGATGAGCGAGACGATGATCTTGAGGATGTTGCGCTTCTTCTTGACGGGCGCGCCGTTGGCCGCTGGCGTGGAGTGTGCGGGATCGTGGTTGGCGTGCTCGTGCGGCTTGAGAATCATGGCACAGAGCACGGGCGTCAGCGTCAGGGCGACGACGCCCGAGAGGACAATGGACGTCGCCATCGTGATGCCGAATTCGCGATAGAAGGCGCCGACCGGCCCCGGGACAAACGTGACGGGGATAAACACCGCCGTCATGACCAGCGTGATGGCGATGATGGCCCCGCTGATTTCGTGCAGAACCTCCATGGTCGCCCGGTAGGGAGACAGGTGCTTTTCGGCCATCTTGGCGTGCACCGCCTCGACGACGACGATCGCGTCGTCGACGACGACCCCGATCGCGAGGACCATCGCGAAGAGCGTGATCAGATTGATCGACAGCCCGATCAACTGCAGGAAAAAGAATGTTCCGACCAGTGAAACCGGGACCGCGAGGGTCGGAATCAACGTCGATCGCAGGTCTCCGAGGAACAGGTAAACCACCAGCGACACCAGGATGAACGCTTCGAGCAGGGTATGGAGCACCTTCTCGATCGAGGCGTCGAGGAAGTTGGAGACGTCGTACGCGATTTCGTAGTCCATCCCCGGTGGGAACTCCTTCTTGATCTGCTCGAGTTCCTTTTTCACCTCCTCAATCACGACGGCCGCATTGGAGCCGGGGCTTTGCTTCAGCACGATCGACGCCGCGGGATGGCCGTCGATATCCGAGTAAATATCAAAGAATTCCGAGCCGAGTTCGACGTTGGCGACGTCCCGCAGCCGCAGAATCTCGCCGTCGGGATTG
>JADZEF010000337.1 GCA_020850695.1 Planctomycetaceae bacterium | reverse complement strand
TGGGGCATCGAATTCATCAGATACCCCAGCGGGGTTCCATAACGAGCGTCTGGCCCGTCCGGATGGAACCCCGTTGGGGTATCTGAAAACTTTCCGGCCATTCCCAGCGTGCGCGCACACCGTTCGCGACGCTGGGCTATCAGATGGAACGCCTTCGGCGTACAGAGCACTTGCGTTCCCCCTCGCGTCTCAACGCAGAAACTGGGTAGTTCCTGCAACCAAAACAGACGACGTGCTGACGCGACGCGGTCCAAGGGCCGTCTCATGAACCGATCAGCGCTGACAGAACACGGCGGACGAGAAACGACGGGGCCAGACCCAGCGCGACGGACGCCACGGTCAGCAGGCCGACGAGCATCGCGGTGGATGGATCGAACTTGCGAACGGTGCGAGTTGCGTCGTCCGTGACGGGGGTTCGATCGGCAAATGCCGCGCCCAGCAGCCGGACAGTGAGCGTCACAAGGGCAAGCAGCGCGACTCCGGCGGAGAGCCGCAGGCCAACGATCGTGGATCCCTGCTTCCAAAGTCCGGAGACGAGAATCCATGTTCCGGAAAACCCGCCGAAGGGAGGGAGAAAGGCCAGTCCGAGCACCACCGCGGACCAGCGGCGGCTTCGCGTTTCCGTCAGTCGAGCGATGGCGAGGGCGAGGAGACCGTTGGTCACCAGCACGACGCTGCCCGCTTCGATGGTGGGGTTTCCAGTGAAGTAGCCCGCTGCGGCGACGCAGGTCGTGACGATTGCGAACGGCGTGGAATGACTGTCCGTGCATTCCGCAGCGGGGTTCCCCGGCGGCTTGGCCCTTCGTCCGCGAATGTCGGTGGAAGCGGTTCCGGCGGCCGCAGCCAGTGCGGCGACCGCACACGCGAACGAAACGAAGTCTCCGGCAAGCACATCGCCGAAGAGCGGCATGACGACCCGCAGCACGATCGTGCTGCCGACACACATCAGGCTGAACTGCAGAAGAAGACGCGCCCCCGGCGGCGCCTGTCGGACAGCGTCGCCAAGAGTCGTCCGCCAAGGGGGGAGCGGGAGAAACAAGGCGGCGCCCCCGATCAGGAACGGAGCGATGCCGAGGCGGTCCGAGCTCCAAGCCGCGCGGGCCTCGTCGAGGCTGCCGAGGATCATCCGGAGCGCCCGCACTCCCGTCGTCAGATCGAACGTCAACGGAAGCGATTCGACCAGCCGCGGCGAACTGAGAACCATCCATGCGAGCGCCACCATCACACCGAATGTTCCGACCACCGTCAGCATGGCCGCCGAGGCCGACAACAGGGCGTAAGCTCGCGCCGCCTCCCGACGCTGGGAACCTCCCCAGGAACCGATGAGGACGACCGGTGGTACGATCGACGCGAGCAGGAACGTCGCCCAGAGCATAACGTCCAGGGACGCGATGGTTCCGACGAGCGTCGCTTCCCAAAGGAGCAGCCACGGGAACTGCATCGCGTTGTCGGGGTCGCCTGCGGAAAGCGTCGCGACCGCCGTCAGTGTGAGGAACGGCAGCAGGGCGAGGAGCGGCAATGCGATGCCGTCGACGCCGGTGGTCACACGCCATTCCGCCCGAGGGGCCGGCGGAGGTCCTGCCGGGAAGGAGGTCCATGAGAGCGAACTGACCATCTGGGGCGGCTGCCACACGGCGGGCCGATCGGCCAGTCGGAAGTTGAGAACGAGCGCGACAGCGGCCAGGCACGAGAGGAGTGTATTGGTGAGGGCTGTCCGCCGCGCAAGGTCCGCCGACATCCAGCCGCTGAAAAACGACAGCCCCGCACCGATCAACGGCAGCACGAGCATCAGGAACGGCGCATGGGCGCCGAGCGTCCGCCAGAAACTGAGGAGGAATTCGACCAAGTTCGTCCGCGCTCAGAGTGAAATAGAATTCGCGCACGCTTCATACGACGCCCAGCGCCATCACCGCAAGCGCGAGCACGACGGAGATCAATGCCAGCGAGGCCGAATCCCGGCAGACGTCGTCGTGCAACGCGCCGATCCCCCTCAGCAGCGATTGCGGCAGCGCCTGGCAGATTCCGCGACGAATGACGAGGTCAGTCGCACTCAATAGACCGGCCGTCATTCGCGCCAACCTCCGCAGGGGCTGTACCAGCAGCGCCCGCACGAGGCGAACGAACGCCGAGGAAGTCGGAGGTTTCCCACGAAGGTGGTGCGAGGACGACATTCTTGCCGGCTGCCTCCCGTGTGGCCAACACGCATCGAATGACGAGCGGCACGGATCAATGATGGATGTAGTCAGCTGCGGCGGTCTAAACCCGTCCGGCGGGAGTGGAGATCGTCGACTCGGCTCTGGCCGGAGCCGCCGCACGCGACCGTATCTCGGTCACGATGATGCCGACGGTCAGTCCCCCGTAAAACAAGCCCGCGGCAATGAGGGCTGCCGAACGCAGTAGCGAGGGCCGCAGAGGCGGCGGCAGAAACCTCCAGTTCACCCGCAGGATTTGAAAAGCGGCGAATCCCATGATGGGGCACGAGACCATGCCCAGGATCTTCAGCAGTCCCATCACGGTTCCGAGCTGCAGTGCGATCAAAGCCCAGAGGGTGAGGGCCACCAGCAGCACCGCATAGATCTTGCTGGCCGATCCCTTTTGAAGTCGCGGCGAACCCGCCCAGCCGATATCGCAGATCGTCCGCACGAGGCAGTCCGTATTGCCGAGGTGCGTCGAGTACAGGATCCAGAATCCATTGAGCAGTGCGAGGACCCAGAACCCGGGCCACATCTGCTCGGACATCCGCTGCGCCTGAAACGTTCCGACGGAATAGTCCGCCACCGTCATCGACTTCGGCACCAGCGCGGCGGCCAGGTTCACGTTAAGGAACATTCCGAGCAGGCACCCGACCGCCCACAAGGCTGACTGATCGAGCAATGCGTATCGCCACCAGGTCCGCCAGCGCGAGAGGTTCGTCTCGTCCGTGGGGAACACGATGCCGATCGGCCGCAACTCGGCATGCCCTTCGGCCAGCAGCCCGCCGATGCCCCCCATC
>JADZEF010000336.1 GCA_020850695.1 Planctomycetaceae bacterium | reverse complement strand
GACCCCAGCCACCCCTTTTCTGGTCATTCAGCTTCGCTGGAACCCTCCTGAAACTTGTGAAATGGACCACTAAGCCACTTTACGGTTCGGCCACGTTACGGTCGGGTCTCCGCCTCGAACCGCTTGTGCCCCGGAGGGGCGGAAGTGAATAGCCGGGGGCAACGCCCCCGGAAGTGATTCCAGAATTTCGATCGGAAGCCCCAGCGGGGCGAAGGTCGGCGGCTACGCCAGCGTCACCTTCGCCCCGTTGGGGCTTCAGGATTCGATGGGCTCGCAACCGGGGGCGTTGCCCCCGGCTATTTACTTCCGCCCCTCCGGGGCTCAAAGAGCACCGGAACGCCCATCGAGACCGGTTCTCAACCAGCCGACAAGTCACTCAACCGCTCGAACTGCGGAGATCGGTCGCATGCAGAGTTCGATCGTCTCGCCGCATCCTCCGCCGCCCTCGATCAGAACTCCCCGACGACATTCCCATCCGAGCGCTGACCCAGGTTCTGCCACGTGGCGAGATTGATGTTCTCGCTGACTCCTCGGGTCGAGCCGTCCATGAGTAGCGTGTGCACGATTCCCGAATGGAAGCTGCGCGACGTCACGACGGCGTAGGTCGTGATGTTGTCGCAGCCGGTCGCCTGGGCCTCGCGCTTGCTGCAGGCGTCGATGTCGTAAGTCACCCCGCCGACCGTGTGCAGAACTTTCGTGTTGGGCGTGAAGGTCGTCGTGAAGCCGGTATGGATCGTATTGCCCGAGACCCACTCGGTGTGGCCGTTCTCCGTGCTCCATCCGGACGTTCCCAACAGGGCTCCGAGTGTCGAAGGAGTGAACGTGACCGTCGCGGGAAGGCTGCAGTTGTCATGGAAGCGTGGCGTGAAGCACTTCACCTCGGCCATCGCCATGGTGTTGCTCATCCCGTCGCTGAAGTCGCGGTCGCGGGTCGACTTGTTGTACGCGAATGCGGCCCCGCCATCGGCCGTGAAGTCGGTCTTATGAGTGAGGTAGGTTCCGCGGCCCACCGCGTAACTCAGCGGGTAGTGGTCCGGAGCCCCCGCATTGAGCCGCTGCTTATCGTTCGGGTCGGACGGGCAGAGCAGCACCGGGATCCGCATCGCTTTCACATGGACCGGAGCCACATTCTCCGCCGCCCCATATCCGACGTTGAAGTTGATCCTGTTATAGAGCGAACCCCCTTCGATGAACGGCAGGATGAAGGCCTGGGCCGACCAGGTCTGAGAGCCCGTCGCGTTGCTGACGCCGTTCGGAGGGAAAGCCTTGTGGGTATCGAGATAGTTGTGCAGTGCCAGCCCGAGTTGCTTGAGGTTGTTTTTGCACTGGCTGCGGCGGGCGGCCTCGCGGGCCTGCTGAACCGCAGGCAGGAGCAGTGCGATCAGGATCGCGATGATCGCGATGACGACCAGCAATTCAATCAAGGTGAACCCCGATCGCCGACCATGATCCTGAACACGCGATCCCATGAGGGCCTCTGAGAAAGGATGTCAAAGGAAATTGCAATTGAGACTCAGTCCCAGAATGACAGACGCTTCAGAAAACTGCAATGATTCCGGCTATACTTTGTCCGAAAATGGCAGCTGTAATCCGCTTTCGGAGTGATATTCTGTTCAAAGGCAGGTCATGACGAAGAGGCAGGACGGAAACGCTATGAGTCCTGACCCGCACGATCGCGGACCGCGCACGCGGTGGACCGCCCTCCTGTCCGTCGCGGTTCTACTCGTCGCGCGTGTCGACTCGTCGACCGCGAACGGCCGCGAGGCGGAGTCCGGCAGTGGCACGTCGGCAAGCTATTCCGAGATTTCCGATAGCGAGCTGGCCGATCTGAAGCTGCCGCGCACTCTGAAAAGGCTCTCCCTCAAGGCATGCCAGGTCACGAATGCCGGACTGGTTCACCTCGAGGGGCTGGACGAACTGGAGTATCTCTTGCTCGAAAGTCCGGGAATCAGTGATGACGGTTTGCTCGCACTCCAGGCATTGCCTCGGCTGAAATCCCTCTTTCTCAACGGGACGAAAGTCACCGATGCGGGAATGTCGCACCTCGCCAGAATGACGAAGCTGCGAACGCTCGGGCTCGATGAGTCCAGAGTGACGGACGAAGGACTGAAGCATCTCGCGAAGTTGACGAAGCTGGAATGGTTGTATCTCAACGAGACCGCGGTTTCCGACGCCGGACTGTTGCGACTGGAAGGGATGACACAACTCAAGGTGTTGTCCGTCATCGGAACGGAAGTGACGGCGCGGGGCGTGGAAGATCTCCATCGGATTCTTCCGACGGTGCGAATCCGCCGGTAGGAAACCGGATTGGACAGGTGTGGAATGCCCAAGGGTCGCGAAAGCGGGATGCCGGACGATGCCTATTGGCAGACGTTCTTCAATCCCGAGTGCATGGTCTCCCGTCTCGACTGCGCCGGCGATCACGACGTCGTCGAATTCGGGTGCGGGTATGGGACGTTCACGCTTCCGGCCGCAAAGTCGGTGACGGGCCGAGTGCTCGCGCTGGATATCGACCCGGAAATGGTGGCGGACACCGCGAGAAAGGCAGTCGCCGAGGGATTGCCCAACGTATGCGCCCAGGTGCGGGACTTTGTCGCCGACGGTTCGGGCGTGCCCGAAGGAGCGGCCGGTTATGTGATGCTGTTCAACATCCTGCATATCGAACGGCCAGTCTCGCTCCTGCAGGAGGCGCGGCGTGCTCTGCGTCCCGGCGGCAAGGCCGGAATCATCCACTGGCGGAGCGATATTCAGACGCCGCGCGGCCCGTCTCTCGAAATCAGACCGACACCCGACCAATGCCGCGCGTGGGGAGAGGCCGCAGGGCTGGAATTCGTGCGCCTCGAGCCGCTGTGCTGCTGCTCCTGGCACTGGGGGCTCGTGATGCGCCGCCCTGGCTGAAATCACGCTTGCTCAACGCCTACTTCGAGCCGAGTTCCTTCTCGACCTGCATTGATCGCTCTCGGCGGTACAGTCGTCGCCAGACGAATCCGAGAATCCCCTGAAGCGGCTCTCGCATCACTTCTCTTTTGGCGGCTGTCGAATCTGAACCTGCTTCGCCGGCCAGCCGAGCGCCTTGGCCGTTCCGACCAGAAATTCCAGTCCCGCCGCTCCGTCACGATAGACGACCGTCTGGCTCCGCTCAGCGCACATCGCCAGCGCCTGCGGCACGTCCAGGAATCGGAGCACATTCAGCAGCGCCGGACCCTCGCCTTGATGGCTCAGAGGCAGGTCATGCAGGTCGAGTCGTTTCACCGGAGGTTCGAACAACGAGGCGTAGGCCGCCAGCACGCTGAGGTTCCCCTTCGCCTGCAGCCAGAGCGGGGAAGTCTTCACCTCTTCGACGGAACGCACGGCCTGCATCGCCCGCCGGATGTCCCACGTCTGCATCCCTTCCCAGGTCTGGCCGAGAAGGTAGAAACGCCGGCGATTCTGGACGTGCTTTCGTTCATTCGGATTCCATCGAGTCGGCCCGACGCCACGCGGAGCGACGTACGCCATCGCCCACGGGAAACTCTTCAGCATCTTCCGCAGGCTTTCAGCCCCCGCGGCATCCACAGGCGGCAGCGTTTCGCCTTCCAATTCCTTCTCGAACGCGGGTCGCACTGTAGCGAGAAATTCGTTCCAGCCGGCCTGATCGACGGGATTGAGCACAACCAGGTCCGGCTTCTCCAGCCCGCTGCGATGCACCAAGTACAACCGCAGTCGTACCCCGGGCTGACTCGTGAAGTCGTACGCTCGGAATGTCAGTCCCTCCTTCTCGACGGCAAAGGCTTCTGTCAGTTCCAGCGGTTGACTTTCGTCCGGCCAGCCGCGGAACGTCTTCTCGCGGAGAGCCTTCATCCAGCCGTCGCGCGAAACCTTCCATGCGTCCTCCGACGATGGCGGGACCGGCGCTGCGGCAGCCGCGACGAAACTCTCATCGATCTTCGTGTTGATCTCGTCGGCGGGAAGCCGCTCGAACACCCGCAGCGCCTCAGGCTCGAACAACTTCGACGCGGCGTTCTCGATGAGCCGCGGCTCCTTCCGCAGGTGCTGGTCGAACCAGCGCATCGCGTGGACCTGCAGCTCCTGGGTGTCGTTGTGGCCGCCGGCCGTGATGTTGAGAGCCACCTTGCCGCCCAGTCCTTCCAGTTCATACAGCGCCCGGACCTTCGAGTAGGTGCGGTAGACGCCGTCCAGCGGAAAGATGGCGTCGCGATCGGTGTTGCTCACAAGCAGCGGCCGCGGGAAGTTCAGCGCCGCGACCTGCGGGTAATCCCAGCGGTAGGTGTTGACGAGGTACATGCAGTCGCAGTGCCCCTCGACGGCCCCGTCCACGACGTGGTTCTGCAGGTCGGTGATGCCGGCGACTGGAACGGTCGCGCGGATGCGATCGTCGAGGGCCGAGATCCACCAGCTGTAGGCGCCTCCCCCGCTGCGACCGGTGACGCCAATGCGGCTGCCATCGACCTCGGGCCGCGTCTCGAGATAGTCCAGCGCCCGGATGCAGTTCCAGGCTTCCACCCCGGCGGGAGTGTACCCACGGCTGAGCCACCACCATCGGTTCCGGTCGTACGTCCCGTGATGAATGCCTTCGATCTCTCCCAGTTGAAGCGTGTCGATCACCAGGCAGACATAGCCGTTCCGTGCAAACCACGCTCCGTGATGCTGATAGTGGGCCTTCGCTCCCAGGGGCACGCCGTCTTTCGCGACCCGCGCGTGACCGCAGACATAGAGGATGGCGGGCACTGGCCCTTGACGTTTCTTTGGAACGAACAGGTTGCCCGTCACGTACAGTCCCGGCCGCGACTGAAAGTGCAGCTTTTCCACGGTGAAGTCCGCGTGATCGAGCGTGCCTGTGATCGTCGCCTTGAGATCGGTCCGTGCGGGGAGCGGGTCGAGTCCGAGCATTTCGAACAACTGGCGACGCTGCTCGTCCTTGCGACGATTCCAGTCGTCAATCGTGCGGAGGCCGGCAAGACTCTCGTCCCTCAGTTTCCCGGTCTCCGCCTTGAAATAGGCGGCGAGCATCCGGTCTCCGCGCGTCGTGTCGGAGGGGGACGGCTCGTCCGCGAGGGAAGCGGACGTCAGTCCGGCAACCAGTCCGATCAGTGTCAGCCAGCGGGCGAACGGCGTGTGCTCCATCGCGCGAACCTCAAGGAATGGCAGTTGTCGTCCCAGGACTTTCAAAGCCGCGAAGCTTTTTGCTGCAACGAATCGCAAAATCGCGAAACCGATAAATCGCCTGGAAATGCGAAAACGGCTGCGGCGCATGGAAACCTCGGTCGTCGGTTCAAGTCAGTGCGGCGGCCCCTCGAGGCTGATTTCGGAAGTGCTCTCGATTCGGTCATCCCCCGGAAGGCGGGGCAAGAATCCCCAGCCGCGTCAGCTTCTCGCGACACTCGTCGCGCTCGCGCGATCGCTTCATCTCTTTCCACACCGGATCCTGTGCGGCGAGAAAGTCGGCGTCGCTGTACGGGGCCTTCGCCCCGCTCGCCATCAGCCGCTGGATGACGCCCGTGTCGAGCCGCGTCAGATTCATCCCCCCCAGGCGGTAATCCTCAAAGGCCTCCCACACCAGCGGGAAGAGAGGCTTCACGATCCCTTCGCCCATCGCGGTGGCGAACTCGCGGATTTCGAGCTGGGCGTGCGGGTCCATCCGCAGGTGCAGGAAATGGAGCAGGTTGTGCAGGTCGATCTTCCAGTACGCCTCCGTATAGGTGGCCAGTGGAAGATCCTTGCGGGCCTGCTCGCGGGCGACCCCCGCTTCGAGCCGTTCCTGGTAGACGCGCCGTGCCTCCTGCTGCAGCCGGTGCTCGGCCTCGGTCAACCGCGCCCCGACCTCATCCGACAGCAGCCCGTCGCTCCCCTGCCGGTTGCTGGTCGCCTGGAATCGCCATTCGCCGGGGGCCGTCGTCTGGGCCGAATCGATGGCGATCGAATACCGCGTGCTGTACTCGTTGACCGACGCGGTCCGGTGCCGGATCCACTGCCGCCAGCAGTCCATCGGGGCGCGGATCAGGAACTTCACCTCGGCCATTTCGAGCGGCGTCGTGTGCCGGTGCCGCATCAGATAGCGGATCAGCGTCCGGTCGTCCGAGACGTGCCGCGTCCCTTCCCCGTAGCTGACGCGGGCCGCCTGCACGACGGCCCCGTCGTCCCCCATCACGTCGACGAGGCACACGAAGCCGTCGTTGAGCACGGGAAACTTTTTCCAGCGGAGTTCGTCGATGAGGGTGGAGCGGGACATGGGGAAGGAGTCAGAAGACAGGAGTCAGGAGAAACGCGGATGATCGGCGTCGCACCCCGGGTGCGGCTTTGAGCACCCGGGGTGCCGAAGCAAGGGACGCTCTCTCGCCGGAACCAGCCTGGATCGCACTCGCATTGCTGCGGCACCCAGGGTGCCCCGAGCTGCACCCTGGGTGCGAGCCGCGCTCAGGATAGTGCCCCTCATCCGCCTCGTACAGCAATGCTGGGAAGCCCCGGCGTCGGTCGATACGATGGGGCTTGATTCGTCGAAGTTCGCCAGCCGACAACCTGCCAGCCGAACGGAGCTTTTTTCATGGCCGAAGCGAAGATCACCACCCGCGAAAACGGACCGCTGCTCGTCACCGGCCCCGTCACGCTGGTGGACCACCTGGGAAACACCTACCACCTCGGCGGCAAAGACACGTTCGCCCTCTGTCGTTGTGGCCAGACCAAGAAACGCCCCTTCTGTGACGGCACGCATAAAACGTGCGGCTGGGTCGCCGGCGAAATCGCTCCGCCCCCACCGTCGGCGCCTTCGGCCTGATCCTCAGAGAACCCCTTCGTCGCCCCGAACAAGCCCCACCGGGCTTGCCCCGGTGGTGAAATGACTGAATGGCTACGCGACGTCGAAAGACGTCCCCAATTCTCACGAAACCACTCGAACATTGCGGTAGGGCACGACTTCAATGAAGTCGTGCTGCTCCAAACCCCGGCGGCATGGTCCGCACTACGAGGTCCAAATGCCCATACGACTCGCTCGCCCGCGTCTCGTTCTGATTGCTGGTTGGGTCCTCGCGGGATCACTCGCCTCCGCCACGACGGCATTCGCTCAGGCGCCCACCAAATCGACCCCGACTCCGCCACCGCATGCCGGCGCTCCGCCCGCCGCCCAGCCGCCGACGCCGGAAGAGATCCAGAAAATCCAGTCGCGGCTCGATGACCTCAACGCCGCTCTCAAGCCGCTGAAGGAGAACCGCAAGCTCGACAGCGGTCTCGTGGCCGATGTCGAGGTCTATGCCAAGGCGGCCGAGTGGTGCCTGCGGCACGGAGAGTTCTACACGCCGAAGTACGTTGACCACTGCCTGAAAGCGCTCGAAACCGGCCTGGCCCGCGCGAAGGAACTCGCGGACGGGAAGCCGTCGTGGGTCAATCGGCCCGGCATCAGTATCCGCGGGTATTACTCGAAAGTGGACGGCTCGGTGCAGCCGTATGCGCTCCACCTGCCCGAGGGAAACAAGCCGACCTCTGCCGATCGCCACCCGCTGCACGTCCACCTGCACGGCCGCGGGGGAACTCTGAATGAGGTCTCGTTCATCGCGCAGTACGACGGCAAGCCGCTCGCGAAGGATCAGACGTGGGTGCAGCTCGAAATCTTCGGACGCACCAACAACGCCTACCGCTGGGCCGGAGAAACCGACGTCTTCGAGGCGATGAACGATCTCCGCCGCACCGTCCGCATCGATGATCGCCGCATCGTCCTCCGCGGCTTCAGCATGGGCGGTGCGGGGGCCTGGCACCTCGGCCTGCACCATCCCTCCAAGTGGTGCTCGGTCGGTCCGGGGGCCGGGTTCATCGACTTCTACAAATATCAGAAGGTCAAAGACAAGCTCCCCGCGTGGCAGGACCAGACGCTCGGCATCTACGACTCGGTCGACTACGCCCTCAACGCGTTCAACGTCCCCGTCTGCACCTACGGCGGCGAACTCGACGAGCAGCTCGTCGCCAGCACGGCCATGGTCGAAGCGGCGAAGAAGCAGGGCGTCGACATCAAGCTCCTCATTGGCCCGGGGGTCGGACACAAGTTCCACCCCGAGACCGAAAAGGAGTTCATGAAGTTCCACATCGAGCAAAGCCAGAAGGGCCGCCCTCCGTTTCCGGGCCGCGACCACATCCGCTTCACCACCCGCACCCTCAAGTACAACGAGTGCGAATGGCTGACGATCGAAGAAATGCTCGAAGGGGATAAGCCAGCCACCGTCGAAGCGAAGGTCGGGGAAGACGGCGTCCTGAAGGTGACGACCGAGAATGTCGCGGTGCTGCAGATCGCTCGCGACGTCGCGGACCGTGCGAACATCGACGGCTCGCTTCTCCCGCTGCGCGACGCCGCCCAGGGGTTGCTCCCCGGCGTCTACTTCGACAAGGGGAAGTCCTAATGGTTTGCGATGGACTACAACACCTCGCGTGAGTTCTCGAGCAACCCCGATCTGCGGAAGCGCCGCGACCTCCAGGGCCCCATCGACGATGCCTTCATGGGGGCTTTCGTCTGTGTGCGGGGGACGAAGGAACCATGGCACGCCGAGCAGAAGGAGTGGTCCGACTGGACGCTGGCCCGGTTCGAGCGCGAGTTCGACAAGTGGATGCGCGGCAAGGTCCCCGTCATTAAGGACTCGGACGTCCCTGCGATCGAAATCGGCAAGCCCGGTGCGAACGACGATCTGCTGGCCAGGAACCTGATCCTGTTCGGCGACCCCGGTTCCAACAGCGTCCTCAAAGCCATCGTCGACAAACTGCCGATCGAATGGACGAAGGACGGTGGCCTGAAGGTCAATGGCCAGACGTACGATCCGAAGACGCACGGGGTCAGCCTGATCTATCCGAACCCGCTCAACCCGCGGCGCTACGTCGTCATCAACTCGGGTCACACGTTCCATGAGCGCGACTTCAAGGCCTCGAACGCCTGGCTCTTCCCACGGCTCGGAGACATTGCCGTGCAGAAGTTCTCGCGCAACGACGACGGCTCGTACAAAGAGGAAACCGTCTGGGCGACGAACTTCAACCCCGGCTGGCGATTGCCGGAGTAATCGCCGCGCGGGTGCGATATATTGAACGTTCGCTCGGTCCCATTCGTCGGCCTACGATCCGCCATTCGAGAGTGCCGCAATCGGGACTCGTCTCCCGATTGCGAACTAGGTTTCAGCCATGACGACCGTCGCCATTCTGCCTGTCGAATCCGATGCGGGACCGCTCACATTTGAGGCGGTCGCCGGACAGTGCGTGGCGTCTGGAGAAACCGCCGGAGAAGCTCTGGACGCCCTGACCGAGCGCTTTCCCGAGGTCGGGGACGAGTCGCTCGTCCTCGTTCAACGTTTTCGGGGCGACAGTTACTTCTCCGGCGAACAGCAGCGACGGCTTCAGGAATTGATGCAGCGTTGGCGTACCGCACGCGACGGTGGCGTCCTCCTCGACCCAACGGAAGGCGAAGAGTTGGAGAGGCTCATCGAGGCCGAGATCATTGCCAGTGGACGCCGTGCGGCAGACGCCGCCACCCGAGTCGGACTGTGAATGCCCACTACCCGGTTGTTGCGACCCGGGCCGGGCATCGTTGCGAGTACTGCCGCGCCCCGGAAGCGATCTTCAATTTTCCGTTCGAGGTCGAGCACATCGTTCCGACCGGATCCACCGGGACGAGCACCGACGACAATCTCGCGCTCGCCGGTCGATCGTGCAATCTCTTCAAGGCGGATTGCCGCGAGGCCGTCGACCCGGAGACGGGACTGACGTCGCCTCTCTTCAACCCTCGAGTTGACGACTGGACAGAGAGTTTCTCGGTCGATCGATCGAGGGGAACGATCCTCGGCTTGACACCGAAAGGCAGAGCGACGATCGAGCGTCTCCGGATGAACACCCCATCGCAGCTCGAAGCACGACGGCAGTGGGCCCGTCTGGGACTGTTTCCATGATTTCCCGCTCGGATGAACGCTGATCACGGGCAATTGAGTTGCGTTGGGCCCTTTCCAACCGGAGAATCATCGGAAGATTTGATTGCTTCCATTGATTTGCTTGCCCGCCACACCTTCCCGCCTCAATCGGTCCCTGCCCTCCCGACTCGCTCAGGCAGGTCCCTTCCCAGATAGGTCTCCGGCCATGTCCCACGAACTCGCGCCCGCCCACGATCTTGCTGAACCGCCGCGCCGCAGCTTCCTGGTCCGCGCCTCGGCCGCCCTCATCGGGGCCATCGTCGGCATCGCCCCGCTCATCCCGGGGATCCCGTTCCTGCTCGATCCCGTCCTCCGCAAGAAGAAGCGGCCCACCGAGCAGCCAGTCCGCGGGAAGGACGGATTCCTGAAGGTCACGACGGTCGACTCGCTCCCTGCGGACGGCTCGCCCCAGCAGTTCGCCGTCGTCGACGACCTGCAGGACGCCTGGAACTTCATCCCCAACCAGGAAATCGGCACCGTCTGGCTCCGCAAGGTGAAGGACGCCGAGGGGAAAGAAGCGGTGCAGTGCCTCAGCACTGTCTGCCCTCACCTCGGTTGCAGCGTCGACTACAAGTCGGCCGACAAGCAGTTCTTCTGCCCGTGCCACACCAGCGCCTTCGACCTCGACGGCAAAAAGCTCAATGCCATTCCGCCCCGAGGCATGGACAGCCTTGAAGTCGACACGCAGAACGGCGAGATCCTCGTGCGGTTCAAGAAATTCCGCGGGGGAACGCCGAATAAAGAGCAGGTCGGGTGAAGGAGCGAGGAGCGAGGAGAAAACCAGTAGGGAAGACCGAAGACGGAGAACCGGCGAATGTCTCCTGCCAAATCATTTCGCGATTTGATCGTCTGGCAGAAGGCCCACGCATTTGTGTTGGAGATCTATCGGATCAGCGAAGGATTTCCGAAGTCCGAGACTTATGGATTGACTTCGCAGTTACGAAGAGCGGCGGTATCGATTCCGGCGAATATCGTGGAAAGGTTTCGAAAGAGAGGAACGAGAGACAAGGTTCGATTCTTCAATATCGCCCAGGGCTCTGCGGAAGAGGTCGGGTACTACCTGATCCTGATCAACGACCTCAAATACGCAGAGACGACTCAACTTCAATTGCAGCACGACGAAGTCAGCAGGCTTCTGCAGGCCTACATCGACGGCATTCTCAGGTCGACACGGAAAGTTGACTAGCTCTACAACCGGCTCTTGCCGTGTTTCCGATCTGCATGCATTCGTGAAGAGACGACGTTCCATGCTCCCGCGGCATGGCTCCACTCTCCTCGCTCCTCAATTCTCGCTCCTCACTCCTTCCTCCGATGAACGCCCTCATCGCCTGGCTCGACCACCGCACCGGCATCAAAGGCCTGATGCACGAGGCCCTCTACGAACGCATTCCCGGCGGGGCCCGGTGGCGCTACGTCTGGGGGAGCACGCTCGTCTTCACGTTCACCGTGCAGATGATCTCGGGCATCTTCCTCTGGTCAGCCTACAGCCCCAACGCGACCGGCGCGTGGGAGAGCGTCTACTACATTCAGAACCAGATGACGATGGGCTGGATGGTCCGCGGTATCCACCACTTCGCCGCCCAGGCGATGGTGGTGCTGATGGCGCTCCACCTGATGCAGGTCGTCATCGACGGGGCCTACAAGGCCCCGCGAGAAGTCAACTTCTGGCTCGGCCTCGTCCTGATGCAGATCGTGCTCGGCTTTTCGCTGACCGGATATCTGCTGCCGTGGGACCAGAAGGGTTATTACGCCACCCGCGTCGCCACCGAAATCGCCGGGGCCACGCCCGTCATTGGGGCCGAGGTCCAGAAACTGGCGGTCGGCGGAGAGCAGTACGGCCACCACACGCTCACGCGGTTCTTCGCCCTGCACACCGGCGTTCTGCCCGCGGCGCTGGTCGGTTTTCTCGCGCTGCACATCTACGTCTTCCGTCGGCACGGCATCACCGTCCCCGATCCGAACCGCGCCCCGACGACCACCTTCTGGCCCGATCAGGTGCTGAAGGACGCCGTCGCCTGCCTCGCCGTCCTCGTGACCGTGATGGTGCTGGCGTTCCAGTTCGGCGCGGAACTGTCGGCCCCGGCCAACGCCGCCGAGGCCTACTCCGCGGCCCGCCCCGAGTGGTACTACCTGTTCCTCTTCCGCTTCCTGAAGTTTGAAGCGGTCGAACACTTCGGCCTGGCCTTCGGCGCCATTTACGTCCCCGGCCTGCTGATGACGATCCTCGTGTTGATGCCGTTCATCGCGAAGGTGAAAGGCGGCCACAAGTTCAACGTCGCGTTCCTGTTCCTCATCGCCTTCGGTGCCATCGGCCTGACCGTGCTGGCGATGAACGAGGACAAGCACAACCCCAGCCACCAGGCGGCAGTGAAGGAAGCGCTGGCCGACGGAGAGCGGCTCGTCGAGCTGGCGGATGCTTACGGGATTCCGGAAGGGGGAGCGAATGTTCTGGCCCGGAACGATCCGAAGCTGCAGGGGCCGCGGATCTTCGCGAAAACGTGTGCGGCGTGCCATCGCTACGACGGACACGACGGCCGCGGCAGCCCGATCCTTGTGAAGGACTCGACGGGCAAGGAGTCGCCGGCCGATCCGACCGGCACCGATCTCGGGAAGTACGGCACCCGCGAGTGGTCGAGGGCCGTCATTACAGATTACGACACGCTGTTCGCCCCGCTCCGCAACGCCGAGTGGCACAAGGAACTCGTGGCGAAGCCCGATTCCGACGGCCTCAACCTCGACAAGAGCGAAATGGCCGACTGGGTGAAGGAGAACCGCGAGACGCTGCTGAAGCCCGAGAACGCCGAGGATCTGAATGCGCTCGTCGAATTCCTGACCTCGCAGGCCGATCGTCCCGGCGAGACGTATGACGCGAAGCTCGTCGAGCGCGGCGCCAAAATCTTCGAAGAGGGGACGCTGACGTCGGGCTCGCTGTCGGTCTCGTGCACCGGCTGCCACGCTTCGATCCCGGCCCCAACGCCTGAGACGAAATTGTTCTTCGACTCGAAGGTGGAGCCGAACGGTTATCCGACGCTGGCCGGCTACGGCTCGGACGCATGGCTCAAGCACTTCATCGCCAATCCGGGGCACGGGCTCCACTACGGCGCGAAAAACCAGATGCCGGCCTACGGCGGACAGTTCAGCCCTCACCAGTTCAACATGCTTGTCCGCTGGATGGTCGGAGATTACTACAAGCCGAAGAAGGAACACGGCGAGTGACGCTCTGTCGCACGCCGGTCCAAGGCGATCCGGCCAGTGTGAGCAGCATCCGACTCAGGAGATTTGTCATTGGTCGTTGATCATTGGTCAGTGATCATCTGGAAATAGCCAATGACCAACGACCAATTGTCTTCGGGGGTTACCCGCCATGACGCAGCCCACTCTCTACGAGCGCCTCGGCGGTTGCTACGCCATCGCCGCCGTCATTGACGACTTCATCGACCGCATCATGGTCGACCCGCGGCTCAACGCGAACCCGAAGGTCGACGAGGCCCATCACCGCGTCTCGAAGGCGGGGTTTAAGTACCTCGTCACCGAGCAGGTCTGCCACGCCACCGGCGGCCCGCAGCGCTACACCGGCCGCAACATGTTCGACTCGCACGCCCACCTCGGCATCACGCCGGGCGAGTGGGCGGCGTTCCTCGACGACCTCCACCAGACGTTCGACAAGTTCGGCGTCCCGGCAGACATGCGGAGCGAGCTGCT
>JADZEF010000335.1 GCA_020850695.1 Planctomycetaceae bacterium | reverse complement strand
GTTGAGCCGGCTTGAAGACCCGTTGCGTGGTCCGCAGCGCACACGACCAGTGCCCCGCCTGAAAGAAACCCATGAAAAACTGGCACAGCGTCAACTTCTCGATCGTCGAAGCCGCGCCCGACGCCGCACCAAAGCCGGACCACACGAGCACAACCGCCGGATACAGCCATCGGACCGGAACGACATCCGCCAGCACGCCAAACGTCAGTCCGCCGAACGCGAACCCCTGCCCGAACCAGCCGTTGACCTCTCCATACTGCTCGTTGGATGCCCCATACGCGTCCTTGATCGGCCCGGCGTTTTGCGTCACGACGACGCGGTCGGCATAGAGAATGAAGGTTGCGCAGAACAAGACCGCGGCAAGAAAATAAGGAGGCCGCGCGTCCCGATCCGACGCCGGAAGAGTGGTATCTCGCAGGTCGGCCGACGACATGGGTGTTTCCGAACGGGCGGCCGGGGAGTCCACCGGCAAGCAGGCGATGACGGGCAGACTGTGCCACCCCGCAAGGCCTTGCGTCAACTCACTCGCGACCGAACGACGCCGGACGGCAACTCGATCGCCGGGAAACCGCGCGAAAGAGTCGCTCCGTCGATCGCTTCCCCATCTTACGCAGAGCAACCGTACAATCGTGCCAGCGTGCGCACGAGGCGGGGGGCACGCTTGCTCGGCCCCCTGTGAGAGGAGTGCCGGCGCAACTTTCGGATCGCGTTGCGGGCGATCGATCATCAGCTCCCGGGTTGTCAAAGAGCGGGTTCGCCAATGGGTTCGCCGTTGCGCCTCAGCCGGGGTCAAACGACGACTCGACACGCGGCTCGCCCAGCGCCGCTTCCAGGACGTAGCGCGCCGCCACGTCCAATGATTCGGGAAATGCCGTAAGGTCGACGCGCGGGACGATCGGGAGCTCGGAGAATTCGGAGCGGCCGGCACCCGGTCCCAGCCACAACAGGAGCCCCGGTGAACCGCCCCTCTTCTCACCGTCCGCACGCTCCGAGTCCTTGACGGACTCCCACGGCCCGCATTCGATCGTGTCGAAACCGTCGACCAGATCCGCAACGAGCCGTGACCTCGTCGCGTCGTCGCCTCCCGCAACCCGCACGCACAGCGGCCGAACCAGCAATCTCTCGCGCAGACATCGAAACGTCGTTTCCTTCTCCGGATGCACGAAGTCTCCCGCGATCTCCGCCAGCGGGTCGAGGACAAAGCGGCGATACCAGCAGCCGGGGTGCGGCAGCGTCAACCGCGGATGGTCGATGATCCGGTCGTCGAACGCGAGCAGGTCGAGGTCGAGCGTCCGCGGTCCCCAGTGCAGCGCACGGACGCGGCCAAGCTGGTGCTCGGTCGCCTGCAGCAGATCGAGCAGCAACAGCGGATCGAGCGACGTCGTCAGATCGGCGGCCGCATTGAGAAACGAACCGCCCGCCACATCACCGACGGGGGGGGTCGAATAGATCCGGCTTGCGCGGACCGCATCAATTTGCGGATGCCGGCGCAGACTCTCCATGGCTGCGCGAAACGTCGCGCGGACATCCCCTTCATTGCCGCCCAGAGACACGAGCGCTCGCGGCATGGGGTCTCCGGCGAAGAGAGGACGTCAGAAGCCGTGGGCCTGAAGTTCGTCTCGGTTTTTGCCCCACCACCCACCCGATGTCGATCCGAGCGATGAAATCGTGACGATGCACACCATCAGAATCATACCGAGCATGACCGCGTATTCGACGGAAGTCGTCGCGTCTTTGCGAGTCAGAAAACGTCGCAGTGAGGACATGTCATACCTCGCCGGTCGCACTCGGAGATGGCCGTCGTCGAAAGTCGGGAACGTCGCACGGGCGACGGATGCAGGACGCATCGCTTCCGAAGGTGCACAAACCTAGCCCGCAGTCCGCTCGGGTCAAACGATCTTCAACAAACCTTGCGGAAAAATGATGAAATGACGACCGACGGGATTGAACGGCCGGACGAAAGGCGCCACCGCGACAATCGCGCCTTCCCGCACTCTCGAATCGGCCGGTCTGATGACCGGTCGCCGAGTGATCGCGACGTCTACGGCTTCCGCCGCGGCGGCATCGTGCTCCCCTCTTCGGCCAGCGATTCGAAGTACCGTCGAATCAGCTCGTCGTAGCGGGGCAGCGATTTATCGCTGCTCCCGTGCAGCAGTTTCTGGCGAAGTGCGGGCGGCAGGTGGCCCCACACGTCCTTCACCAGGTCTCGGCGGCGGCTCAGCTCGGCTTCGCGCTCGCGGGCTGCCCGCGCTTCCTCCGAGGACTCGCGAGCCTTCTCCGATTCCGTCTTCTGCTGATTCTGCGCGTCGCCGGACTCCCCGGTCTCCTGCTTCTGATCCTCGGGAGTATTCGGCTGCGGCGACTTCTGGCGATCCTGGTTCCGGTTGTTCCGAGGATTCTGATTCTGCGAACTTTGCGGCGGAGGCGGCGCAGACCCTTTCGGCGGATTCTTCGACTGCTGAATCAGCTTCTCGAGGTCTTTGATGACCTGTTCCTGAATGTCGCGGGTCTCCGAACCCGTCTCTTTGTCGGCCATCCGCTGGCGGGCCTTTCTCATCCCTTCGATCGCGCTTTCCAGCGGATCGTTGTTGCCCGCCGGTCCTTCGGGCGCTGGCTTGTCGCCCTTTTTGTCACGCTTCGGACCGACGACAAGGTCGAGCAGGTCTTCAGTCAGCCCTTTCAGATCTTCCTTGAGATCCGGTTTCTTCGGCTTGTCGCCGCCGGGCGCCGGCTCGCTCTGATCCAGTTCTTTCCTGGAATTCTCGCCGGCGGCCTTCGCCGGAGGATCGATCGCCTGGGCAGAGACCGGAGCGGCCACCCCCACGGCAACCACCACGCCTGCGACCGCAGTCAGAAGAGCATGTCGTCGCATCGCTCGCAAACTCCCGCAGCGCCGTCTGGTCGGGTCGATTGTCCCGGCATGTCTCCGACACGCCACGCCGCCCCCGCCAGAACGGGAGAGATGGCTCGCACCGGCGATCCCGCCCGTGCTACTTTTCTCCAACGGCGTCCACATAACAGTCTTCCGCGTTTCCCTTCCCCGGTCAAGGCGGCTTGAACGCGGCCCACGTCACGCCACGGATCTTCGCCCGGTTGCCGGTTGCTGTTTCCGTCAGTCCACACAGGAGCTCGCCATGTCCCGCACGATGCATCCCTGGGTTCGAGTCGTCGCTGCCCTTGCCGTGGTTGCGTCCACCCTGGCCTCCGAAGCAGCCGACGACGCTCCGTTCGCCCCGGGCACAAAAGCTGAGCTTCTCCAGGAGACAGGAGCGGGGGAAGGCCCCGCCTGGCATCCGGAACTGGGACTGCTCACCAGCGGCGGCGACGGACATATCTGGCGTCGCGACCGCGATGGCAAGCAGGCCCTCTTCCGCAAGAACGCCGGTTCGAACGGACTCCTGTTCGATCGCGAAGGACGCCTCGTGATCTGCGAGCCTGTGCAACGCCGCGTCTCCCGACTCGAGAAAGACGGCACACTCAAGGTGCTGGCGTCGAAGTACGACGGAAAACGCTTCAATCAGCCCAACGACCTGACCATCGATTCGAAGAACCGCATCTATTTCACCGACCCGCAATACGGCGACCGCAGCACGATGGAGATGGTCGACTCGAAGGGAAAGAAAGTCGAAGGCGTCTACCGCATCGACCCCGACGGCGACGTCACGCGAATCATCACGCACGAAGTCGATCGCCCCAACGGCATCGTGGTCACGCCGGACGATCGAACGCTGTTTGTCGCGGACAACAACAACAGCGAGCCGGGCGCCCCCCGCAAGCTCTTCCGCTTCGATCTCAAGCCCGATGGAACGGTCGATTTCGCCAGCCAGAAGCTCCTGTACGACTGGAAGACGACGCGCGGACCGGACGGCATGAAGCTCGACGCCCAGGGCCGGCTCTACGTCGCGGCCGGTCTCAACAAACCCAACCCGCCCGCCGAAACCCAGGAAAAGCCGACCGCGGGCGTCTATGTCTTCACGCCCGAAGGAAAGCTGCTCGACTTCATCCCCATCCCACGAGATGAAACGACGAACGTCGCATTCGGTGGACCCGACCTGCGAACTCTCTTCGTGACCGCCGGCGGATCGTTGTGGAAGATCCCGACCACCACCCCTGGCCGCCCTGTCTGGCCGCGAGTCGATTGACCGGCGACGCGACGGAGCGAAGGGCGATATCGGACGGAGTCAGACTCTTTCAACTGAGGATTGACTTCGTGACGCAGGTCATCGAACCGGTTGCCGTTCCGGCCCATGAGACAGTTCCTTCGATCGAAGGGACCTCGGACAAAGTCTGCCCGCTCTGCCATGAGCCCGCCACGACGGCGTTCATCAAGCGCGGTCACGCGATCTGCGACTGCCCCCGCTGTCGCCATCGGTTTGCGTCCCTCCATCGCGAACCCCGGCAGCATGTCGCCGACGTCTACGGGGACGACTACTTCACCGGCGGAGGGGCCGGATATCAGGATTATCTCGCCGAGGCAAAGCTCTGGACGGCGGCCGGCCGCCGCTACGCCCGCCGCCTCGCGCGGCACACCAGACCCGGCCGCATGCTCGATGTCGGCGCCGCAGCCGGATTCCTGCTGAAAGGTTTCGTCGACAACGGCTGGGACGGAGTCGGCATCGAGCCCAACGACTCGGTCGCCTCTCATGCGCGCAACGCGCTCGGCCTCGATGTCCGCACCGGAATGTTCGAGTCGTTCGAGACCGATCGCCCGCTCGACCTCGTTTCGATCATCCAGGTGATGGCCCACTTCGTCGATCCATCGGCCGCCGTCCGCCACGCGCGTTCCCTCCTCGCCGAGCAAGGCCTCTGCCTCGTGGAAACGTGGAATGTGCGAAGCTGGACCGCACGCCTCTTCGGCCGCTCCTGGCACGAATACAGCCCTCCCAGCGTGCTCCACTGGTTCTCGCCCGACCGCCTCCGCGACCTCTTCCAGGAGCATGGCTTCGTCGAGGTCGCCCGCGGACGCCCGCAGAAATGGCTCGACGGTCAGCACGCGAAGTCGCTGCTCCGACATGCCCTTCCCAAGAACCTCCCCGGACGCCTGATCGGCGGCGCGGCGGGCATCGTCCCCGACCGCCTGCCGATTCCCTACCCGTCGGAAGACCTCTTCTGGAGCCTGTTCCGCAAGGAGCCCGTCCGATGAATGCTCCCGCTCAGGCGCCTTCCATCGAGCCTGCCAACTCCAAAGCGCGGTGGCTGACTGCCGCCGTCGTGGCGCTGCTGGCGATCGCCTACGCGCTCTCCTTCGATCTCGGCGAACCCGTCTACCTCGGAGATGAAAATCGCCATGTCATGACGGCGATCTACTTTCACGACCTGCTGTCCGATCATCCGACATCCGGGTTCAAGACGCACGCGAGGCGTTTCTACGCTCAATACCCCGCACTCGGCCTGATGATCTGGCCGCCGCTGTTTCACGGAATCTGCGGCACGTTGATGTTGGGACTGGGAACATCGTTCGTCGTCGCCAAGCTGCTCGTCATGGCCTTCGCCGCCATTGCGGCAACCTACCTCTTCCGGCTGGTCCGCAGGACGCACGGCGCCGCAATCGCCGCCGGAACGACACTCCTCTTCGGCCTGGCGCCGCTGGTCTTCGTTTTCTCGCAACATGTGATGCTGGAGATGCCCACGGTGGCCTTCAGCCTGGCGACGCTGTTCCACTTCACGCGTTTTCTCGATGAGTCGCGCCGTCGCGATCTCTTCCTCGCAGCCCTCGCGGCCGCCGGCGCCGCGCTGACACGTTTCGATGCGGCCTATCTGCTGCCGTTGCTGCTCAGTCTCATCGCGATCCGCAAACGTTGGAAAGTCCTCGCCCGCTGGGACACCTGGGGCGCCGCCTGCGCCGCGATCGTTCTCGTCCTCCCCTATTACGCCCTGGTTTTCAAAGAGGCGGGCGGCCTGCATGCACGGCAGGCAAGCCAGTCGCTGATGCCGGAAGATCAGGCGGCCGGGGCATGGCGTCACCTCTCGTATTATCCCAGCCAGCTCCCGATGCAGATCGGATGGCCGATGGTCATCGCCGCAGGCATCGGTCTGCTGGGCTTTGCCAGCGCAGAACGCCGCCGGCAATTCGTCCCCTACGCCTGCCTCATCGGAGCGACATACCTCACGTTTTCGCCGCTCGCGGAGCTGACACCACGACACGCCATCTACTGGATCCCCGCGTTCGCCGTCCTCGCCATGCAGGGTATTGCCTTGCTCTTTCAGCGAGCGAATGCCCCGGCGGCCGCTCTTGGCATGGCCGCGCTGGTCGCCGCGGCGGGACCGATTCAGCAAGTCTCTGATCCCTCAGCCAGCCTCCACGGCTACGCTGCCGCCGCGCGCTACGTCGTCCAGCACTCGGACTCGCCGGCCGTCCTGTTCGACGGCTGGCTCGACGGAAACTTCACTTACCACATCCGCCGGAACGACCCCGAGCGCTCGCGATTCGTGTTGCGGGGAGACAAACTGCTTTACACCTTCCTGTGCGTGCCCGAGACCGACTACCAGGAACTCGCGCGGACCGAAACCCAGGTGCTGGAAACGATCGCCAAATACGACCCCGAATATATCGTGGTCGAAGAGCCGCTGGCGATGCGTGCGATCCCCGGCTCGGATCGGTTGCGGAAGGTCCTCGCCGACCATCCCGAGCGATTCGCACTGGAGAGAACGGTTCCGGTCACCGGGACCGCGGGCGTTTTCCGCGACTATGAACTGAAGATTTACCGCGTGCTGGTCCGCGGAGACGCACCGTCGCGGGCCGCCCTCGTGCGAATGCTGACCGACACGGGCGGCATGACGGCCCTCGGTCAGAATTGATCGACGCATACAACCGTCTTTTCCGGCCGACGTCCCACGGAATGGCGTCCTTCGCGCCGCCTCCGCAAAACGGTCTTTCGCGGAAGCGACCGTCCGCCAGGGCGATTACAGGTGCGCCAAAAACTCACGAATCGCGGCGTTCACGGTGTCGGCATCCTCCATCGGCGCCATGTGGCCGACGCCCCTCACCTCGACGTACTTCGCTCCGGGAATCTGCCCGGCCATCGCCTGCATTTCCGACGCCGGGGTAATCTTGTCCTCGCTCCCGCAGATCACCAGCGTCGGCACGCGGATCGACGCGAGGAGCGGCGTTGAATCGGGGCGGTCGGCCATGCCGTTCAAGGCGGCGGCGATTCCTTCCGGCTTCGTGCCGAGCATCATCTTCCGCACCGCTTCCACAACGTCCGGCTGAGACGCCAGCGTCGAGGGAGCAAACAGCCGCTGCTGCATCGACTCGGCGAGTTGTCCGGCTCCTTCCTTCAACACCTGGTCAGCTGTCTTGCGACGCCCCGCAGCCGCTTCGGGCGTGTCGGCCGAGGCCTTCGTGTCGCACAGAATGAGCCCGCGAAGCCGCGACGAATACTTCCGCACAAATTCGAACGCGATGTACCCACCCATCGACAACCCGCACAGCACGATCGGCTCGCTGATCTTCATCTCGTCCAGCATACGCACGAGATCATCGGCGAAACTCTCCATGGTCGCCGTTTCTGTGACCGAACTCGCACCGAATCCTCGAAGATCGGGGGCGATCACCTTCCATGTTCCCGAGAAGGCCTCGAGCTGCGCGTCCCACATCGTGTGATTGAGCGGGAATCCATGCACAAACACGATGGGACTGCCGTTGCCGCGAACATCGGCAGAGAGCCCGTGGGCAAATTCGGACACGAGCGCTGCAGCCTGAGCATCGGACGTCATGGGATTCCTCAGAGCATCGAGAGGAGTTGATCGTAGTCCGCGTGGGATCCGATCCAGTACTAAATGTCCGGCCGCGAATGTGAGACACTTTTGCAAAGCGAGCGTTTGACGGCCATTGATCGTCAATTGGTTGAGCAGACCGTCCCGGCAGGTCCTTCATCTTTACGCCAACGGCGTTGCACGCAGTAGCCCAGGGTCGCGAACGAAGTGAGCGCACCCTGGGTGCATAGTGGAAAACAACGCGAACCCCAACGGGGTTCTACAGTGCGTGTGGACCTGACGGGGCAAGGCGGCGAAGAGTTCCCGGAAACGCTTCGTCGTCCGAGAGTTCATAGCTGCTCCGGATCGAGCACTTGGGTCTGCCCGGACCGATGTTCCATGAGCGCTTCGCGTGCCAGTCCAATGAGCACGTCTTTCGTGTTATTGACGCGACGGTCAAAATCGTCTTCGGAGGCCAGTTCAGCCAAGAGACGCGAGGCCAGCAGATTCTGTTCGGACTCGGAGAGCTTCGATGCCTCCGCGAATGCTTTTTCCAGCAGAGATGTCATGCGGAAGTTCCGTGGAGTGTCTGCCAGGTCGTCCAGTCAGCGTCTCAGGTCTGAATCCATTGTTGCAGACTCGTGAGCGCCAGGTAAGTGGTTCGCGGGGCGCTCTTTTGGTGGAAGCGGATCGTCTCCGGCCGCATTGCATCAACGTCGGCCACGCCGAGATCTCCGTGAAGAGGTGAATCGGCTCCCGTCTGCTATCATTCATTCATCCAACAAGGCAAGATTCTACGCGGCCTGCGTTTTTCAAGTCAGGTCGACTGGGCAACATGCAGAGATGATCGAACGAAAGGAGTCGATGCGTGGGACGGAAGAAGGCGGCCAAAGATTCAGCGAGCTCGACCGAGCGGAGTCCGGACGCGACAACCGACGACGGTGCGGAACCCGCGGTCGAGGCCTCGCCGGCCCCGAAGAAGCGGAAACGCGCCGCAACCAGAACCAGCGACGATCCCGAAATCGACGGAGCCGCATCAACGGCGGTCGCTGAGGTTGCTCGGCCGGCGATCGACACGACTCCGCTCGTTCCGGCCGTCGAGGATGAGACGCTCGCTGTCGGCCGGTATGTCTGGGAGCACCTCGAACGTCGCTCGCCGTCGGTCTTCGAACGTCGCTGGTGGGACGACCGCATCCTCAACTGGGCCATGACCGATGAATCGGTCAAGGTCCAGATGTTCCGGTTCGTCGACGTCCTGCCGATGCTCAAGACCCGCGAGTCGATCACGCGGCATCTGCAGGAATACTTCGACGAAGTCCGCTCGCACCTCCCGTGGGCCGTCCGCATCGGCCTCGACGTCGCCCAGCCCGATTCCATTCTCGGCCGGGCCCTCGCCTACAACGCCCGCACCAACGCCGCCCGCATGGCGCAGCGGTTCATTGCGGGGGCGAAGGTCGACGAAGTGCTGGCGGCCGTCAAGAAGGTCCGCAAGCAGGGGTTCGCCTTCACGCTTGATCTGCTCGGCGAAGCGACGATCAGCGAGCCCGAGGCCGACGCGTACCAGGAGGCCTACCTCAATCTCATCAAGGGGCTGACGCCGGAAGTCAATGCGTGGTCCGAGAACGTCGTCATCGACCGCGACCAGTTCGGACCCATCCCCCGCGTTAACCTCTCGATCAAGCTCTCGGCTCTCATCTCGAACTTCCTGCCGATCGACCCGGCCGGCACGGCGGAAGGGGTGAAGGCGCGGTTGCGGCCGCTGCTCCAGGCGGCCCGCGACCATGACGCCTACATCCATTTCGACATGGAGCACTACGCGTTCAAGGACCTGACGCTGGACATCTTCCAGCAGGTGCTGATGGAAGACGCGTTCCGCGACGTCCCCGACGTCGGCATCGTCATCCAGGCCTACATGCCCGAGGCCGAGCAGGATCTGCATCGGCTGCTTGCATGGGTCAAGCGTCGCGGAACGCCCGTCTGGGTGCGGCTGGTGAAGGGGGCATACTGGGACTACGAAACGGTCGCCGCCCAGGCCCGCGGTTGGCCGATTCCCGTCTATCAGGAGAAGTGGGAGTCGGACGACAACTTCGAGCGGCAGACGCGGTTCCTGATGGAGAATCATCAGTGGCTGCGGCCGGCCCTCGGAAGCCACAATCTGCGCAGCCTGTCGCACGGCATCGCGTGGGCCCGCAAGCTCAATGTTCCACCGCAAGCCTGGGAAATCCAGATGCTCTACGGGATGGGGAGTGAGCAGGCCCAGGTCTTCGCCGAGATGGGGCACCGCGTCCGTATCTACACGCCTTTTGGCGAACTGATTCCCGGCATGGCCTACCTGGTGCGGCGGCTGTTGGAGAACACGTCGAACGATTCGTTCCTGCGTCAGGGTTTCACCGAGAATGTGTCACTGGAGGAGTTGCTGATGAAGCCGGCCGACGTGGGGACGAAGAGAGGAGTCAGGAGACAGGAGTCAGGAGTTAGGAGTTCGAAGGCGGAGATGCCGGAAGAGGTGAAGTTCACCAACGAGCCGCTCGCCGACTTCTCGAAGGAGTCGACCCGCGAGGCGATGCAGGACGCGCTCGAGTCGGTCGCCGATCAGCTTGGCGGCGAGTACCCGCTGATCATCAATGGCCGCGTCGTCGAGACCCGCGGGAAGATCACATCGCGCAATCCGTCGCACAAGTCGCAGGTCGTCGGAACGATTGCGTCGGCCACGGCTGACGAAGCGGTCGACGCCATCGATGCCGCCCGCCGCGCCTTTCCGCGCTGGGCCCGCACCGAGCCACACTACCGCGCCGAGTATCTCGAACTCGTCGCATCCGAAATGCGCAGCCGCCGCTTCGAATTGGCGGCATGGGACGTGTACGAGTGCGGGAAGCCGTGGGCCGAGGCCGATGCCGACATCGCCGAAGCGATCGATTTCTGCATGTACTACGCGGCCGAGATGCGGCGGCTGTCGGTGCCGCGTCAGGTCGACATGCCGGGCGAAGAGAACAGCTATTTCTACCGCCCCCGCGGCGTGACAGTCGTCATCGCTCCGTGGAACTTCCCCCTCGCCATCCTCACCGGAATGACGGCCGCGGCGGTCGTCGCCGGCAACACGGTCATCATGAAGCCGGCCGAGCAGTCGTCCGTGATTGCGGCAAAGCTGATGGAGATCTTCCAGAACGTCCACCTGCCGGACGGCGTGGTGAACTACCTGCCGGGCGTCGGCGAAGAGTGCGGACCCGAACTGGTGGGCAATCCGGACGTCGACGTCATCTGCTTCACCGGCTCGCGGGGCGTCGGCCTGGCCATCAACGAACAGGCGGCCCACACCGATTCGCGGCAGTCGTCGGTGAAGCGAGTCATCGCCGAGATGGGAGGTAAAAACGCCATCATCGTCGATGACGATGCCGACCTCGACGAGGCGGTGCTGGGGGTGATTCACAGCGCCTTCGGCTACGCGGGGCAGAAGTGCTCGGCTTGCTCACGGGCGATCGTCCTGGCGCCAGTCTACGACCAGTTCCTGAAACGGCTCGTCGAAGCGACGAAAAGCGTGAAGTTCGGCCCCGCGGAAGACGCCGGGACGATGGTCGGGCCGGTCATCGATGAAGACGCCCGCGACCGCATCTTCAAATACATCGAGACGGCCAAGGCGGACGGCAACTGCGTCCTCGAAACGCCCGCCGGCAAGCTCGAAAAAGAGGGCTACTACATCGGCCCGCACATCTTCGCCCCGGTCGACCCGACCTCGAAGCTGGCCCGCGAAGAAATCTTCGGCCCGGTCCTCGCCGTCATCAAGGCGGACGACCTCGAGCAGGCGATCGACATCGCCAACGGGACCGACTACGCCCTGACAGCCGGCATCTTCAGCCGCAGCCCCGAGAACCTGAAGCGTTTCCGCCGCGACATCCTCGCCGGAAACGTCTATCTCAACCGCGGCATCACCGGCGCTCTCGTCGAACGCCAGCCGTTCGGCGGCTTCAAGATGTCGGGCATCGGCTCGAAGGCCGGCGGCCCCGACTACCTCCTGCAATTCCTCATTCCGATCAACGTCACGGAGAACACCCTCCGCCGCGGCTTCGCACCTCCCCCGCAAGAGGGAGAGTGAGGCGAGTCCTCACAAGCCGCACCCCGGGTGCGGCTCTGAGCACCCGGGGTGCCTTGGTCGTTGGGCGCTCTGATCCGAATCGTGCCGCGGTCCAAGGACCATCCCACCGCCGCTGCGCTTCGAGCGCCGACTGATTCGGCACCCAGGCTGCTCAATGAAAGTCGCCCTCTGGCACCGCCAGAGGGCGGCAGGGCGCGCACGGATCGTCGATAAGCCAGACCATCCCCACCGTTATGACGGCTCCACCTCGTGCGAAGCATGAGGGCGACATTGATTCGCCTCGATTACATCCGAAGTCGGCACCTCGCGCAGAAACAGCGCCGCGAGCGTGAACGCGCCGAGAATGACCAGCCACACCACTCCCAGGGCGTGCCAGAACCACCCGCAGAACCGCACTCCCCAGTAATACTCGTGGTCGTAGCGGTCCGCGCGGGCCTGCACGTTGACGAACGACAGGAACAACAGCCCGACTGTCACGTGCACCGCATGCAGCACGGCGAACACAAACAGGAACGTGTTGACCCCCGCGCCATCGTCCGTCGGATCGGCCGAAAGCCGCAGGCTCGACAGCCCCCACGCCTGAGTGCTGGTGAAGCATGTTCCCGCCACAAGCGCCGCCAAAAGAGACTTTCGGAACTCCCGCTGCCGCTCGCGGCGGACCATCACCTCCGCCCGCACCAGGGCAATGCTCGTCACCAGCAGTAGCAGCGTGCTGACGATGAACGCGGGCGGCAGCACGGGGAGTCGCGGCCGCGGTGGCGCAGCCGGGAACAGTCTCGTCAGCACCGACCCCAGCGCGATCGCGACAGCAGCCGCGACGAAGGCCGTCAGCAGGAATCGCGTGGTGGTGCGGCGCGAATCGGTGCGAGGATCGAACATGCCGATATTGTAGAGTGCTGCGGCACTTCGGTCGCGGGATCGTCGTGGATCGCTCCCACCGATCAAGAAACACGCGAGACCACCCAACGCCTTGCGGAAATGAGACTTGAATTCCGGCTTCCAGACTTTGCGATTGCAAAAGAGAACCATTGTGTAACATTTCCGCAAGAATCCCGCTTCATGGGTTCCTCGCAGCGGCAACGGGCCGCGCGATGCGGATTGTTCGACAACGATTTGCGTGAAGGGACCAGAAATGACGACCTCGGTGGGAACACAATCGGCGGACGCGGCAAAGCAGGAAGCGTTTGGCGGACGGATGGTCGAGACGATGAACGCCGCGGCGATCTCGCTCTCGATCTCCCTCGGGCACCGGACGGGCTTGTTCGATGTGATGTCGGCCCTGCGGCCGAGCACGCCGGCGACGATCGCCGAGGCGGCGGGGCTCAATGAGCGGTACGTCCGCGAATGGCTCGGCGCAATGGTGACCGGTCGGGTCATCGAATTCGATCCGGCCACCGGGCTCTACCGGCTTCCGGCCGAGCATGCGGCGTGGCTCACGCGGGCCGCCTCGCCCAACAACATCGCCGCCTCGATGCAGTGGTTCGGCGTCCTCGGCTACGTCGAAGACCGCATCGTCGAAGCCTTCCGGCACGGCCGCGGCGTCCCCTACTCGGCCTACAACCGCTTCCATGAAGTGATGGCCGAAGAGAGCCACCAGACGGTGGTGTGCGGGCTGACGGTCCACATCCTGCCAATCGTTCCCGGGCTGACCGAACGACTCGAGCGCGGCATCGAAGTCCTCGACGTCGGTTGCGGGAGCGGACGGGCGATGAATCACCTCGCGGCCCTTTATCCCCGCAGCACGTTCCACGGCTACGACGCATCGCCCGAGGCCATCGCGGTCGCCACCGACGAAGCGAAGAAGCGGGGGCTCATGAACGCGAAGTTCCGCGTGCAGGACGTGGCGGCGTTCGACGAACCGGAGCGGTTCGACCTCGTCACGGCGTTCGACGCCATCCACGACCAGGCGAAGCCCGCGGCGGTCCTTCAGAACATTCACCGGACTCTTCGCCGCGAAGGCGTCTTCCTGATGCAGGACATTGCGGGGACGAGCCACCTGCACGAGGACTGCCGCCACCCGCTGGGAGCGCTCCTTTACACGATTTCGTGCATGCACTGCATGTCGGTGTCGCTGGCGAACGGCGGGCCCGGCCTGGGTGCCATGTGGGGTAAGGAGACGGCCGTCCGCATGCTGGGCGAAGCGGGCTTCCCGTCCGTCCGCGTCGAGACGCTTCCGCACGACATTCTCAACTACTATTACGTCGCGACGCCGACAGCGAGCTGACGCGATTCGGGAATGAGAGTTCCCGCAACAAAAAACGCACGGGGCATTTGCTCAGTGCGTTTTTCGTGCTTTCGCGGGATCATCTCGTACCCGCATCGCCGCTGGCAGAGCCGGGACAGCAGCCGTCACACTCCCGCCAGCCGCTCCTTCGCATCGCCGAATTCCTTGAGTTCGATGCCCATGCGGTCCATCAGGCCGAGGTAGAGGCTGCAGAGCTTCCGGCGATCGTCGCCCGATTTGAGGAAGTCGAACGTGCGACCGGTTTCGAGCGTGCCGCCGAGCCCGCCCGCCAGCACGCACGGGACCTGGTTCGAGTTGTGGGCGTCCCAGTGTTCGGAGACGTACATGAGGCACGAGTTGTCGAGGACCGTCGCGTCCCCTTCCTGCATCGAGGCCAGCCGCCCGACGAGATACGCATACTGCTCGACATGGAACCGCGTGATCTTCTTGTATTCGCTCTCGGTGTTGGAGTGCGAGTAGCTGTGGTGGTCGTCCTTGATGCCGAGGAACGGGTACGTCTGCCCCGACAGATCGCGCGAGAGAAGCAGCGTGGCGACGCGCGTGCGGTCGGTCTGGAACGCGAGAGCGATCACGTCGCACATCGCGCGGGCGTACTCGCGAAGGTCGGACGGAAGGCCGTCGGCGGGGCGCTGCGCGGCGACGGCGGCCGTCTTCGCGTTCTCCTCTGGCTTGGCCGTCAGCTTCCGCACCCGCTTTTCCGTCTCACGGACGGACGTCAGGTATTCGTCGATCTTCACTTTGTCCGATCCGCTCACCTGCCGGCGGATATCGTTCGCCTGCTCGAGGACGTGGTCGAGGATACTTCCCTGGAGCTTGCCGGTCTTGCTGCCGAAGAGGCCGTCGAAGACGAGCGACGGGTAAAGCTCGATCGGAATCGGCGACTCCTGGTTCTGCCACGAGATATGCGAGGCATAGACCATTGAGTACTGGCTCTCGTGGAAGCCGCTCACCGGGTGCTCGCACCCGAGGACGAGGCTCGCCACGGCCGATTCCTGCTCGAACTTGCGGGCCAGTAGCTGATCCATGCTGGCCGCCCCGCGGATGATCCGCCCGCGCTGCAGGGCGACGCCCGAGAGGATGTTCCCCGTGCAGCGGGCGTGCCCGCCCCCGGCGTTCTTGTTGAACAGCCCATCAATGAAATTGAGCTTCGCCTTGTACGGAGTCAGCGACTCGAGGCTCGGCCCGAGTTCCATCGCCTCGCCCTGTCCCTTGGCCCACCAATCCGGCGGCGAAATCCCGTCCCCCTGGAACAGGCACGCAAACCGCTTGGGGGGGGCGGATGTATCAATCGTGTCCTTGCCCCATGCCCGCACGGATTCCAGCCACGGAAGTGCAACGGTCGCCGCCCCCAACCCCTTCAACACCGCACGACGAGAGATCTTGGCTTGACGCATAGGGGTCATCCTGCGGTGGTCGGTGAAAGGGCTACTCGTTGATCAAACGGTTCGTTGGTTGGCCAGGCGCTCTTCGATTCGGACGACTCAGTCCGTAGCGCGATCAACCGATTGAAAGACAAAACGCCAAAGGCGTTTCATACGATAGCCCAGGGTCGCGAGGCTTGGCGAGCGCACCCTGGGATCGCTGAAGAGACCGAGTCAACCCCAACGGGGTTGCATAACCTTCCTTTCGATTCCGTATCGACCATCTGTATGCCGCTACGGCGTGAGGTCAATCCCAGACATAACGTTCATCCCATTGAACTCCGTATTTTGTCAACAACGTGCGTAACTCATCCTGGAACGTCACCGTCCTGTGATGCTCCTCCTGAGTCCGAATATATTCTTTCACGGCCGGAACATGCGACGGGGAAATCGAGAACGCTCCGTAACCCGATTGCCAATGAAACTCCGCCTGCTGCGGAAATCGCTCCTTCAACCACTTCGACGACTCTCGCTTCAACTCCCGAATAAGGTCTGAAACTGTGATGGTCCGGCCAAGATGGCAAAGGATATGAACGTGGTCGGCCACGCCTCCAACGATGATTGCTGGACAATCGACATCCCGGCAAATGCCGCCCAGATACGCATGCCATTCCGATTGCTCGTCCGAATCTTGGAGGAATGGCCGACGATCCTTCGTCGAGAAGACCAGGTGAAGGTAGATCTGGGCGAATGATTGAGGCATAAGAAAGAACCGATGTCGTGGGAGTTTATGGTACCCCGTTGGGGTACAAAATCGCATCTTCCTTCTCCCAGGGTGCGCTCGCCAAGCCTCGCGACCCTGGGCTATCTGATGCAACGCCTTCGGCGTAATAGACATTCGCCGATTCAACTCTGGTTCTATTAAGATCGAGATTCTGCATCTGCAGCAGCGACAATTATCATTAACTGCACGGTGGTAGGTCATTGACTCAAGGCACGATACTTCTCCGCGGAAAACTCCGCACACCGCTGGTTACGGAATTGCGGGCTCCTCACGACCGTCTCGAAGAGCGGCATCAGGCGGTCGTCGTTCTTTTCGAGTGTTGAGTGCATCTCTTCCAACAGCACTTCATCGGACAGCTGGAGCGAGCGGCCGAGAGCATACCCCAGGAGTTTGCGGCAGAACGTGCGGATGAAGTCGTCGTGCCGGGCGCGGACAAGGTGCATGGCATACTCGGGGACTCCGCGGGCATCCGAGCCGTCGGGGAGTTTCACAGTGTCATCGACCGGGCGTCCGGCCAGGTCCTTCGTTCGGCGACGTCCAATGGAATCGAAGCCTTCCATCGAGAGCCCCACTGCATCAAACCGCACATGGCAGCGGGCGCACTTCATGTCGTCGACGTGCATCGCCAGCAGCTGGCGAACCGTCTTCCCGTTCGTATCGGTCTCCTTGGCGGGAAGGGCCACGACGTCCGCCGGCGGGGCCGGGATGTGCTCGCCGAGGATCTTATGCACGACCCAGAATCCTCGTTTCACCGGGCTTGTCCGTTGCGGCTGCGAGTTCTTCGTCAGGAACACCGCCATCCCCAGAATTCCCCCGCGACCATTCTTTTTCAGGCCTTCGACCGACTGCCATTCGTCGTTCTTGCCAGCGAACGGCAACCCATAATGGCGAGCCAGCCGCTGGTCGATGAACGTGAGGTTCGAATCGAGAAGCTCCGTCACCGGGCGGTCATGCTGAATGAGATGCGCGGCGAGCCGCGTCGGCTCTTCGAACATCGACTGCCGGAGCGTGTCGTCGAACTCTTTGAACGTCGTGCGGTCGACCTGCTCCTGCTGCGGGAAGTCGCGATAACCGAGCCACTGTCCGAAGAACTCGCCCGCGAAATCGCGGACGCGGGCGTCCTTCAACATGCGGCGCGTCTGTTCAAGCAGCACGTGCTCATCCTTCAACCGTCCCGACTCGGCCGCCGCCAATAGTTCAGCGTCAGGTGTTGACGACCAGAGGAAGTAACTCAACCGTGACGCGAGAGCCAGGTCGGGTAGCGGCTGGACGGTCTCTCCTTGAGGCGCGGGATCGATTCGACAGGTGAAGTGCGGTGACATCAGAATGCGGACGAGCGACGCCCGCACCGCCTGCTCGATTCCAAACTCGGGCTGTGCGGCCACCTCGCGATAGAACTTCCGCAATCCATCGACTTCACTTGCGGTCAGGGGGCGGCGATAAGCCTTGTGAGCGAACTCTTCCAGGTTCCGCAGGTAGATCGGCTCGGCCCGCTTGAGCCCTTCCATCCGGCCCTTGAGGCCGCTTCGGACCTGCTCGAAGAAGATATGAATCGGATGATCCTTCAGTTCTTCGACCGGTTTCTTGACGTTCGACCGGGCGAGATAGACCTGCTCGAAGCGGGCCAGCGTCTCGGGCTCGACCAGCTTCGGGTCTTCCTCTTTGAACGAGTCGAAATCGGGATGTTTGAGGAAGTTCCGCTCGGACCGCTCAAAAAAGACGAAGCCGTGGATCATGCGGTCGGCGATGTCCGTGACGAATTCCAGTTCCTTCCAGAGCCGGTCGATCTCGCGCTTCTCATCCTCGCTGAGAACGAGATCGCACAACGGCTGATCGTCGCGAAAGAACCCTTCGATGAGGTGGAATCCGGCCGAGAGCCCGCGAGTTTCGTCGGCGAAATAGAAGCGGTTGGGGAATAGGTGGCAGAAGGCCGCGCCCGATGCGGCGATGTCGCGGGCGGCGGGGTGCTCGGGGTTGATCAGCAGCGTGGAGACGTCGACAGGAGGGCTGGTTGCGGCCTGGAAGTCGCGCCGCTCTTCCAGGCGGGCGTCTGCAACCGAGACCGAGGCGAGCCCCAGCTTCGAATGTGCTCGGTCAAGCTCGGCGTCCACGTAGAAGTACATCTCCTTCTTGCCCAGCAGTGCCGCGGGGACTTCCAGTTCCAGCGATTCGCCAGGTTTCAGCCACAGGACGTCCAGCGTCGCCGGAACCCCTTCCGGGCGGACGGCCGCCTGCGATTCCTCCAGGTCCTTTGCCCCCTTCACTGGAAGCAGTTTGATCAGCGAGAGGTTCCGCTTGTCGTCGCCGGGACGGTAATCGTTCGGATTGGCCGAACTGAAATTGAGCGACTTCAGAGTGATGAGGCCTGATTCCCCCTTGTCCTCGTCGCGGACGAATCGCGACGTCAGCAGCACGCGGACGGTCTCCTGCTTGTCGAGATTGCGGAACTCAAAATGGAGCCGCCGTGCGGGGGTGAGCGACTGGGCGTTGAAGGTGTTCCGCTCGGCCGCCGTCTTGCGACGCCGTTCGAGATGGGCGATCGGGGCATTCCCGGCGTGCGGGACGATGGCGTCGGTCTCCTTCGGACAGAGGACCTTGCTAAGTCGCTGAATCTCATCGGCCATTTGCCGCACGACACCCTGCACTTCGGCCGTCACCGCCGGGTTCGCGAGGTCTTTCGGAGCGGGGACTGCATTCCACCGCTGCCGGAGCCAGCCGACGTAGTACGCATCAGCCTTCGGATCTCCCTGCAACAGGGCATACAGCGCCGCCAGGTACTTCGGGCTCATCTCGCGCTCGCGAGCGAACGACTCGATCGTTGCGCCGCGTTGCGCCTCGGGGCGATGACGGTACTCCCAGCAGGCCGTCAGCGCCCGCTCGTAGTTGATCGTATGCGACTCATAGAACTTCAGAATCGCCTGCTCGAAGAACTGCTTGCGGTCCTCGAATGCAATCGTTGAGTAGGGGGCGAACACCACGCCCTGCGTCGTCATCACCGCATGATCGGCCACCTGCTGAGCCGCACCATACAGCTTGTTGAACAGGCTGGGCGACATCGCCAGCGCTTCGCCCGTGTTGCTGAAACCTTCCCCCGCAGCGGGGTCGGCCGGGAACGTTGACGTCGGGCGGATGTCCACACCGGTCAGGTCGCGGATCGAATGATCGTACTCGGCGTTGGTCAGCCGTCGCGGCAGAACCGGGCCGGGATCGCCCGCAAGCCGCTTCGCTTCCGCTGAGAAGACTTCGCGGAGTGTCGACAGAAACTCTTTGCGTTCGTTCGCGGTGGGTTGTTTCGCGGCGGTGGCAGGCGGCATTTCCTCGCGCTGCACGAACGTGACGACGTGCTCCCACTGCCGGAAGTCATCGGCCGCCGCTTCGGCCGACTCGTACTTCGACAGATTCAGTTGTGCCTCGGCCAGCGTCTCGTTGTGGCACTCCGCGCAATACGTCTTGACGAACGGAACGATCCGATCACGAAAGACATCGGCACCGCGGGCGGAGGGCGAATCACAGGCTCCGGCGAGCACCAGGAGACTTCCAGCCACCAGTCGAGCGCACCGCAAATGGACCGAGTGTGACATCCGAGACTCGAAAGATCGGGACCAGGCCGGGCGAGAGTTACGAGGCTGTGGGCGGGTGAACTGGCAGGCGAGCAACAGGCAAGAATCCGTCGGATTGGAACATCCCGAACGCATCAACGCTCATGCATCCTGAGTTTGACGGCGACGATGGATGTGAACAAGGTTCTGTGTCCGACGCTGGGGGAAATCACGCGGGTCCTGAGGCACTTCACCTCCGCGGAATGGTCGAATGATCCGGATCTTCATGAATTCCCGTCTGTAACGGTTCTGCCGACGAAAACCGTTTGCGATGTGACGGCATGACGTTTCGCGGAAGCCACACGCCGAAACACGGGTTCTTCGAATCCGACGTCGCCGGTGAATTTCCGTGTCTTATTCTTCAGCAAACGCAGGATGCGGGCCGCGATGACTTCATCGCAAGAGCCGGCCAGGGATCGCCGGCACGGCAGGGAGGGCGAACCACCACACCAGGGGATGATCACTCTCTGAATGTGAGCGCAGCGTTGATCCGGCCGGTTTCCGATACTCTGTCGTCCCGTACAGCCGATGTTGCCTCGGCTGCGACGGAGCCGAACCGTACCGCGAACATCCGCCGCGACGTCCTGACGGTCTCGTTGCAGGACTATTTCCAGGTCGGCACCTTTCGCCGCCTCGTCAGTCCCGAACGCTGGGACCGCTTCGAGACGCGGCTCGAAGTCAACACGGCCAACACGCTCGAACTCCTCGACCGCTTCAAGACGAAGGCGACCTTCTTCGTCCTCGGTTGGATCGCCGATCGCTACCCCGAGCTGGTGCGGCAGGTGGCCGAGCGCGGACACGAAGTCGCCAGCAGCGGGTTCTATCACAAGCCGGTCGCGGGTCGCGAAGCGGCCGAGTTCCGCGATGACCTGGCACGGGCCCGTGAAGCCATTCAGTCGGCCTCGGGTCAAGCGGTCCGCGGCTTCCGGGCTGCCGATGGCTGGATCGGACCTAGCGACTTGTGGGCGCTCGACGTTCTCGCCGAGCAGGGCTACGCCTGGGACTCCAGCATGATGCCCACGCGGTGGGGCTTCGGACACGCAGGCCGCCGGGTCGTGCATCAGCACACCGCTCGCACCGGCACGATCTGGGAAGTCCCTCCTTCGACGATCAACCTCTTCGGACTGCGGCTGCCGATCGCCGGCGGCAATTGGTTCCGACAAATTCCGCACTCGCTGCTGAAGCGAGCGGTCGCCCGCTGGCACCGCAAGCGGTCGGCACCCTTCGTGATGTACTTCCACACGTGGGAGCTCGACCCGGAGCAGCCGCGGATCACTGCGGCAGGAACGCTCGGCACAATGCGGCACTATCGCAATCTCGACAAGATGTCGTGGGTGCTCGAAGACTATCTCAGCCGCTACTCGTTCGCTCCGGTCGCTGAAGTGCTAGGACTTCCGGCGCTCGAAACTCTGCAAAATGATGACCTCGCGAGCCACGACGCCGTCGCACCCATTCGACTGACTTCGCTTTCGGCGAGTCCTTCGAGCGCGGCCCACGCTGCGACGAACTCAACAGCGGCTTGCGTCGCGGTGGACTCGGCGGAGCCGCGCGAGCCCGTCACCGTCGTCATCCCCTGCTACAACGAAGAACGCACCATCCCCTATCTCGCCCGCACGCTCGACAGCGTCCGAGCGGCGCTGGCGGCGAAGTGGCAGCCGACGTTCCTGTTCGTCGACGACTGCAGCCGCGACGCCACCTGGGACGGTCTCAACGCGAAGTTCGGTTCGCAGCCCGACTGCCGCCTGGTCCGCCACGAGACGAACAAGGGAGTCGCGGCGGCGATCCTCACGGGCATTCAGGCGGCCGACAGCGAAATCGTCTGCTCGATCGACTGCGATTGCTCATACGACCCGCTCGAACTCGCGGTGATGATCCCGAAGCTGACCGACGACGTCGACCTCGTCACGGCCTCGCCCTATCACCCGCAAGGCCGCGTCGCGAACGTCCCGAACTGGCGGCTGGGGCTCTCGAAGACGTCATCCTGGATGTATCGCTGCGTTTTCGGCCGCCCGATGCATACCTGGACCAGTTGCTTCCGTATCTACCGCAAGAGCGCTCTCGCGAACATCGAGGTGAAGCACGGCAACTTCCTCGGCATCGCCGAGATGCTGTGCGAGTTGTGCCTCAAGGGTTCGAAGATCGTCGAACACCCGGCCACGCTCGACGTGCGGATCTTCGGCCAATCGAAGATGAAGGTTCTCCGCACCATCCTCGGACACCTGAAGCTTTTGCAGGGCTTCGCCCGCCGCCGGATGTTCGGCGAGCCAAGAACCACCGCAGTCGCAGCGAAGCGATCTCCTCAGCCGGCCCTCGACCCGGTCGGCGTCATGCCGCACCAGACCTGAATCCATCGCCTCTCGAACTCGATAACGCCTCACACGAATCCACCCAACGTTTTTCACCCTGGAAGCCGAGCCCCATGACGAATCCCGCTCAACAGCCCGCGCTGCTTCGCCTCCCGTCCGATCAGGAAGCCTCCGGCCGCACGCTCGGCTTCGAGGAAATCACCAAGCTGACCGAAGCCATCGACTCGGGCTGCCTCACCAGCACCAAGGGCAACTTCGTCAAGTCGTTTGAAACCGGCTTCGCGAAGGCCGTCGGCGCCAAACACGGCTATGCCTGCGCCTCGGGAACCGCTGCCATCCACTGTGCGATCGCCGCCATCAACCCCGAGCCGGGCGATGAGATCGTCACGACGTCGATCACCGACATGGGCGCACTGACGCCCATCATCTACCAGGGAGCCATCCCGGTCTTCGCCGACGTCGACCCGAACACCTACAACGTCACCGCCCGCACCATCGAGGCCGCCCTCAGCGAGCGGACCAAGGCGATCATCGTCACGCATCTCTTCGGCAACCCGTGCGAGATGGCCGAGATCATGGCCCTCGCCAATGCCCGGAACATCCCGGTCATCGAAGACTGTGCCCAGTCGTTCCTGACCAGCTACGACGATGCCTACGTCGGCACCTTCGGCGCGATCGGCTGCTTCAGCCTTCAGCAGGGGAAGCACATCACCACTGGCGAAGGGGGCGTGTGCGTGACCAACGACGACGCTCTCGCCCGCCGCATCTTCCTCTTCATCAACAAGGCCTGGGGCTACGGCGACGCCAACCCGGACCACTACTTCCTCGCCCTCAACTACCGCATGAGCGAACTGCAGGGTGCGGTTGCTTTCGCCCAGTTGCCGAAACTGCAGGGCGTCGTCGACAGCCGCATCCGCGGGGCGAACGAACTCACCCGCCGCATCTCTGGCCTGAAGGGGATCGAGACGCCGGCCATGAGCAGCCGCGCCATCCACACCTACTGGAAGTATTGCCTGCGGGTCGATGGCCGCGTCATTCCGGGTGGTGCGGTGGCCCTGGCGAAGATGCTGAAGGAACGGGGCATCATGTCGGCTCCGCGGTACATCCAGAAGCCGGCCTTCGCCTGCGAAGTCTTCCGTGAGCAGCGGACCTTCGGCAACAGCCGCTTCCCGTTCAACCTCGCCCGTCCGGAAGCGGTCAACTACGACCGCAACAAATTCCCCGGCACCTACGAAGCCCTCGAAGGGGTTCTCGTCCTGCCGTGGAACGAGCGCTACACCCAGCAGCACATCGACTACATCGCCGACGCCCTCGAAACCGCGGTCGCGAAGCTGACCGAGGCCCCAGCGGCGGCGACGGTGTGAAGGCAGCGTGCGACCAGTACCCAGGCTGCGGAATTGAGCAGCCTGGGTGCCGCATCAAACCGCATGCATCCAAATAAAGATTCAGAAAGTCGGGAAGACATGATTCACCACGGAGACACAGAGGCACGGAGAAAGGCACAAAGGTAAGCCGAAGAGGCCGCCCGTGAATGAAGCGAATCGGCGCGAATGAGATCCAAGACTCGATCTGGCCTATTGCCTTTCTCCGTGCCTCTGTGTCTCCGTGGTGAAAAACTGCCTTTGATCTGAAAGTGAAGACATGGTGGGCGGTGCCCACCCTACAAAACTTCTGTCACTCGACCCTAGTCCCTGGACACTCGACCCTCCCATGATCGCCAACGCCCGCGTCAAGTTCGGCCTCGTCGGTACCGGGGCCATCGCCCAGTCGTACCTCGCCGCCTTCAAGGAAACCGAGATCGCCCAGCTCGTCGCCGTCGCCGATGTGCGTCGCGAAGCGGCCGAGGCGGTCGCCGCCGCTCACAATTGCCAGGCCTTCGATTCGCATGAAGCGATGGCCGATGCGGTGCCGATGGACGCGGTCATCGTCTGCACGCCACCGAGCACGCACCGCGACGTTTGCGTCCACCTCGTCAACAAGGGGATCAACGTCCTCTGCGAAAAGCCGCTGTCGATCGACTCGCAGAGTGCGGTCCGCATGCTGGATGCCGCGGCCGACGCCGGCGTCCTCTTCACGATGGCTTCGAAGTTCCGCTACGTCGACGACGTGAAGCAGGCCAAGGCTCTCGTCGCGTCGGGCATCGTCGGCGAAGTGGTCCTCTTCGAGAACGCATTTACCGGCTTCGTCGACATGTCGAAGCGGTGGAACTCGAACGCCGCAATGAGCGGCGGCGGTGTGCTGATCGACAACGGCACGCACTCGGTCGACGTGATGCGGTACATCCTGGGCCCCCTTGCCGAGTTGCAGGTGGTCGAAGGGAAGCGGATCCAGGCCCTGCCGGTCGAAGACACCGTCCGCATGTTCGTCCGCTCGGAAGCGGGCGTCATGGGAACGATCGACCTCTCGTGGAGCATCAACAAGGAACTCCCGAACTACATCAGCATCTACGGCTCGAAGGGGACGATTCAGGTCGGCTGGAAGGAATCGAAGTATCGCCGCAGCGGGGACGCTCAGTGGACGGTCTTCGGCTCGGGCTACAACAAGTTCCAGGCCTTCCGCAGCCAGATCGAGAACTTCGCCCGCGCCATCCGTGGCGAGGAAGACCTTCTCATCACCGGCGAAGACGCCCTGGCGTCGGTGCAGGTGATCGAGACTGCCTACCAGGCCCTCCACGGCTCGAAGTGGCAGCCGGTGAAGCGCCAGCACGGGCCGGTCGCGGCGAGCCGCATTGCGATTGTGGCGAACTGAGCACGACGCACCCAGGGTGCTAAGGCATTGCGAACCTGCAAGCGACGACCGAAACCTTTGCTTTCCCTGATTCCTGATTCCTGATTCCTGACCCCTTCCCCAATGCCTACCCGCATCCACCCCACCGCACTGATCGAACGGGATGTTGTCCTCGGCGAGGGGACCTCGGTCTGGGACAACGTCCATATCCGCTTCGGCACGACGCTCGGCGAGCAGTGCATCGTCGGCGAGAAGACGTACATCGCCTACGACGTGCGGATCGGGAACCGGGTGAAGATCAACTCGTTCGTCTACATCTGCAATGCGGTGACGATCGAGGACGGCGTGATGATCAGCGCCTCGACGACCTTCACCAACGACCGCTTTCCGCGGGCGACGTTTCCCGATCTCAAGACGCTTCGCGGCTCGGAACCGGACGAGCATACGCTGACGACGCTCGTGCGCGAGGGAGCGACCATCGGCGCCGGTTGCACGATCGGCAACGACCTGGTGATCGGCCGTTGGGCGATGGTGGGAATGGGCTCGGTGGTCACGAAGTCGATCCCTGACTTTCACCTCGTTCTCGGCTCGCCCGCCCGCTCGGTCGGCTTGGTCTGCAAGTGCGGGCAACTGATGCACCGCTTCGGCGATGACCCGCGTCCGACGATTGCTCAACTCGACTGCCCCGCGTGCGACCTCAGGTACATCGTCGACAAGGGAGAGGTGGCGGAGATGCAGGGTGCGAAGGGGTGCGAAAAGGTGTGAAGAGGTGCGAAGGGGCAGGCAGCTCCTTCGTAGTCCGGCCTTCCAAGGCCGGACGCAACACTTGACTCCCGGCCTTGGAAGGCCGGGCTACGCCAACGGAAGCCGTCGACTTTCTCCTGACTACTGTCTCCTGACTCCTGACTCCTGACTCCTTCCACCCATGTCCACACAACCAAAAACCTGGGGCATCGTCGGCGGGGGTGTGCTGGGGATTAGCCTCGCCCTGCGGTTGGCGCGGGCCGGGCAGAAGGTGACGCTCATCGAGTCGGCCGACCATCTCGGCGGACTGGCCGATGCCTGGCGGCTCGGCGATCTCACATGGGACCGGCACTACCATGTCACGCTGCTGTCCGACATGTGGACCCGCGGATTGTTGCGGGAGCTGGACCTCGAAGACCAGATGGAGTGGGTCGAGACGAAGACGGGGTTCTTTACCGACGGCAAGCTCTATTCGCTGTCGAACAGCCTCGAGTTCTTGAAGTTCCCGCCGCTCAGCCTGCTCGGCAAGTTGCGGCTCGGCGGAACGATTTTCTACGCATCGAAGATCGGCAACGGCCGGCGGCTGGAAGAGATCAGCGTCGAGAGCTGGTTGCGGCGGTGGTCCGGTAAGCGGGCGTTCGAGAAACTGTGGCTTCCGCTGCTGCGGTCGAAGCTGGGCAACAGCTACACGAAGACGTCGGCCCTGTTCATCTGGGCGACGATTGCCCGCATGTACGCCGCTCGCCGCAGCGGGCTGAAGAAGGAAATGTTCGGCTACGTCCGCGGCGGATACGCCCCGGTGATGCAGCGATTCACGGAACTGCTGCAGCGCGAGGGAGTCGAGATCCTGCTGAACCAGAGCGTGCGGCAGGTGCGGGCGGGGGCATGGCGGACGTCGGTCGTCGAGATGAAGGATGGCAACTCGCGGACGTTCGACAACGTCGTGCTGACTGTCCCGTCGCCCGTGATTTCGCGGCTGTGCCCGGACCTCGAAATTGACGAAAAGAAGTTGTTCGACGGCGTTGAGTACCAGGGGATCGTGTGCGCCTCGGTGCTGATGAAGAAGCCGCTCGACCGCTTCTATGTCACCAACATCACCGACTCGTGGGTGCCGTTCACCGGCGTGATCGAGATGACGGCCCTCGTCGATCCGAAAGAGGTCGGCGGCAATCATCTGGTCTACCTGCCGAAGTACATCGCCCCCAACGACCCGATGTTCGAGCGGTCGGACGACGAGGTCCGCGAGCAGTTCGTATCCGCCCTCGAGCGGATGTATCCGAACTTCCGCCGCGATGACGTTCTGGCGTTCCAGGTCTCGCGCGTCCGCCAGGTCTTCGCTCTGCCGACGATCAACTACTCGAAGCGGCTGCCGCCGATGGTGACGTCGATCCCCGGCGTCTTCGCGGTGAACTCGGCCCACATCACCGACGGCACGCTGAACGTCAACGAAACGATCCGCCTCGCGGACGAAGCGTTCAACACGATCTTGTTGCGGCGGACGAAGGACGATCGGAGTTACGAGGCCAGCACCCAGGGTGCGGCTCCGAGCACCCTGGGTGCCGAAGCAAACCGCGTGGAAGTCGCTCAACGGTGATCGTGGTCGGAAGAGAATTTCAAGGCATTCATTCACCACGGAGTCACGGAGACACCGAGAAAGACAGGAACCACGGAAGGGACGGAAAGTACGGAAGAAATACAAAGGCCAGAACAAACACCAGAAGACCTGCTGAGTGATTCGCGAGATCCTCCCGTCCTTACTCTGGTCTTTTGCCTTCTTCCGTACTTTCCGTCCTTTCCATGGTTCCAGCCTTTGGACCGAGTCCACTGCCTTTCTCCGTGCCTCTGTGTCTCCTTGGTGAAAACCTGCTTTGGATTTTGATCGAACGTCTTGAACCATTCACACGCTGACTGCTCCGGCACCCCGGCTGCTCCAAGCCGCAGCCGGGGTGCTGTCCCTCGACACTCGTCTCTAGACCCTCGACCCTCCCATGCCCAAGCCGCTCGCCAGCCTTTCGCTGGATCTCGACAACAAGTGGTCTTACATGAAGACCCACGGCGATGCGGGGTGGGAGTCGTATCCGACTTACCTCGACACCGTCGTGCCGCGGTTTCTGCGGATGCTCGGCGACCACGGGCTGACGATCACCGTGTTCGTCGTCGGGCAGGACGCGGCGCTGGAGAAGAACGAGGCGGCTCTTGCCAGCATCGCCGATGCGGGGCATGAGATCGGCAACCATTCGTTCAAGCACGAGCCGTGGCTGCACCTCTACTCGGAAGCCGAGATCGATGAGGAGCTGGCGCGGACGGAAGAGCATCTCGTTCGCGTGACGGGGCAGCGGCCGATCGGTTTCCGCGGTCCGGGCTTTTCATTCTCGCCGACGGTTCTCAAGGTTCTCTCAAACCGCGGCTACCAGTACGACGGTTCGACCTTCCCGACGTACATCGGCCCGCTGGCCCGCATGTACTACTTCTTCACGGCTCGGCTCGACACCGACCAGAAGGAAGAGCGGAAGAAACTGTTCGGAACGTGGAGCGAAGGATTCCGCCCGCTGAAGCCCTACTGGTGGCAGTGTGACGACGCGCGGATCCTGGAGATCCCCGTCACGACGATGCCCATCCTCAAGGCGCCGATCCACGTCAGCTATCTGCTTTACCTCGGGCAGTTCTCGCACATGCTGGCGATGAGCTACTTCAAGAACGCGCTGCGGCTTTGCCGGCTGACTGGCGTCGAGCCGTCACTGCTGCTGCATCCGCTCGACTTCATGGGAGCCGACGACGACAGCGACCTCTCGTTCTTCCCCGCCATGCGTCAGCCGGCGGCGAAGAAATTGGCGCTCGTCGATGCAGTCTTCACCGAGTTCAAGAAGCGCTTCCAGGTGCTGCCGATGCGCGAGCATGCGAATGCGTTGGCCGCGCGGGGCTTGAAGACGCGTGTGCTGGCAGGAGGAAAGAGGGATGGAGCGACTGAGGGACGGAGTGAAGGAGCGACGGAGCGACCGCAGGAACTGGCGTCTACCCGCTGAACTCTGATTCGCCTCTCGAAGCACCCCGGCTGCGTTTTCCGTAGCGACAAGCGTCCCTGTTTGTCGCTTCTTGTTCCGCGAGAATTCCAGCCACAAGCGGGGACGCTTGTGGCTACGTCTCTCCATCCCTCAATCTCTCCGTCTCTCCTTCCTCATGAATCGTCTCCGCACACTGCTCATCTTCGGCACGCGTCCCGAGGCGATCAAGATGGCTCCCGTGGTACGGGCGTGCCAGGCGCGGAGCGACGAGATCGAGACGCTCGTCTGCGTCACCGGCCAGCACAAGGAGATGCTGCAACAGGTGACCGACTATTTCGGGATTCAGGCGGATGCCGAACTCGACGTGATGCGGCCAAACCAGACACTGGCCGGTTTGAGTGCGCGGTGTCTGGAGCGGATCGACCTGATTCTCGACGATGCTCGGCCCGATTGCGTCGTCGCACAGGGAGACACGACGACCGTCATGGCGGCGTCGATGGCGGCCTTTTATCGCCGCATTCCGTTCGTGCACATCGAAGCGGGACTGCGGACTGGCGACATCTATTCCCCGTGGCCGGAAGAATTCAACCGCCGCGTCGCCACACTGACAACGGCACTGCATTGCGCTCCGACGGAACGGTCGCGACAGAATCTGCTGGCGGAACGGGTGCTCGATGAGACGGTGACTGTTACAGGCAACACAGTGCTCGACGCCCTGCTGTGGACGGTCGAGCGTGAACGGAAGCGGTCGCACGAGTGGCAGTCGAAGCACTCTCAGCTGGGCGATCGCCGCATGGTGCTCGTCACCGGGCATCGCCGCGAGAACTTCGGCGGCGGGTTCCAGAACATCTGCAAGGCGATCGCCACGCTGGCCGCGCAATTCCCCGACGTCGTGTTCCTCTATCCGGTGCATCTCAACCCGAACGTGCAGAAGCCGGTCCACGAAATGCTGTCGGGCCTCGAGAATGTCGTCCTCTGTCCGCCGGCGTCGTACCCCGAGTTCGTGTGGCTGATGGACCGCTCGACGTTGATCCTGACCGACTCGGGGGGCGTGCAGGAAGAGGCCCCGTCGCTGAAGAAGCCAATCCTCGTGATGCGCGACACGACCGAGCGTCCGGAAGCGGTTGACGCTGGCGCGGCTGAACTCGTCGGGACGTCGGTGGAACGGATCGTCGAAGGCGTCACGCGGCTGCTCACCGACAATGCCGCCTATCGATCGCGGCAGATCGAAGTCAGCCCGTATGGCGACGGCCGCTCGGCCGAGCGGATCGTCGAGCGGATGTTGCAAGAGCCCTGGACGCGGAGCGGGACGCCGGCCATGCGAGGCACGCAATCATCGTTCGCCAATCCGGGCGCGGGGATTGTACCGGTCCTGTGAGGCCACCTGGCCGAGTGCGAACAGGGTGCTGGCGTTCGCTGGTCATTGGCGACATGATGTTGCGGGTTCTCCAATGAATGCGGAAGGCATCCGAGAGGAAGGCGCATGGCCGGCAATGCCCAGGGAGTGGCGTATCTCATTTTCGACGTCGAAGCGGTCGGCGACGGGGAGTTGATCGCCAACGTCCGCTACCCCAACGACACGCTGACGCCCGCGGCCGCCCTGCGACGCTATCGCGACGACCTGATCGAGCAGACGGGCAAGGATGTCCTGCCACCGACGTTCGTGCTGCCGTGCTCGGTCGCGATCGCCAAGGTGGCGCCGGATTACAAGCTGCTCGACGTCGCCGTGCTGGACGCCCCCGCATACCGCCCCCACATGATCGCCAGGAAATTCTGGCAGGGGTGGGAACATTACAAGCGGCCGCCATTCGTGACGTTCAACGGTCGCGGGTACGACTTGCCCGTCCTGGAATATGCAGCGTTCCGCTACGGGCTGAGCGTGCCGGCCTGGTTCAACGTCGATGCCCGGTCGTACGAGCAATCCCGCAACCGCTACAACCTCGAAGCCCACATCGACTTGTTCGACCTCTTTTCGAACTTCGGCGCGGTACGGCTCTCGGGAGGGCTGAACCTGCTGGCGAACCTGATCGGCAAGCCGGGGAAGACCGGCATCGACGGCTCCAAGATCCAGGACATGTTCGATGCGGGGGAGTTGCAGGCGATCAACGATTATTGCCGCTGCGACGTGCTCGACACGTACTTCGTGTTTCTGCGCAGCCGCGTGCTGCTGGGAAAGATCGACCTCGATCAGGAGCAGATCCTGGTCGAACAGACAAAGCAGTGGCTGGAGCAGCAGGCTCCGTCCTCGCCCGCGTACACACACTATCTGGAGCACTGGGGCGATTGGAAGCCGCCGGAAGAGTGATGCGGAACGCGTCCCGTCGTCGGTTTACCCTTCCTGCTTCCCGCCGGGGGGGGAGATGACGCGGAAGAGAAGCTGCGGAGTCTTGCGGCGCGTGATGGACGAAGCGACTTCGCGCCGCAGTTGTCCCGACGCGTGGGCGAGGCGTGCGAGGATCACTTCCGGAGGTGCGGCGCCTTTGGGATCGAGCGGGGCGACGGTGACCATCATCTGGCCGACGTCCGGTGCGGGGTCGACACGGACGACGTACAGGTTGCGGAGGACGTCATCGTCGCATTCGCCCGAGAGGACGTAATTGAGCGTCTCGGCCACCTGGTGACAGAGCTGGAGCGCCTTGCGGTGCGGGCCGCCGCGACGGGCTCCGCCGCCACCGCGAGCGCCGCGTCGAGTCGGTTCGGCCCGCGCTTCGGCGGCCGAGTCGACCGCGTTCCAGTATTCGCTTTCCGGATTGGACGATCCGGTGGGGTCTGCCTGAGACATGACCTTGGCCGCTAGGAGACAGAGACGATAACGAATGCTCGCATCCATTCCTGGGGCGAGCGACCGTACGCGAAATCTATGGTAATCGTTGCCGATGTTCGGCCGGCGTCAAGGAGGCACCGAGAAGACAAAACGTCGCCGGAATATCCGGCCGAAGCGGAAAGCGAGGCATTCGGATCGTTCCGATCGATCGGGGAATGTGACACGCAGATCGTCGCATCGGTTCGCCAGGATGACGATCGCGCGGTCGTTCTCGAACGAGGGCGAAGAGGAGCTGGGGCGTAGGAGCGGATTTCTGCATTGCCTGTCGTGGTGGACTCGAGAGACGCGGCGAGCATCACTACGCCGAAGGCGTTCCATCCGATAGCCCAGCGTCGCGAGGCCTGGCGAGCGCACACTGGGTGGGGCATTGAGTTCCTCAGGTACCCCAACGGGGTTCCATAACGAGCTTCTGGCCCGTTCGGCTGGAACCCCGTTGG
>JADZEF010000334.1 GCA_020850695.1 Planctomycetaceae bacterium | reverse complement strand
TTCGCGTCATTCGCGGGAAGATTCTTCCGTACTGACGAAGAACTATTCGTCCTTGTCGTCGTCTTTGACGTCGGCCTTCGGCTTCTGTGCCTTCTTCGGGACCATCATTTCGAAGGGGAGCAGCTTGTTGCCGCGGCGGACGATGACCTTGAGCGTGTCCCCCTCTTCGAGGAAACCGAACTGGGAGTTGAGATTCTTCACCGACTGCACGAGTTCGTCATTGATGAAGAGGACCAGGTCGTCGGGCTTGAGTCCGGCCTTCGCGGCGGGGGACTCGGGCTGGACGGCATTGATGTAAGCGGGGGTGCGGAAGACGACGTCCGGGGCCAGCACCACGCCGAAGTCGGCTGGGTTGTAGCGTCGCGGGTTTTCCTTCTCGGCCGACTTCTCCTTCGCGGTGAACGTCCCTTCGATGATCTGGCGGATCGTCTCGCGCAGCTCGGAGATGGGCATCGCGTAGTTGATCCAGACGTTGCTCTCCGAGTTCCGCAGTTCGCGGCCGATCATACCCAGCAGCTTGCCGTCGCGGGTCGTCAGCACGCCGCCCCCCGAGCCCGGGTTGTTGGTGATCGCATCAACGATGTAGACCGGACCGTCGTAGGGGACTTCGAACGCGCCGCGGCGTGCGGTGAGTTTGGTCTTGGCGGCAATCACGCCGTGCAGCACCGAGCAGGGTTCGTCGCCGGTGGCCACCTTGAACATGTTGCTGAAGCCGAGCACCCGCGCGCCCGGTGCGGCAGTCCCTGCATCGTCCAGCTCGAAATAGGGCAGATTGAGGTCATCCCCTTCGAGCTTGAGGACGGCGAGATCCATCGTCGGCTCGGCGCCGAGGACCTTCGCCTGAAATTTGCGGCCGTTGTCGAGCACGCACGTCACTTCGTCCGCATCGAGCACATGGCTCCAGACGGTGACGACATGCCCTTGCGGCGAGGCGAGAAACCCCGTGCTGTAGGGATGGAGGTTCTTGACGCCGCCCGCTCCGAAGATCTTCACCATCTTCGGCTGCACGGCCTGGATGGTGTCGTCGGTGGATTGGGCGAAAGCTGGGAGGGCAATAAGCAGAGTCATGGCGATCGCGTTGAGCACACGACTGCCGCTCTTGAACACGTTGAATGAGGAGCAAATCCACATGGAATAGATTCCGTGTCGAGCGAACTCGCGACCAGCTCTTTTGAAGCCCCGGAGGGCGACGTTGAATAGCCGGGGGCAACGCCCCCGGCAACAAGATCTATCAGAAACGTCTTCAAGCCCCGAAGGGGCGACGGTGCCTCAGTCCCAGAGATAACGTTCGTCAAAATCAACCCGATGACTCTTCAGTAGCGCCAACAGTTCCATCTGAAAATCACGGCTTTTGTGATGCTCTTCCTGATTTCGGATGTAATCTCGAACTCGTTCCACCTGAGATTCGCTGACCGTGAACGCGGAATATCCCGCCTGCCATTCGAACCGGACTTCGCTCTTGCCCGACTCATTCAGCCATTTCGACGAATTCCCTTTGATGTGCTGCATGGCCGTGGCAAGGGCCAACCGAGCGGGGATGCAGGCGAGCAGATGGACATGGTCGGAAATTCCGCCGGCTTCCAGCAAGACCCCGCCTTCGTCCTTGATAATGCCACCGGTGTAGTCGTAGAGATCTTGCTGGAAGCGTGGAAGGATAAGTTGACGTCTCTCTTTGTGCTGAAAACCAGGTGGTAGGTGAGGCGGGTATAGGTCGACGCCATAGACTACCTTCGCCCCTTCGGGGCTTTGGCATTTGTATTGGACGATTCTCCGGGGGCGTTGCCCCCGGCTATTCACCATCGCCCCTTCCGGGGCATTCCAAGCCCGCTTCTTTAGCAATTTCGTCCGAAGTTCGACTCCTACCTGCCCGACCAACCCTCCGCTCGTTGCCGAACCGATCTGCGGGTCGCGGCAGAGATCATGACTCGCCTGACTCCTTCAGAAATCGACGAGCCCTCCGCTGCATGAGCGACATCAGATGCCAGGCGGCGAGATATTTGTCGTATTCCGCGCGTTCCGATTCGCTCAACGTTCCTTCATTGGCCTTATCGGCCAGTTGATCGACCTGCGCCTGCAGCTTCGGGTCCGCTCGCAGAGCAGCCAGTTTTCGCGCTCTCGGTGCATCGAGATCATCCATGAGCGGTTCGAGCATCTGATCAAGCAACGTCGACATGACTGGTCTCGGTCCAGAACAAATTCGGGCAATCTTGATTTGATGAGGCAACCAACAGCTTGTGTCGCCATGGCATCCTGAAGAATTTCAGGCGACGCGATCCGAGTCACGTCCCTTCTCGGGTGGCGATCCATCCCAGATCACGACGTCCGGGCAGAGATCAACGTCGCCCGGCCAGACCACTGTTCCATGTTCGACGCGGACCTGACGGAACAGCGCAGGATCGTTGACAATCGGCTCGAACACCGGGCCGGCCATGTATCGCTCGACGTCGCGCTCGATGACCGAACTGTCCGACAGTTCCAGGCGAAGCCGATGTCCTGAAAGTGGAGTTGCTTTCTTGATGCGCAACATGGGAAGTCCTCCGATCATCAGTCCTTCAAGGGAGCGGCGGAATGGGCGCCAACGGCTGACCCAGCTGCGCACGCTGCCAGTTTTCATCCAGTTCTTCAGGATGCAGCCGAGCCCATTCCAGTGCCAGTTTCAACGATTTCGACGGAAGCGACCCACGGTGGACCTGCGCCGGACTCCACTCCACCAAAGCTTCTTCATCGCCATGAATGGCGTGAAAGTGTGGCGGGGCGTGATCCCGAAAATACATGTAAATTTCGATGCCATGAAAATGACTGATCCGCGGCATACGTCTTTTCCATTTTACTTGGCCTCGTCGCCGTTCAAGTCCTTTGGTTTCTCGCCCGGTTCTTTCCCATCCCCCTTCTTCGGCAGCTCCTTCCGCTTCCCCGGCTGGAACGTCGGCTTTTCGATGGTGAAGTTCGCGAAGGGGCGGCCGGCGTGGTTGACGGCCAGTTGCTTCGGAAAGCGGCGGCTCCCCAGGTCGATGAAGTCGGTGAAGCGGATCTCGCACTCGTCGATGTCTTCCCCTAAGGATGTGTCGAACCCGGCAAACACGCCATCATTTTCGCGGATGTACCAGCGCGATTCGAGACCGTTCACCGACGACACCAGCACGTCGACCATGGGCCCGTTGCCGTCGAGCGGCTCGGTCCCGAGATACTCGAATCGGCCGAAGCCGTCCGGGCCGTAGATCAGCATCAACCGGAGGTGCTGCAGCGCGATCAGCAGCCCACCCGAGCCCGGGGGCTCGTCGATGGGCGGGTTGTCGCCGAGCTTCTGGAGGAAGGCATCGTCCTTCCACTTGAGGGCGTTGCCCGGTTCCTTGCTGGTGTCGTTGAGGATGAACTCGAACGGGGCATCGGCGGCCGTATGGCCGGCCAGCAGCCACGCTCCCGCGTTCTCCGAGTAGTCGCCCAGCGACTGGATCGACTTCAGGACCCGCTTCTGCTCCTGCTCGTTGAACCAGTAGTTCGCATAGCCCTCCTTCTTCACCAGCATGTGCTTGTATTGCTCGGGTGGCTTGGGCGGGGCCGCATGCCCGGGAATCATCGGCCGCTTCGGCGGGTCGCCGGGCTTGCCGTCCGGCTTTTTGTCGCCAGGTTTCTCATCAGGATTCTCAGGATTTTCCGGCATCGGCCGCCCCTGCGGCTTGCGGCCGCCCGGGACGAACTCCGAACGGCGGTGCAGCGCTCGCAACCGCACATAGATTTCCGACTTCTGGTCGTTCTGACGATAGACGAGCGGCACTTTCCAGCCCTTGGGATAGATGCCGAGGATGTTCTTGAACTGGTTCACGCTGCGGATGGGGCGGCCGCCGAACGAGACGATCTCGTCATCGATCCGCAGCCCGCGGCGGTAGGCTTCCGACTGCTCGAGAATGCTGCCGACGATCACCGTGCCGTCCGACTGCGTGGCGACCGAGGCCCCCAGCGTCGCATGGTCGACGATCCGCCCGCTCCGCAGATGGCCGAGGAAGTACCTCACCTGATTGATCGAGATGGCATACCCGGCGCCCGAGTTGACGCGGCCGCGTTTCTCGAAGGACCCGCGGCCGTTGATGCCGATGATCTCCCCTTCGTCGTTGAACAGCGGTCCGCCCGAGTTGCCGGGGTTAATCGCCGCATCGACTTGAATGCAATCGGTGTACTCGAGGAACGTCCCGGCGGGGTATTGATAGCGATGCGTGCCCGAGACGATGCCGTAGCTCACGGTCGGGGCGAAGTCGTTGGCCAGCAGGAAGGGGTTGCCCATCGCATAGCACCAGTCCCCCGGATTGACCTTGTCGCTGTCTCCCATCTTCGCCGTGGGAAAGTCGTCGCGGCCGAGCATCTTCACGAGGGCCACGTCCCCCGTCGGGTCGATCCCCACGATCACCGCATCATAGAGCTTGCCGTCGTTCAGCCCGCACTTCATGAAGTCGCCGGCGCCGTTCGTCACGTGGAAGTTGGTGACGACGTAGCCGTCCGGACTGATCAGCACGCCCGAGCCGCCGCCACCGCCGCCGGGTCCGAAGATGGCGACGACCGCCGGCGCGACCTTCTCGACGACCGCCACGCGCTTCGCCTGCGCTTCCAGCACGGCGGGATCGAGAGCGGTTCGCTCCTGGGCGATAACACGTCCGGTGGAAATCACGAGTGCGAGAACCGCGGCGGTGAACAAGGTCTGTCGCATGGGGCAGGTTCCCGACACAAGAGCACCCGGCCGCAGGTGGCGACCGGGTGAGATCAGTTCAACGGATTGGACAGTCATCTCAGGCGAGATATCCCTGCCGTTCATTTCACGAGCTTCGCATCCGCGAGCACGAACTCGTCTCCATCCGGCAACTGGTCCTTGCCGAAGTCGACCAGGATCTCGAGCTCGCGGATGTCGGTCAGATCGAGGTCGAGCGGGCGGCCCGGCTCGGTCCAGTTGACGTCTCCTTCGAACAGCGGCTTGCCGTCTCCGGTGATCTTCACGTGGACGTCTCCGCGGTTGTAGCGGAGCATGTCGTAGCTGATGCCCATCATGGCCGTCATCCGGCGGTAGTCGCCGTTGAGACGGTATTTGAGAATCGTCTTCGAGTGGAGCCACAACCCTCGCTGGTAGACCTTGCTGACGAGGAACCGCGAACCTGGACGGAGTGGGACGCCGAGGCGCAGCCGGCCGCCGTCGCCGTTGCGGTCCTTTTGCGGGGCGAACAGGATGCGGTCGGTCTCGGTGTCCCAGTAGGGCGTGAGCTTCATGTCACGCCACTCCATATCGGAGAGGTATTTGACTTTGCCGAGGCTGAAGTCGAGGGCCAGCAGCCGCTCGGGAGCGAGCTTTACCTCGCCGCCGACGACGAGCGCGGCCTGCCACTCTTCGCCGTTCCATGTCGCGAACCGCAGCTTGAGGCGGTCGCCCCCGGCGGCCAGCGCCTCGCACGCGGGTTGTTGCGTCGGCGGCTTGCGCGTCGAGTAAAGGATGCCGAAGATCTTCTGCTTTTTCACCTGGACCGATTCGGACTTGCCGTCGCCGTCGGCCGGAAGGACGAACGTCACTGCGTCATCGGAGATTTCGCCGACGGTTCCCTTGAGGTGGTCGAGGACCGCCCCTTTCTGGACGACCAGCATGTCTTCCTTGCGCTGGCGGGCCGAGAGCTCGGTCCACGACGCATTGACCTGTTGATCGGGGCCCGCAAAGCGGAGGCCGGCGACGGCCGTGATGGGGAGCTTGATCGTTCCCCAGACCGGAGACTCGAGCGTCATCTCGCGCCTGGCGACACGGACGGCGGTCGCCTGGACGGTCGAACCGTCGGACAGCGTGGCGAGGACGACGGGGCCTTGCGGGACCGTGTCGACCGGTTGTGTCGGCGGAGCGAAGCGGACCTCCATGAGGTCGGCGACAGTGAGCTTCTTCGCGGCGCCGTCCTTCGTGAGCTGCAACGCTTCGCGGGCGAGACTCGAAAGCTCTCCCGCGTGCTGCTCGCCCGAGAGGGTGGTGACAGTCACCTGGGGCGGGGCGGCGACGGCCGCGAACGCCAGCATCGAGGCGAGACCAAACCCTGTCACTTTCCGGCTCCTGCGGGGCGATTGGCGAGCTTCTTGAAATACTCTTCGACCGCCTGACGATAGTGAGCGGGGAACTTCCTGCCAATCAGGTTCTTGGCCTGGGCCTGCTGCTTGTCGTTGAGGCTCCCCCAGTTCCCCTTCTGGCCGAGGGCCTTCTGGTCGACGTCCCCCTTGCCGGTGGCGCCCTTCACGCGGCTGTCGTTGGCCGCGTTGGACGACTGATTCGACTTGCTGTTTCCGTCGCTGTCG
>JADZEF010000333.1 GCA_020850695.1 Planctomycetaceae bacterium | reverse complement strand
GAAATCGCGGGAAGAGTCATGTTGAACGGCCTGGCCAGCTCTTTCACGGCCGCCTCGCCTTTGGAAAGGCGAGCCAGAATCGCTCGCCGAGTCGGATCGGCAATTGCGGCGAATGTAATGCTCAGGGGGGCGATCATCATTATTCACCACTTGGTTATTTAACTTGTTGGCAAAATACGCCGTAATCGGCCGATTGTCAAGTTGAATCATGTTTTTGAGTGTCAGCTTGTCGAAAAGCTTCCGCAAACTGTCCGCCTTTCGCCGTAAACGCATACCTTATTTCCACTTACTCGCATTTCACGGCCCGGTGAATTCAGGCTCCCGGTTCAAACGCCTGCAAGGTCGGAAGGTGCGAGATTCAACCGCAAACAGGCACCCCAACCCCGAATTTCCCGGAGAAAAAGGTCAATCGCCGTCTTGTAGCCTCGATTCACTGCAAGTAACATTCACGACATGACTTACAGCAACACGATCGCAGTCTTGGATCGCTCCTGGAGTTCGGAGGTGTTTTTGGTGATACCCTCGCTTGGATGGCTGGCGACAGACGATATCCGACGTGATCTCCTCGACGGAAACGCGAATGCTGGTGACGATGAGCTTAGGGGGCATTTGCTCTGAGTGGCCTGCGGTGATCAAATTGCAGCATTGGTGCGAGGATCCGTGATGTGTCACCTGATCCGCGCGACGCTCCGATCAGGACTGACGATCGCTCCGCCAGAATGATTTCAACGACAAGGTGCAGCATGCTGAGATTTGCCATTCACGGCCTCATGCCGGCAGTTGTGATGATAGCGCTGAGTGTGGAAGTCCGTGCCACCGCTCAAGACACGGCGCCGACGCCGGAGCAGGTGCGGTTCTTTGAGACCAGCATTCGGCCGGTGCTGGTTGAGCATTGCTGGGATTGTCATGGGGCGAAGAAGCAGTGGGCGGGGTTGCGGCTGGATTCCCGGAAGGGGCTGCTGCGAGGGGGCGATTTGGGGGCGGCGGTTGTTCCGGGGAGGGCGGCGGACAGTCGGTTGATTCGGGCGATTAAGCACGAGGACGAGAGTCTGAAGATGCCGGAGAACGGCAAGCTCTCGGAGCGGCAGATTGCGGACTTCGTGAAGTGGGTCGAAGACGGGGCTCCGTTTCCCGAGTCTCAACCGGGCGGCGCGAAAGTCGATCCCGCGAAGCATTGGGCGTTTCAGCCGATTACGCGACCGACGGTGCCTCAACCAGATGTCGCCCCGCTGGATGCCTTCGTGTTTGCGAAGCAGCGCGCGGCAGGAGTACGTTCGATCAACGCGGCTGACAAGCGGACGCTGATTCGACGAGCGACCTCTGATCTGACGGGGCTCCCGCCGACTCCCCACGAGATTGATGCGTTCCTGAAAGACGAATCGACGGAGAGTTTCAGCAGACTGATCGACCGGTTGCTGGCATCGGCGGCGTATGGCGAGCGCTGGGGGCGGCACTGGCTCGATGTGGCTCGGTATGCAGACACAGCGGGTGACGGAGCGGACTATCCGGTGCGTGAAGCGTTCAAATACCGCGACTGGGTCGTCAACTCTTTTAACGCCGATCAGCCGTTTGATGAGTTCATTCGCGAGCAGATTGCCGGGGACATTCTCGCCAGGACCGGCCCCGCGGAGCAGTACGCCAGTCGCGTCACGGCGACAGGCTTTCTCGCGGTCGGCAAGCGGTACGGATATGCGCCCAATCCCGACTATCAGCATCTCGACTTCGCCGATGCGATTGATTCGATCGGACGGTCGGTGCTGGGTCTGTCGCTCGGATGTGCTCGCTGCCATGACCACAAATACGACCCGGTCACCATGCAGGACTACTACGGTCTGTACGGCATCTTGAAGAGCACTCAATGGGCTTTTCCCGGTGGCGAAGAGCAGAAGCGGCCGGCATTCTTCCCGCCGCTCGTCCCGCCAGCAGAAGCGGCTCGACGGGATCAGATCAAAGCCGCGGAACTCGCGCGGCTGGATGGCGAGTTGGCTCACCTGAAGAACGATCGCGCGGCACTCAATGGCAATGCCTTCGCGGGCGGCATCGATCTCGGCTTCGAATCGCAGACGCTCGGGAAGCCACCTGAGGGAACGTGGCTGGCACTCGGCCCGAACACCGTGGTGGCGGAAGCTCAGAGCCCGTTCGCGCACACGCATCCGGTCGGCAGCAGAGGGGTCCGCATGGGAACCGGCTTGAAGACCGACGGCGTGCGGTACGTCTTCAACCCCGGCGTGCGCGCGATCGCCGGCAAGCAGATGCACTTTACGATCGACTTCCGAGTCGTCGCGCCAGTCAAGCAGACGGGCGCGTTCCGGTTCTACCTGGGTCGCGGCGTGATTGGTTCCACGGCGGTCGATATCAGCGTGACGGCGAATGAATTGGCGATTCGCAGCGGCGGCGCATGGAGCGTTGTTCGCAGGATCGAGCCGGGCGCCTGGTACACGCTGCGACTGACGCTGGATCGCGACCGGAAGTCGTACTCGGGCCTTGTCGGCAATCCGAACGATCTCACGACGATCAGCGACAGACCGCTCTCAGCAAGTTGGGACGGAGTGTTCGACACGTTCATCTGCGACGGAACGGGGCACGCCGAGGGGCCGTCGCCTGTGCGCGATCTCGACAACATCGGCCTGCAGATGACTCCTTTCGGCGAGCCTGGATCGGGCCCCGTCGTCGCTCCGAAAACTCCCGCTGACTTGCCACAGCAGATTGCGAAGCTCGACGCCGACATCGCCGCGATGACAAAGCAGCGGGATGCGGAAAACGCGAAGCGACTTTATCCCGTGGATTACGGAGTGACCGAAGGGACTCCGACCAACGTCCGCATTCAGAAACGCGGCGAACCTGACAAACTCGGCGATGAAGCCGCCCGCGGGTTTGTGGCAGTGCTCGGTGACGCCAGGTTGCCGCCCGAGGTGAAAGGGAGCGGTCGGCTCGAACTGGCGAACTGGCTGACCCGACCGACGAACCCGCTCACCGCACGCGTCTTCGTGAATCGAGTCTGGCAATGGCACTTCGGCCAGGGACTCGTACCGACACCCAGCGACTTTGGCACTCGCGGCGATGCGCCGACGCATCCCGAATTGCTCGAT